>NZ_JBLYED010000003.1:0-382242 GCF_048515765.1 Pseudomonas sp. H11T01 | reverse complement strand
ACTGGAAACAGTGCCCCCTGGCAGCGATCTTCACCTTGGATATAGCGCATAAGAAAAATGCCCGCATCTTGCGATGCGGGCATTTTCTTGAACCGGAGAGCAGATTGCTAGGTTTTCACACAATCTGCAGTGGTCGGGTTTTTCGTTTTTGGAAGGTGGCGCTCAATGGTGGGCTGCTGGAGCGAGGTGAGGCGGTTACGGAGCCCCCCCGCAAGGCGACAGATTTAAAGTCGCGTGACAATCTCACCCGTAGGTACGAGTTGGAACTCTTGATTGCTCACCCAAAAGACTGGCTTATGATCCAGGGTGCGGTAATAAATAGGGCCGTTGCGCCACGAAGTCGAAGTTGACTCATTAGTGTCGAAACTGAGTTGACGAGTTTCCGCCACAATCGTGTAACGCTGTCCAGATTTGCTCTCTGCTTCGTAAAGTCCAGATTCAACTATTCGTGATCTCAGCATTTTTCGCGCCCCGTTTTTGTTGAACAGACTTGAACGGTAGCACTGAGTCGTCAACGCGCCAGTGAGCGGGCATTTTTATTACCCACGATTCCCCCAAAGCTCTCCAAGCCTCTTGCCTCGGCAATGCTGGCCTTTGCAGTTGCAGCAATCATCGCGCTCGTGGCCTGCCTGCTACTGGGCATCCAGCACTTTCGGTTGTCGCGCTTGAAGGGAAGGTAGTGATCGAGGCTGAGGCCAAGCAGGACGCGAGCGACGCCAACAAAGAAAGCCAGGCAACGATCACCACGACGCCAAGATCGTGCGGAGTCAGAGCAAGTAGCCAGTTACCTGTCCCGGGTGCTTGTCCTTCATTCCGGCGAGGAGGTGCAGCGGTATGTGCTGTTTCGCATGAGTGGATGGAGCTTCGAAACTGCCCACTATCTGGGAGTGTCGCTCACTCAGCTCGACCGACGCTTCTTCTGCCAGTACCTTAGCCATTCTCGCGTGGTTCGCTGCGATTTCATTGAGAGTTGACACGTTACATCTCCCGGTGACTGACCAAGCGTAAGCTGGAGTCCTTAAGCGTTAATTTAATTGCCGCCGCGTCAGAATTACGTCGTTCTGGGGCTGCTACGGGCGTCCTTTGCAATCCTTAAGCCAGGCATGGTCGCGTATTCCACGCCACGTTTGCAGATGCGACGAATGGTGGCGCGGAGTTGTTCATGAGCAACTAAAACGCATCCGCCACGAACTGCCGGTTAGTGTCGATATCGCAAGCGTGAGATGAGGTGTGTCGCGGGTGAGTGCGTTACGGGTGGATCAGGAGGTTGTGTACTCGAGATAAAGCTTTTCGAGAGCCTCCTGGTATTTGTCTCCTGTTAAAGACTTTTTCAGAGCTTCCACAACTTCGAGTGCTGACGCCGCAGCCATGGCCTCGTTTTCTCCCCGATATGCGGCGCGCATTCTTGCTGCTGCAATTATCGATTCTTCAGTCGTGCCCATGGTGTTGTCCTCGAAGGATTGAGTCTCACCGATAGCTGCACCCCTAAATGATTTTAAGCCAAGGTGAGAGCGTTAACCGACCGTATCCGCCGAAAGGCCTCGGCACTCTTCGAGTGCTGAGTGGGGCGGCGCCGACGCTTCATTAATTTCAGGGAGGCGGGGGAGTGTTTGGCCGGCAGGACGCGAGAGTAATGGCTTGTCGCGTATGTGTGACGGCAGTTGTACGGCGGCCGGTGTCGGATTTCCGAGTTTTACGCAATTCGCGGATTATCGGTTGCGGCGCGGTTTGTTTGCCGTTCGGGCGTAAAATAGCTGTGCTACCTCATCAAAAGGAGCCGCATATGATCGCCGACCAAGTGAACAAACAGGCGTCGGAGCAAAGAGTTTGGGATCAATACTTCTGCGCTGCGTTGATTGCGGAAAGCAATCTGACGGCACCGGTTGTAGGAGAGGCCACTCACGAAGACAGGCAGAACCTGTTAATTGAAAGGGCCAAAGCTCTCGCCGACAAGATGATGGAAAACAGAAAGTAACCAGAGCCCAGCCGTTGAGCTGGGCTTTCCACATCTGGAGCCACCATGGCCTTCTACGACGAAATGGCCGTGATGGCTCCGGAGATGATTACTGCGTTCGGCCAACCCGGCCCGTGACCTTCCTTCAAGTAAGCTGGAATCGAACTGAATTGCCTGGACGCTCCAGAGAGAGGGCCTGCTTCTTTTTGTAGGTAACCTCAACGTCACATCCATAGAGGTTGCGGCCTATTTCATAATCAGGGCCCCGGGTAGCTCTGTTGTGTTTTGCGATCGTCAGCGCCGTTTCGATACCGATAACCGTCCCGATGCCTGAATTGATGGTCGGGGCAACTGCGCCGATACCGCCGACTGTGTAGACCCAACATTTGAAACCAACCGACTTTATTAGCGTTTCGGTATGCTCAACGGCTGACTGGTAGGCACCGAACGGAACCTTGTTTATCTTGAAACTTTCTCTATTGCGAATTTTTTGCAAAATTTCATCGGTCGAAATTTCGTGGTAGTTACAAACGTTGGTATCCATGGTGAGACCCTACCGAAAAATGTGGCTGGCACCCCAGCTATCGGCAGCTATAGCAATGACTTTAGCGGGAGGATCCATCGCCCTCGAGTGGCCTGTTTCAGCGAGGGCAATTGCCTCGTCGTGACGGACAGCCTCCAGCGAGCACCTGCACCCGTGGGGGCCCAGGTTGAGAGGGCCACCGATGGTCGATGCGGTTACCGTGAGGGTGTTGCCGACGGCCCGCGACGTCGTCCCGGCCAGATCCCAGGTGTAGCGGTTGTTGCTGCGGGCGCTGTCGGCATTGGCTAGCGGTTTCTTGTTGGGGCCGTCGTTACTTTACGTTGCCAGTGCGGAAGGTGGGGAGCGCCACGGAGTTCACGAAGCGTACGCCGTCCCAGCCTGGTAAGGGCGTTGGCATCAACTGGAACTGACCAGGAAATTCGGCATCCCAACGCAGCAACATGGAGGTGTCCTCGTGCTGGGTGTTGTGGCAGTGCTCCATGAAGGTGCCGGCGAACTCGCGGAAGTGGAGCGCTATCTCGGTGTTCACGGAGCTGTCGACGCCTTCTCCTATGCGGTAGATGTCCTTGCGCGCCCATTTCTCCCATTCCGGCGGCTCCTTGCCATCACGGCTGAGAATAATTGCCTCTTCGAAATGTACGTGCACCGGGTGGGCCCAGCCGTTGCCGCCATTCTCGATCTTCCACACTTCGAGGGTGCCATCGCCGCTGAAGCCGGCGGGCGTCGGACCTTGGGCCAATTGGGGGGCCGCACTGATACGGCGAGGGTCCATGTTAAAGCCCATGCCCCCATCGGTCTTGATGGTCCAGGGTGCCAGATCGGTGCCACTGGAGCGGCCGAAGGTAAAGAGGCGATGCCGCGCCGCTTTGAGCTTGGCCTGGTCGGCCGGGTTGTCGCGGTCGATGGTCAGCGGGATCATTTTCTTCCCGGCTGGCTTGCCGGGTTTGGCCGGTTCAAAGTCCGCCGGGTTCATGCTCTGGTCCTGGCCAGCGTAGGGCTGGACGAGCAACTGGAAGAACTTGCCGACGGCGGGATCACCCTTGTCCCATTGGGGCCCCTTGCTGGTTTGCTTGAGCACCGCTTTATATTTTTCGGACAGCACGTCAGCCAGCGGGATTTCGTTCTTCTCGGGCCCCTTGCCGTCTTTGTGCTCCAGCAGGTTGACGAAATAGAGCTTGTCCCCCGGTTTTATTCCGTTTTTGGCGAAGTTGACGATGATGTCGTAGCGTTCGCCAATGCCCTGAACCGGCAAGATGGCGTTGTTGTCCTGCAGGTCGCCATCGCCGTTCAGGTCCAGAGTGCCGTCGAAGGGCGCGGAATGCTCCATGATGTTGCCGTCGTTGGCAATCATGTGGAACGGCACTCTGGCGAAGGACACTCCGGAGCCCGCCGGCCCGGGGAACTCGCCGCCATTGCCGTTGATCTCACGCACCACGGCAAACTTGAAGAAACGCGACACCGAGGCGTTGAGTATGCGAAAGCGATAACTGCGCGCCCGTACCTTGAGAAAGGGCTGGTACTGCCAGTTGACCAGCATTTGGTCACCCAGAAAACCGTCGGTATTGAACGGGTTGAACCACAATTGGCCGGTTTCGTCCCAGGCCTTGTCGGCGATCAGCAGATTGACATCGTAGTCGCGGTTGCCCCAGGGCAGTGCCGAGCCACTGGGAAAACGCAGGTTGACGCCGTCCTCGAACGCCTCGTTGCCGCGATCGACGGCGCTGTAGTAGTTCATCATCGCGCCATTGCCCTTGTAGACATTCTGCGCGGTGAAATCGAGCATATGGTCGTGGAACCAGTGGGTGCTCATGGTTTCGCGCCAGTCGCCGCGCAGTTTGATACTGCCGTTTTGACAGGTCTTGAGACCAGGACTGGCATCATTGACGAACAGCGTTTCGCCGGGTGAGCAGGGGAACGCAGCCCGAGAGTCTTGCGCAGTGGTGTTGATAGTGTCGTAACCGGCCAGCTGCAGCGGCCAACGGTAGTCGTAGTACTGCCCGGGGAAAAAGAACGCATTGGTAAAGCCGTCGCTCTCGGCCGGGGAGTGCCCGTTGTGCTCGTGGGTCGTAAGGGTGTGCAGGCCAAAGCCGGCGTTTGCCGCCGGATCGATCGGCAGGGCGTCGTAGTGGCGCATCAGGATTGCTTGCCCATTGCGAACCATCAGCAATTTGGGCGGAAACGTGCCATCGAAGGTCCACAGCGACTTGTGGTTCTGCACTGGAAATCTGGGATGAAAACGCACGTCGATGCCACGGGTCGTGCCCACTATCACGGGGAAGTCGGACGTTTGGTTGTAGAGCCCACCGGGACCGAATTCGCCCTTGGTGTAGCTGTGCAACTGTTTGTTGTCGCGCAAGCCCTGATTGGTTCGGGCGCCTGCTTGCACGGTCTTGAACTGGACCTGGGGGAAAAACTCATTGAAGCGTTGGTGCGACCAGCCTTTTCCCGGTGGCCGCCCCTCTGCCGGTGAGCCTACCGGGCTGCGGTTGAGGAATGCTTCGATTTGCGCCTTCCAGGGGTTGCGGTCCAGTACATTGGAAAACTGCGACGGGAACGGGGTCAAGCCAGGTTGGCGCAGAAAGGCTTCCAGTGCCGTACTAGAGGGGCCACTGCGGGCGACACTGTTTGGATCCTGCTGTGGTTCCGGGCCCAGGGTAGGAACGGGGAACGTCAGTTTCTGCGGTGGGGTGGTCGGATCGAGCTTCTCCGAGCCGAGCTCTTCAAGCAGCAGCAATTGCTGGGTGAAGGGTTCGGCCCCGAACAGCGGGCTTGGCTTGCCATTGGTGGGAATATTGAACGACGTCTGCAGCTTCGGGGGCAGGACGTTTTGGGCGCGCGGAGTGGTTCTGTCGCCAAACACGCCATTGGGCAGGGCGAGCGCGCCCTGGTTGGCGGGCGGCGCGTCTTCCAGGGCTTCCAGCGCGGCCTTGGGGTCGGCGGGCGGATTGCTAAAGGCCGAGGGATCGGTCGGTGGCGGTGGGCCGAAATCATCGAGCGGTGCAGCGCTGACATTGGCCAGACTGAGTGTGACCAGCAGCGCAGCCTTAATGCCGGAGAAGAGGAATACCTTGGGCGAAGATTTCAGAGGTACTTTGCTTTTCATGGTCTTCACTTGGTTTCATGCCCGCGCGGCTTTATCGGTGCTACCCCCAAAGCGATAGCACTTTGCTGCTCTGTTAAGACTCAAGGCAAAAGCCGAGCCAGGCACGGAGGTCATAAAAAACCAAGAATAATCAACGGGTTGGATTCGGTTCATGCTATTGAAGGGAGTAGCAAAGTCTTTGTTCAGTGGGTGCAGGTCCCCACTCCTGGGGAGTCCGATAGTCATTCCCCCCAGATTTTTCGAGTGTGCTGCGTGGTAAGTGCGTAGGCGCTAACGCGAATTGTTGAAACAGTGTGTCGGCTCCTGGCCGAGAAGGTCTATTGATCGCGGGCACTACGCTAAACCGGCGGTCCCCTTTACACTTGGCATTGGCGTAGCGGGGCACAATCCACTTCCGGTCTGGTACTGGCAAAGACGATTTTCCGCATCTTTACGATGAAACTATCGTCAGATTGCATTTTTGCAAAACCAATCAGGAACAAACACGTGATGCTTGGACAGGGATTGTTGATTGAAATGTGTGCGCTCGCCTTGAGCATGTTGAGCATTGTTGCCTGGGTCTATCTTTGGATTAGTGGTGCAAGCTCGGCTCAGCTTCGCTTATCTAAAGTGAAGGTAAGTTTGCTGATTCCACTAGGCGCCATTGTCGTTGCCATTGGCGTCCTTGGCGTTTTCGCCAGCGATGCTGACCGCTATGGTTGGGAGGCTATTGGCCTCCTTGTGTTTATCGCCTTGCCTCTGATTGGAATTGCGTTGCCTGTGTTGATGACGCGTATCGGCGGTTTTTCCAGGGTACCCAATGAGTAGGGTCAGGGTTCTTCGGTCATGTGGGGCTCGCCAGGGTGGCGTGATTGTCGGTTGTGGACTAATGCTTAAGAGATGGGTAAATCACCGGATATCTGGGAGAGCGAAATGGGACCAGCTGACAGACCGAACCCGATCAGTTACATCCACCCAAACGGCAGAGAGGCGATGATTGATTTCGAATGGGGAGCTCAAGGCGATCCGATCCCAAAAGGGCTTCGCATTACCGTGAAGTACTCCGAGGACAATGTTCAAAACCTTCATGAAAAGGCGATTTACAAGAGCTTCGACGATGCAAAAAACCAAGGCATCAAGTTGGCTACCAACATGATTGAACAGGCCGATCGACTGTAGGCTTGTTGGCCCCAGGCTTCGACGCGAACGTCGGCAGCCGCCTCTCACCAAGGGAGAATCAGATGATCACTGACGCTCGGGATGCGGCAAAGTACGTTGAGTGCTATTCGTCTATCGAAAGCCCGCAAGTGCGGGAGGCGTTTTGCATGCTGGTTGGCGCAATTTCCACCATGAAGGGGCATAACTGTGCGCCCAAGCCACAGGGTGAGCTAAATAGAACCATAGAAATTTTTTCGCTATCCGACAGCACCTGCCCCTTCAGTTTCGTCGCCAACCATAATTGGCTTCTATTTCATTTCCGGCTGCCAGCTTTCAAGACCGTACACTATTCGCTTAAAGCACTCTCGGCAGAGTTTGGCGAGGTCAATGACAAGACTGATGGGGAATGGACCATCAAGCTACGGTCAGTCGATGATGTTCGCCGCTTGCTGCGGATAATCAATTTTTGATATTAACGCATCGGTCTAATCAATTCGGGCCCCTGATTTCTCACGTTGCCCACAGCCATGCCGACTTTGAACCATTCGAAGGTATCGGCCGGCTCTCCCTGCAGTAACACTATCTGCTCGGCGCGCTCCTTGGGCGTTGCATGGTTAAGCCATTCACAGGCCAGTTCCGGATCCAGGACAACCGGCCGTCGGTCGTGGATATCGACCATTCCACCGGCACTGTCGGCAGTGATGATCACGAAGCCATCGTCCTGCCTCGGTTCACGGCCACCGGCGGGGTATTGGCCGATAGCGGCGCACAGAATCGGTGCCCTGTCCCGGCGCCGGATGAGGTAGGGCTGTTTTTTCGGGCCACCTTCATAAACCCATTCAAACCAGTTGTCGATCGGCATAATGGCGCGGTGTGGCCAGATCGCCCGGAAGAAGGGGCCGTGCGCGATCTTCTCGACCCTGGTGCTGATCTGCTCCGGCTTGTCGGTGGCCCAATGCGGACGCCAGCCCCAGCGGACCAGATCAGCGTGCAGCACTTCACCTTCTAAATGGAGAAGTGCAACCTGGGTCGTTGGTGCGACGTTGTACTGTCCGATTGGCTGATCGCCCACGGTGTTGACCAGAGCGTTGGGCATGCTCAGCGCGGCGACGAAGTCGTGGATGCCTCGATATTGTGAAAGCCTTCCGCACATGGGCAAATCCTCCGGTTAAGACTTCAGTTTAGTTGAGTCGTTTGCCTGAAAACGGATCCATGCTCTTGAGAATAGACACCTGCGAGGCGATGGGGTGTAGCGTTTGAGTTTGACACCGTCAGTCAGTCTTTGAGGTGTTTTTGATACGGGCAAGACCACTCGAATGCGACAACGGACACTAACGTTGCTTGCTTCCTATCGACTAATCTCCCACTGATCACTCAGCCTTCGGAGCACGTGATGAAGCACATTGAGCGATTCAATGCGTCACTGAAAGACGAAGGGCGATATCGCTTGCTCATCGATGCGGTGACGGATTACGCCATTTATATGCTTGATCCCGATGGGTTTGTCAGCAGCTGGAACTCGGGGGCCAAGCGTTTCAAAGGATACGAAGAGGCAGAGATCCTGGGCCAGCATTTTTCCCGTTTTTATACCGAAGAAGACCGGAAATCGGGATTGCCCGAGCGTGCATTAAAAACCGCGGCTACCGAGGGTAGATTCGAGGGTGAAGGCTGGCGCGTGCGTAAAGACGGCGAGCGTTTTTGGTCACACTTCGTTATTGACCCCATCCGTTCTCCCAACGGCGAACTGTTGGGTTTCGCCAAAGTTACCCAGGATTTGACTGAGCGCAAGCTAGCCCAGGAGTCGCTCAAGCGGAGCGAGGAACAGTTTCGGATACTGGTCCAAGGCGTCTCGGACTACGCGCTATACATGCTTGACCCCAGTGGCGTGATCACAAACTGGAATCTGGGGGCGCAGCGAATAAAAGGCTATTTACCGGAAGAGGTTATTGGTCAGCATTACTCGCTGTTTTTTAGCGAAGAAGACCGCGAAAAAGGCGAACCGCAACGCGCGCTGGAAACCGCCGTTCGCGAGGGTCGTTTCGAGAACCAGGGTTGGCGAATCCGCAAAGATGGTTCGCGGTTCTGGGCCAATGTGGTGATCGACGTGATCCGTAATGAACGCGGAGAGTTACTCGGCTTTGCCAAAATCACTCGCGACATTACCGACGCCGTTGCAGCTCAGCGCGCACTCGACGATGCACGTGAAGCACTGTTCCAATCCCAGAAAATGGAATCCATCGGGCGACTTACGGGCGGGATCGCCCATGACTTCAACAATCTGCTGATGGTCGTACTGGGCAGCCTGGAGATTGTCCGCAGGCGCACCAAAGACGATCCTAAAATCATCATGCTTCTGGACAATGCGATCAAAGGCGCACAGCGCGGGGTTTCGCTGACCCAGCGGATGCTGGCGTTCGCTCGTCGTCAGGAGCTAAAACTTGAAACAGTCGATGTAACCACCCTGATACGCGGGATGTCGGAGCTGCTGCAAGGCTCACTCGGCCCGACGATCACTGTCGAAACCCGCTTCCCACGGGTCCTGAAACCGGTCATGGCGGACGCCAATCAGCTCGAACTGGCGCTGCTCAATCTGGCCGTGAACTCGCGCGATGCAATGCCTGAAGGGGGGCGGATCCTCATCAGTGCACGAGAGGAACAGGTCATTTCGAACAAGGATCCGCTCAAGCCCGGCTCGTACATTGCCCTATCGTTGACCGACGACGGCGAAGGCATGGATGAAACGATATTGGCCCGGGCTGCGGAGCCGTTTTTCACCACCAAGGGCATCGGCAAGGGCACGGGGCTGGGGCTGCCCATGGCGCAAGGGCTTGCTGAGCAGTCGGGCGGGCGACTGTTCGTGAAGAGCAAAAAGGGCAGTGGAACCACCGTTGAGTTGTGGCTGCCCGTGGCGGATGCTCCCGAACTCCCGGCCAAAATCACGAAGCCCAGACCCAGCCCGCCGACAGCAATCAATTCACTGACAGTGCTGGTGGTGGATGACGATCCGCTGGTGTTGCTCAGTGCCGTCGCGATGCTGGAGGACCTGGGACATACGGTGTTCTATGCCGAGTCCGGGGCTCGGGCGCTGGAGATAATCTCCCAGGACAATACGATTGATCTGGTCATCACTGATCAGGCCATGCCACACATGACCGGCATCCAGTTGGCTGACGCCATCAAGGCTCAGTGGCCGACATTACCGGTACTCCTGGCCACCGGGTTTGCCGAACAAATGGAGATTCCCGTCAGTTGGCCAAGACTCAGTAAACCCTTCAATCAGGAAGTACTGTCGTTGGCCGTACTGGAAGCGCTGACGGCGCTTTAGGCGCAAACCTTGATCGACAGGCGCGATTGCGTCTGTCGATCAAACACGAACCATGTTCCAAGCCATCACTGTCTTGCCATTGATGGGCTTGCGGTGCTGCCTATGATGGAGCCATACGCCTGTCGGCATAGACCTGCCGCATTCCGACAGCCACGCGTACTTTCATCCACGCGGGTGCCTCCATGACTCAAGCAAGAACCCTCTACGACAAACACATCGATTCCCACACGGTGTGCCGCCTCGATGATCAGGGCCACGTCCTGTTGTACATCGACCGCCAGGTCATCAACGAATACACCAGCCCGCAAGCGTTCAGCGGTTTGCGTGAAGCCGGGCGGGGTGTCTGGCGCCCCCAAACGGCGCTGGCGGTTGTTGACCATGTGAACCCCACCACGCCCATACGCATCGCCACCATGCCCGACGCCGGTGGTGCACGGCAGGTTTCGTACCTGGCGCAAAACTGCCGGGATTTCGGCATCGAGCTGTTCGACATCCTCGACAAGCGCCAGGGGATCGAGCATGTGATCGCACCAGAGCAGGGTTTCATTCTGCCCGGCATGGTCATCGCAGCGGGGGATAGCCACACCACCACCTATGGTGCGCTCGGGGCGTTCGGCTTTGGCATTGGCACCTCGGAAATCGAGCATCTGCTGGCCTCGCAGACGCTGGTCTACAAACGCTTGAAGAGCATGCGCGTGACCGTCGACGGCGAACTCGCCGCCGGTCTGACCTCCAAGGACGTGATCATGGCGCTGATTGGCAAGATCGGTGCTTCCGGTGCCACGGGTTATGCCATCGAGTTCCGTGGTTCGACCATCGATGCCTTGAGCGTCGAGGCGCGGATGACCATCTGCAACATGGCGGTGGAGGCGGGCGCGCGTGGTGCATTCATGGCACCGGACGAGAAAGTCTTCGCCTACTTGAAAGACAAGCCGCGTGCACCGAAAGGCGAGCTGTGGGACCGTGCCGTGAGTCATTGGCGAGCCCTGCACAGCGACGCCGATGCGCTGTTCGACCTTGAAGTGGAGCTCGACGCCCGCGCTCTGGAACCCATGGTCACCTGGGGCACCAGTCCAGATCAGGCATTGCCCATCGGCGCCACGGTGCCGGACCCGCAAGCCATCACCGATCTGATCCTGCGTCAGGACATGCGTCGCGCCCTGAACTACATGGGCCTGGAAGCTGGCATGCCGCTGAGTGACATCGTTATCAGCCATGCCTTTATCGGCTCGTGCACCAACGCCCGGATCGAAGACTTGCGCGATGCCGCCAGTGTGGTTCGCGGTAAACACGTGGCCAGTCATGTGCGGGCGATGATCGTTCCCGGGTCTACCGAGGTACGCAATCAAGCAGAAGCGGAAGGGTTGGCCGCAGTGTTTATCGACGCGGGTTTTGAATGGCGGCAATCAGGCTGCTCCATGTGCCTGGCGATGAACGACGACGTATTGGAGCCGGGCGATCGCTGCGCTTCGAGCACCAACCGCAATTTCGAAGGACGCCAGGGCGCGGGTGCGCGTACGCACCTGATGAGCCCAGCGATGGTTGCAGCGGCGGCGATTGCCGGACGCCTGACGGATATCCGCAACTTTGGAGACAGAACATGAGCCTGCAACCCTTCACCCAGGTCACCGGCAAGGCTGCGCCAATGCTGGCGGCCAATATCGACACCGATGTGATCATGCCCAAGCAGTTTCTCAAGGGCATCGACCGTAATGGCCTGGATCGTGGTTTGTTTTTCGATGTGCGCTTCTTGCCGACCGGTGAGCCGAACCCTGAGTTCGTGCTCAATCAGCCGGCCTGGAACGGCGCGAGCTTCATGGTGGTAGGGCCAAATTTTGGTTGTGGCTCAAGCCGTGAGCATGCGGTGTGGGGCTTGAAGCAAATGGGCATTCGGGCGCTAATCGGCAGCAGCTTTGCCGGGATCTTCTATGACAACTGTCAGCGTAATGGCGTGCTGCTGATTACGCTGGACGAAGCGCTCTTGCAGAGCCTAGGGCAGGTGATCAACCAACCGGACAGCGCAACAATCAGCGTCGATCTGGAGGCTCAGGAGATTTGTTTGCAGGGCGGTCGGGTGATCCCGTTCCAGATCGATACCCTGCGCAAGACCGCTTTGTTGCTTGGCCTTGACGCCATCGGCAGCACTTTACAGCGCAGCGATCAAATCAAGGCCTTTGAGCGCAAGCATCTGGCCGCCAACCCCTGGTTGAACTGAAATGATCGTTCCCACCTCCCGCGTGATCGTTCCCACGCTCCGCGTGGGAATGCCGCCACGGACGCTCCGCGTCCGCTCTGGATGTGACGCAGAGCGTCACGGGATGCATTCCCACGCAGAGCGTGGGAACGATCAACTCTCTTGGCACATACTCCGCGGCTAAATCGACAACCCCTTGAAGTGCTCTTGCAAGAACTCCACACACGCCCGCAATTTCCCCGAATACGCCAGCCGCGTCGGGTACACCGCCCATACGTTGGCACTTTGGGTGTACTCGGGCAGCACTTGCACCAGTCGTCCTTGCTCCAGCAACGGTTTCACATCCCACAGTGAACGCAGCAGGACGCCGCGTCCGTCCAGTGCCCACTGCAGTACAATCTCCCCGCTATTGGACGACAACGGCCCGCGAACCCGGACGCTGTCCTGAGTGCCGTCGCGCTCCAGATTCCAGATGCCAAACGCATTGTCACGCTCCTTGAGCACCAGGCAGTCGTGTTGCTCCAGATCGCTCAGCGTTTGCGGCGTGCCTCGGCGCTGCAGATAGGCCGGTGCTGCGCACAGCACCCGTCGATTGCTCACCAGCTGTCGGCCGATGTGCTGACCGGGAATGTCATCGCCGACGCGGATCTCCAGGTCAAAGCCCTCGCTGACGATATCCACCACCCGGTCGAACAGGTCCAGACGAATCTCCAGATCGGGATAGCGCTCAGCGAGTAACGACAGCGCCGGGGCCACATGATTTCGCCCGAAGCCGAAACTGCTGCACAGATGCAAACGCCCCCGCGGACTGTCGTGGGCGTCGCTGAGTTCGTCGTGCAATTGCTGGAAGTCTTCAAGAATGCGCACGGCCCAGCGCTGTACCCGTTCGCCGTCTTCGGTCAACGCGATACGCCGACTGGTACGATGCAACAGCCGCGTGCCGAGGGAGGTTTCGAGGATCTGGATACGCTTGCTGACGTAGGCGGGCGACAGGCCCAATTCATCCGCCGCCGAAGCGAAGCCGGCCTTGCGGATCACAGTGAGAAAAACTCGCAGGTCTTCGGGTAGGGGCACGGTGTCTTTCTTGAGAGTCATAACACACGAAGAATGGCGGCATGAGCCGCCAGAATAGCACCGGAACGGCGAGCTCTCGGCTCGCCCGCTCCTGCGGGTTTACTCGACTGAAACCTTGGCCTGCGCGGCGGCCAGTGCTGCACGGCCACGCTTGAGTGCGATGGGCCCCATCTTGCTGCGATCCAGCTCACCTTCCCAGGCGGCGACCACCAGCGTCGCGACGGCGTTGCCGATGATATTGGTCAGCGAGCGACATTCGGCCATGAACCGGTCAACACCGAGGATCAGGACCATTGCCGCGACCGGCACCGTTGGCACCACTGCCAGGCTTGCGGCGAGTGCGACAAAACCGGCCCCGACCACCGCGCCGGCGCCTTTTGAGGTGAGCATGGCCACCGCCAACAGGGTGAGTTGTTGTTCCAGTGTCAGGTCGATATTGGTTGCCTGAGCCAGGAACAGCACCGCCAGGGTCATATAGATGTTGGTGCCGTCGAGGTTGAAGGTGTAACCGGTGGGGACGACGATGCCGACCACACCTTTGGAGCAACCCAGGCTTTCCAGCTTCTGCATTAGTTGCGGCAGCGCCGATTCAGAAGAGCTGGTGCCCAGCACGATCAACAGTTCTGATTTGATGTAGGCCAGCAGACGAAAAATGCTGAAGCCGGCATAACGGGCGATGCTGCCGAGCACGCAGGCCACAAAGATAAAAGCGGTCAGGTAAAACGTGCCGACCAGCTTGAGCAGTGGCAGCAGCGAACCGAGGCCATATTTGCCGATAGTGAACGCCATCGCGCCGAAAGCACCGATCGGCGCGACGCGGGCGATCATGCCGACGATGCGGAAGAACACATCGCTGGCCTGGTTGATGACACCGACCAGTGGCCGGCCTTTTTCGCCAATCATTACAAGACCTAGACCGAACAGCACCGAGACGAACAGCACGGGCAGAATTTCGCCTTTGGAGAAGGCGTCGAAGAAGGTCGTTGGGATCACATGCAGCAGAAAACCGGTGACGCCGTCGCCGTGTTCGGCCTGGCCGACAAAGCCTGAGATGGCTGAAGTGTCGAGCGTCTTCACGTCAATGTTGAAGCCGACGCCGGGGTGCAGGGCATGGGCGGCCAGCAGGCCGATCAATAGAGCGATGCTGGAGACGATTTCGAAATACAGCAGCGCCTTGCCACCCACCCGGCCGACCTGTTTCACGTCGTGCATGCTGGTGATGCCGCAGACCACGGTGCAGAAAATGATCGGGCCAATGATCATCTTGATCAGCTTGATGAATCCGTCGCCCAACGGCTTGAGGTCGATCCCGACCTGAGGCCAGTGGTTGCCGATCAACACGCCCAGGACGATGGCGATGACCACTTGGATATACAAGGTTCCCAGCAGTTTTCTGATTATCATTTTTATTATCTCGAGACGTTTTTTAGGCAAGACGAACCCATCACAGACCAGTGATGGCCTGTGCGGGACGGTTTCAGTCAGGTCGGCTGAGTGGGTTTAGCGAAGGAAGGTCAGCACTTCGTCCAGTAGCAACTCTGGAACTTCTTCGGCGAGGTAATGGCCGGCCGGCAGCGCTTTGCCGCGCACATCGGTGGCGACGTGCTGCCACTCCTTGAGGGGGTCGAAGCAGCGCCCGACGGTGCCTTCGGCGCCCCATAAAACCAGCAGTGGAATCATCAAATGGTGACCGGCAGCGATGTCGGCACGGTCGTGATCCAGATCTATGCTGGCGCTGGCCCGATAGTCTTCACAGATGCCACGTGCGGTTCCGGGCAGTTTCAGGCAGCGAAGGTATTCGCTGAAAGCTTGCTCGGTGAAGGGCTTGAGCCCGGCGCTGCGGCTGCCCATGACACTGCGCAAATACGACTCGGGATCGGCCTCGATCAGGGTCTCCGGCAACGGTGCCGGGCGGATCAGGAAAAACCAGTGCCAATAGGCGCGGGCGAAGGTTTCGTCGGTCTGGGCGTACATCGACAGGGTCGGTGCGATATCCAGCAACACCATGCGTAGCACCGTCTGCGGATGGTCGAGGGCCAGCCGATGGGCAACCCGTGCGCCTCGGTCGTGGGCCAACACCGAGAACTCGCTAAAGCCGAGGTCTTTCATCAGTGCGAGGCTGTCACGGGCCATCTCGCGCTTGGAGTAGTGGGTGTGATGGTCATCGGCCGGCGGTTTACTGCTGTCGCCGTAACCGCGCAGGTCGGAGGCGACCACGGTGAAGTGCTGCGCCAGTTGTTCGGCGATTTTATGCCAGATGACGTGCGTCTGCGGGTGGCCGTGCAGCAGAAGCAGGCCCGGCCCGGTGCCTTTGATGCGGTAGGCGATGTCCACACCATTGACGTGGCGCTGGTCTTTCTGGAATCCGGCGAACATGGGATGACTCCTTATGATTGTCGCCTACATCGTAAAACCCACAGCGCTGAGGGCAAGGCGCAAAACGTGGAGGCCTCGTTCATGAAGTGTGTTGAAGGGGAATGATTAAAAAGTGCAACTTGCACCGGTATACGCCAAACAAATTTTCACAAACGTTAGTTCACCTTTGGTTACAAACTGTGACTAAAATACCAGCCAATGGCCATGTCTGGCTTTCTGTCAAAGCCTGACGTCGTACCGGTATACCCGATGTTTTGGGCATGTTCTCTACTGACTTGTGACGATTTCCGTGAAGATCATCATTGTTGCTCTCTACGTTTTATCCATCGTGTACGTGCACCTGCGTGGCCGTGTCCGGCACAAAATCGGCCGCCAGCTGAGCGACCACTCGACGTTCCTGGCGCCGGTGAACTGTTTTCTCTACCTGTTCTCGAAGAAACCCAATCGTCCGTACCTTGATCCTGCCGATTTTCCTGATTTGAGCCCCTTGCAAACGCACTGGGAGGAAATTCGCGCCGAAGGCCAGAACCTGCTCAAAGCAGGGGAGATCAAGCGTTCGGATCAATACAACGACTTGGGTTTCAACTCCTTCTTCAAAAGTGGCTGGAAGCGTTTCTACCTGAAGTGGTACGGCGACAGCCATCCTTCGGCGATGAAACTGTGCCCGCGCACCACCGAACTGCTGCACGGCATAGGCTCGATCAAGGCCGCGATGTTTGCCGAGTTGCCGCCGGGCTCGAAGCTGGTGCGTCACCGCGATCCGTATGCGGGCTCTTATCGCTACCACTTGGGTCTGGACACACCGAACGACCCTGGCTGCTACATCGAGGTTGACGGAGAGCGCTATCACTGGCGCGACGGCGAAGCGGTGATGTTCGATGAGACATTCATTCACTACGCCGAGAACACCACCCAACAGAACCGCATTATTTTGTTCTGTGATGTGGAGCGGCCGATGAAATACCGCTGGGCCGCCGCCTTCAACAGGTGGTTTAGCCGCAACGTGATGGTTTCTGCCGGTTCGCCGAACGATGCCAGGGACAAAACCGGTGGTTTGAACCGGGCGTTTACCAAACTGTACAAAATCCGTCTGCGTGGAAAAGAGCTTAAAAAGCGTAATCGCAAACTCTACTACCTGGAAAAGTGGGCGATTTTCGCTGGGTTGGTGGCGATTTTTGTTTTGATCTAGAACATTCGAAATGCTGATTAAGTCATCGCGAGCAAGCCCGCTCCCACACTAGCCCTGCGTTGGTCACGCCATTGTGGGCTGACGCGGATTAAATGTGGGAGCGGGCTTGCTCGCGATGAGGCCGAAGCATTCAGCCAAAACAACCCTCAAAACACGGTCCTCACGGTTTCTTGGCCCCCAGCTTTTCCCACATCTTTTTCGTAATTTTCTGCCGATGGCCATACCCCTCCCAAGGATCGGTTTTCAATCCCTCCAACCGCTCGGGCAAGGAACGGATATCCCACTGCTGAGCGTTGCGCAGTTCACTCAACTCCTCACGGGCAATCGGTACTGAGACCGGCAATCCAGGCCGGGCACGTACCGAATAGGCCGCCACTGTGCTCGCGCCGCGAGTGTTGCGCAGGTAATCGACGAAGATTTTCCCCACGCGGTTTTTGGGCCCCATGGTCGCGGTAAAACGTTCTGGCAGTTGCTGCGTCAAGAACTGCGCGATGGCTTTGGCGAACGCCTTGACCGTATCCCAGTCGTCTTTGCGGGCTAACGGCACAATCACGTGCATGCCTTTGCCACCGCTGGTTTTGAGAAACGCTTCCAGGCCCAGTTCGTCCAGTACCGAAAGGGTCAGTTGGGTCGCTTCGACCATGCTTTTCCAGGGCAGCACTGGGTCGGGGTCCAGGTCGAGCACAAAGAAGTCAGGGGTTTCAATCCGGTCGCTGGTAGCGCCCCAGGTATGCAGTTCGATGGCGCCCATCTGCGCGGCGCCGATCAACGCCTGGGCGCTGTCGATTTCCATCAGGCGCGCGTGCCCAGGGTCCAGCTTGGGGTCGAGATGTTTGATATTGGGGATCGCCAGCCGCTCGGCATGTTTCTGGAAAAACTGCTCGCCACTGACGCCTTCCGGTGCTCTGAGCAGGGAGACCGGCCGATCGCACAGATGCGGCAGTATCCAGTCGCTGATGGTGCTGTAGAACTCTGCCAGTTGCAGTTTTTGCGTGCCACTTTGCGGGTCGATCACCCGGTCCGGATGAGTGATCTTGACCCCGGCAATCGTCGCGGTGGATTTTCGGCTGCTGGATGGGGCAGCCTTTTCGGCTTTGGATTTTGTCGAGTGAACCGATTGCGGCTGTTCGTGAATAATGTCCTTCGCTGGCTTGTCAGTGCGCATGGCGATAAATGAGGCCTGGCGAACTACGCCTTCGCGGGTCCACTGCGCGAATTCGACTTCGCAAACCAACTGCGGCTTGATCCAGTGAACCCCGCGAGCTTGAGCGGATGTCAGTGTTTTGACCAAAGGTGAGGAGTCGCGTTCAAGTGCTTGCATTTGCTCATGAAGCTGTTTCAAAGCCGCGTCGTCGAACCCGGTGCCGACCCGGCCGGCATACACCAGTCCTGAGTCGTCATTGACCGCCAGCAGCAGTGCGCCAAAGCCACTGCGCGAACCTTGCGGACGGGTGTAGCCCACCACCACAAATTCCTGGCGCAGCCGGCATTTGAGCTTGATCCAGTCGTCACTGCGCCGTGACACGTATGGGCTGCCGGCACGCTTGCCGATCACACCTTCCAGCGACAGCGCGCAGGCACTTTCGAGGATGTCGCGATGATGAGCCGGGAATGCCTCGGAGAAACGCAACAGCGTGCTGAATTTACGCTCCATCGCCTTTTTCAAGGCTGCCCGACGCTCCTCTACAGGAGCGTCGCGTTGGTCCACGCCTTCAAGAAACGGTGCATCGAACAAGTAATAGACGATGTCGAGGCTGCGCCCGATTTCGAACGCGTTTTGCAGCGCCTGAAAGTCCGGCAAGCCTTGATCATTGAGTACCACCACTTCGCCATCGAGCCAGCTGTCCTCAAGCTTCAGCGCGGCCAGTGCCTTGGCTTGCAACGGTAGCTTTTCGGTCCAGTCGTGGCCGTTGCGGGTAAACAGGTGTACCTCACCGTCGGCGATGCGCGCGAGGATACGGTAGCCGTCGAATTTGACTTCATAGTTCCAGTCGCCGGCAGGGGCTTGGTCCACCAGTGTTGCCAGTTGTGGTGCCAGGCTTTTGGGAAGGGTGGCGGTTTTCTTTTTCACGAGTTTGACGCTGGGAGATTCATCTGGCTTTGCAGCCGCCTTGGGTCTTTTATCACCCACTGTGGCATCGCTCAGGACGCTTTTGGGCTGCGCCTGGACGATGTCGTATTCGCTGATGGGTCGTGCCTGCTTATCGTGTTCTTTGATCAACAGCCACTGCTCCTTGTCGCCGCTGCCTTTGAGGTGGGTGCGGACCAGGGCCCAGTCGCCCGCGAGCTTTTCGCCAATCAGGGTGAACTTCAGTTTGCCGGCCTTATAGGTCGCCTCGGGGTCGCCGTGGGGTTGCCAGACACCGTGGTCCCAGACGATCACGTCGCCCGCGCCATACTGTCCGGCGGGAATCGTGCCCTCAAAACTGCCATAGCTCAGTGGATGGTCTTCGACGTGTACCGCCAGACGCTTTTGTGTCGGGTCCAGGCTTGGGCCTTTGGGCACCGCCCAGCTTTTTAGGGTGCCGGCCAATTCCAGGCGAAAATCGTAGTGCAGGTTGCGTGCATCGTGTTTCTGGATGACAAAACGCAAGGCCGAGGTAGCCTTCCTGCCCTTGGCAGAAGGGAGTGCGTCCGAGGGCTCGGAGGTGATGTCGAAGTTGCGCTTGCGGCTGTACTCACTCACAGGTTTGGCCATGACGGATTCCCTTGTGCAGGCCCACGGGATGGTCAGCCGCGCGAGGTCTTCGTGGCTTTTTTAGCCGGGGCGGTTTTGCTGGCAGGCTTGCCTGACTTGGCGGTGGACTTGCTCGGCGTTCTACCCGCAAGGCTGCGTTTGAGCAGCTCGGTCAGGTCGATCACATCGGCCGTTCTGCGCTCCTCTTCACCGCTATCGGCTTCGACGGTTTCGATCTTGCCTTCGCGGGCTTTTTGGTCGACCAGTTGCATGATCTTGTCCTCGAAGCTGTCGCGGTATTCATCCGGCTGCCAATCGGCACTCATATCCTCCACCAGGCGTTTGGCCATATCCAGCTCACCCTTGGCCAGGTCGGGCTTGGTCACCTCGCTGCCCAGCGCCAGTTCGTCGAGACTGCGCACTTCGGCCGGCCAACGCAGCATCACCAGCACCAGGGCCGATTCGAGCGGCATCAACGCCGCCAGATGCTGGCGGGTATGCAGCACCACTTGGGCTAGCGCGACTTTGTTAGTTTTAGTCAGTGTTTCGCGAAGCAGGGCATAGACTTTGCCACCGCGCTTGTCGGGTGCCAGGAAGTACGGAGTATCGATGTGTTGCAGCGGGATTTGCTCGCTGTCGACAAAGGCAAAGATGTCGATGGTCTGGGTCGATTTGGGATGCGCTGAGCGGATTTCCTCTTCGCTGAGCACCACGTAGCGGCCTTTTTCGTACTCCACACCTTTGACGATGTGCTCACTGGTGACCTCTTTGCCTGTGACCTTATTGACCCGCTTGTAGCCCACCGGGTCCATGCTGCGTGAATCCAGCCAGGAAAAATCGACCCCGTGGGAGGAGGTGGCCGAGACCAGCGCCACCGGGATATGCACCAGCCCGAAACTGATTGCGCCTTTCCAGATTGCCCGTGCCATCGCCGTAGTCCCGCAAGCCTCTAATGTTCAGGTGACCTGTGGCCCGCAGCAAAGTTTCAGTCGGTTGCAGCCAAGGGTTTTTCGGCGGATCAGCGGTCCGGATAACTCGTGTTACATGTTCCGCGGGACTATCTTGTTAACAAATCCGAACCCTGCGCGTAGCGTGTTATCGAAGGTGATGTCTTTGAACGCATAACGTCTTTGTACGTATAAAAGAGGGATCCCATGAACAGGCTCGTGCTCAGCTTCACAGTGCTGGCGTTGAGTGGTTTGCTGAGCAACCTGGCCCAGGCCCGGTCTGAAGCAATCACGGCACAGGATGCCGTGCGCCAACCGATGTTCCTTGCCCAGAATCTGCCGGGCAGCAGCGACAATCCTTATAACAGTCCGATCCGCCGGGCCAATCCCAACAGCATGCAAGGCACTCGGCCCAGCGCCCCGACGGTTCGATCACCAAATTCCGTGCCCGTGCCGCGCCCACCGACCCTGGACAATGGCGGTATCGGTAACGGCTATCCGCGCAGCGGTCCTGCGCCGGGTTCGGTCAAACCCTCCACCCAGCCGTCTCTCCAGCCAAAGTCTCCCCCAAGAGATTCGGACGAAAGCAACCGTTGAACGGTGATGACCTAAGCCATTGCCGGTCATTTTCTCGACAAAAGGAATCGTGCATGTTGGGTAAAACTCTCCTGGCAATATGCTGTGCCGGCGTCCTTGTGACAGGCGCAGTACCGGTCTTTGCGGCTCAAAACCAACAGTTCCCGAGCGAGCAGGGCACCCTCAGTGCAACCCGGATCACCAAAGGTCTTGAGCATCCATGGGCGCTGGCGTTCCTGCCGGACAAAAAAGGCATTTTGGTGACCGAAAGGCCGGGTAACCTGCGCCTTGTCAGCCCTGAAGGCAAACTGTCCGCCCCGCTGACCGGCGTGCCGAAGGTCTGGGCCCAAGGGCAGGGTGGTCTGCTGGATATAGTGCTGTCGCCGGACTTCAATGCAGATCGCATGGTCTATCTCTCGTATGCCGAAGGCGGCGGTGAGGATGGCACGGCGGGAACTGCGGTCGGTCGCGGACGACTGTCCGAAGACTTGACCCAGTTGAAAGATTTCAAGGTGATCTTCCGTCAGGAGCCCAAGCGTTCCACCGGCTATCACTTCGGCTCGCGGCTGGTGTTCGACCGCCACGGCTATTTGTTCATTACCCTGGGCGAAAACAACGACCGAATAACGGCTCAGGACCTCGACAAACTCCAGGGCAAAATTGTGCGGATTTACCCGGACGGCAAAGTGCCGGACGACAACCCCTTTGTCGGCCAGCAAGGCGTGCGCCCGGAGATTTGGTCTTACGGCCATCGCAATCCGCAGGGCGCGGCGCTGAACCCCTGGAGCGGCATACTCTGGGAAAACGAACACGGCCCCAAGGGCGGTGATGAAGTTAACATCATCGAACGCGGCAAAAACTACGGCTGGCCTCTGGCGACCTATGGCATCAATTATTCAGGCGAGCCGATACCGGAAGCCAAAGGCAAAACTGTCGAAGGCACCGTGGCACCCCACCATGTCTGGGAAAAATCCCCGGCCATCAGCGGTATGGCGTTCTACGATGCCGACCGCTTCAAAGTCTGGCAGCACAACCTGTTTATTGGCGCCCTGGCATCCCAGGAGCTGATTCGCCTGCAATTGGAAGGCGACAAGGTCGTGCACGAAGAGCGTCTGCTCGGTGAGCTGAAAGCACGGATCCGGGATGTAAGACAGGGGCCGGATGGCTATCTGTATGTGCTGACCGATGAGGATGATGGGGCGCTGTATAGGATTGGGTTGGAGTGACCAGAATAAGAGGCATCGAGCGCAGAACCTGTGGCGAGGGATCAAGCTCCCTCGCCACAAGTAATCGGCGGACTATAGATCTGTGTTAACTGGCGAGTATTGGAGCTCGCCTGCGAAGACCGCGCACCACCAGGTACAGCAATGGCCCAACAGACACGAAAATCGCGGTGATCAGCAGGTAGGGAAGCACCGAAAGCGCCGACTGACCGCGACTGCGCGCATCCTTGTACATCCAGACACAGGCCAGGACGGCCAGCAGATACAGGTCGATAACCACTTGCGCAGTATCCGGGCGGGACATCAGGCTGATGCCGAAATCAATCAACGACTGCTCGGCCTGCAACATCACCGAGACGGTGTAGCCGGCGAAGGCGATGAGGGCGATCAAAGGGAGTGCCACAGCTTTCATGTTTTCCTTCCTTGGGTAGATGAACCGGATTCGAAGATGACAGGATCCGCTCAGACGCTCAACCCAATTGGCCATTGACTTGCCATCAGCGCCCGGCTAATTTCGAGCCATGACTTCAACCGTATTGCATTTCCAGCCAAGCATTATTACCGCCATTCCTTATTTGGCGGGTTAGCTGACGGCTGCACCCAACCCGCCCTAGAGGCGGGTTTTCTCTATCTGTCTCCGGGGCCTCGAATAACGCCAGGAGACGTCAATGAGCAATCCCCCAGGCCGCCACGCCGACCAGCCTTTGCTTGAGCACTACGTGAAAAAGATCCTTGCCGCTCCGGTCTACGACCTTGCGGTGCGAACGCCTTTGCAGCCGGCTCCGGCGCTGTCGGAGTCATTGGGCAATCAGATCTTGCTCAAGCGCGAAGATTTGCAGCCGACCTTTTCCTTCAAGATCCGCGGCGCCTACAACAAGCTGGTGCAGTTAAGCGATGCGCAAAGGGCTTTGGGGGTGATCACGGCCTCGGCGGGCAATCACGCGCAAGGCGTGGCGCTGGCGGCTCGGGAGCTGGGGATCAAGGCGACCATCGTGATGCCGTGCTCAACCCCGGAGCTGAAAATTCTCGGTGTTCGCACCCGCGGCGCCCAAGCGTTGTTGCATGGCGAGAGTTTTCCGTTCGCCTTGGCCCATGTATTGCGTCTGGCCGAAGAAACGGGCTGCACCTTTGTCTCACCCTTCGATGACCCCGACGTGATCGCCGGTCAGGGGACGGTGGCCATGGAGATTCTCCGTCAACATCCGGGACCGCTGGACGCGATCTTCGTCCCGGTGGGCGGCGGCGGTTTGATTGCCGGCATCGCGGCTTACGTCAAATACCTGCGGCCGCACATTAAGATCATCGGCGTCGAGTCGGAGCATTCCAATTGCCTGCAAGCTGCCCTGCGAGCCGGGACGCGGGTTGTGCTGCCTCAGGTCGGCACCTTCGCCGATGGAGTGGCAGTCGCGCAGATCGGTGCTTATGGCTTCGAGATCTGCCGGCTACACGTGGATGAGGTGCTCACCGTCAGCGATGACGAACTCTGCGGGGCGATCAAGGATATCTACGATGATACCCGCTCGATCACCGAACCTTCCGGCGCCCTGGCCGTGGCGGGAATCAAGAAATACGTGGCGCAAACCGGCATCCGCGGCCAGACCCTGGTGGCGATCGACTCGGGGGCTAATATCAACTTTGACAGTCTGCGTCATGTTGCCGAACGCGCCGCGCTGAACGGCGCGTCGGCGTGAGCGTCATTCAGCACGTTCAACACAATGGCGGACACGTTGTATTGGCAAATTGCAGTGTGGCGAAGTTTGGGTTCTTGCATTTTGCATGAGGCCAGTTGATGTTATCTGCGCTAAGTCATTGATTTATTAATAAGTGTGTTCGGGTTTTTTTAGGCATGGTTAATGCGGGTTGGTTACTTAAGGGGAGACCCGAGTTGCACGTATAAGTCATTCAAACGTTATAACCGTGAACACTCAGCGCAGAGGACATCCAAATGAATGCAATTGACTTGCTTGAACAAGATCATGTGCGCGTTAAAGACATCCTTGGCCAACTCAGTGAAAGCACTGAGCGGGCTCTGAAAAAACGCACCGAGCTGATCGCCAAGCTGGAAATGGAGATCACCATTCACACCCGGCTTGAAGAAGAAATCCTCTATCCAGCCTTCAAGGCGGCAGGCGACAAGGAGCAGGTTGTGATGTATCACGAAGCCAAGGAAGAGCATCGCACTGTCGATTCGCTGGTGCTACCCGATTTGAAAGCGACTGACCCAGGCACCCCGGAGTTTTCCGGACGGGTGAAGGTGGTCAAGGAACTGTTGGAGCACCATATAGAAGAAGAGGAAACCGAGATGTTTCCTCAGGCGAGAAAACTCCTCGGCAAGGCCAAACTGGAGGAGCTCGGCGCACAGATGGAGGCTTTTAAATCACAGATGAAAAAAGAGCTTACAGGGATCGGAAAAGCGGCCTAGTCTAGGAGTTGGCATTGCTCTCCAGGGTCGGTGGGGTAATGCAGGAAGCGACCCAGGCCAGGGGGCTCCCAAATACACATGGTACTGACTAAAACTGATTGGCAGTTTCATATAAAGGAGAGGGTCACAATGTTTCTTTCTGCCTTGGAACTACGAAGAATGATTGAAAGCAGTTTTCTGCCTAAACGTTGCCAATGCACTTTATCCCCTGATTTATCAATGACGGTGAAGGTCTATGGCGACCACGAAACCGACCGCGTGGAATTGGTAGTCACAGGCATAAAAGCGGAGCGCCTCAATGGCTGCCGCGAGATTGGCGATCTGATCGCAGAATTGCGTTACGACCTTGAACACCATCCTGGTAGCCAACCTTTCGTCGGCTCAGGGGCGAAACCGCATTAGCCAGTGGTTTCTGCGAGTTCGATAGCGATGCGCTTGGTCTGGATAAAACCCAGGCCAAGCGCGATTTCAACTATTACCGCCAGCAAGATCCCAGGCCCGGCATGACCATTGAGCCATTCGCCAAGACCTAACGCCGCCAAGCCGAAACAGGCCACCACCATACCGGTGCTCACGGCCCTGCGAGTACTTGAAGGTGGCGCCCGCCGTGCCCGATAAAAAACCACGCTAAACGCCAGAAACAATACAGCAGAGCGCCTGGACACCAAGCCGGTCGCGCCGGAGTACTCGATGCCCCAGATCGACAGCAGTACGTCCGGAAAAAAGCCCCAGACAATTGCCAAAACGAAACACAGCGCAGCGGTGAAAGTGGCGAGCGAGCGAAAGGTGAACTGCATGGCGGATCCCTGCGGCAGTAAGAATCAAGCGCACAAGCATACCGCCTGACAACGGCCAGGAACATCGCTGGACGGCCACATCACTGGCAGCAATGACCTTGAGCTGCCAGCATTGGGTTGTGCCACTCAGTTCTGATAACTGCACGCATCCGACAGCTTGCTGTAAGTGATTTCCTCAAGCTTGCCTGCCGTATCGATGAACTTCATATCCGCAGTGATGACCTTGCACTCCATCGTTGACGGCTCAGTCATGGAAACCACCTTGGCCACATGCAATGGCATCCCGTAGTGATAAGGCACAGGTTGGACGGTGGTGGTATCGGCCTGCACTGCACCGGCAAACGCAGAAAGGCCGAGGACACCTGCAACCAGCAACATACGACTGTTCATGAGAATTCTCCGATGTGCTCTGAATCGTCAGCCCGATGCTAAAAACAGCGTCGGACCTTCCGCGCAGAGCGTCAGAAATCTTCTGCGCCAACGCGGTCCTGTCTACTTTTGGACCGCAGGATTAACCGATTATTAAGTAGGGAGCTAACAGCTTTTCTGAGGTGCAATGGTTATCGGCCAATGAGGTTCGGGCCAGGATCTGTGTTGTCTGTTCTGGCCTCATCGCGAGCAAGCTCGCTCCCACATTTGATCTGCGGCGACCACAAATAATGTGTTCACCAGAGGTCTAATAATGTGGGAGCGAGCTTGCTCGCGATGACGGTCGAACAAGCGACACAGATCCTGGCCTGATCTCAGTCGAGCTGATGCCGATACGGCAAATCCGGTCCGGTTTTGCTGCAGGTCAGGGCGGCGGCGCTGACGGCGAAGGTGAGCATGGCGTTGATCTGTTCGCGGGTCAGACGTTGCAGGGCATCTACTGAATCAAGCTGCTGTTCGGTCAGCCAGGCGATCAATGCCGCCTGGAAGGTGTCGCCGGCACCCACGGTGTCGGCCATCACCACGGAGCAGGCCGGCACCGACCAGCTGCCATGGCGGCGGCTGAATACCGTTGCACCCTGGCCGCCACGGGTGAGGAATACCAGCTGGCAACGGTGCTCCAGCCAGCCTTCGATTACGCTCTGCGGATCGCGCTCGGGGTAGAGCAGGTTCAGGTCTTCATCGCTGACCTTGATCAGGTCAGCATGCTCGACCAAGGTGCTGATGCGTTCGCGCCAGCGTTCGATATTCGGCTCAGGATTGAGCCGCACGTTAGGGTCCAGGCTGATCAGGCGTTTGCCGCTTTCCCGGCGTACCAGGGCGAGCAGGGTGTCGGCAATCGGCTGCACCACCAGCGAGAACGAACCGATATGCAACCCGCGCACGTCATCGCCCAGTTCAGGCAAATGCGCTGGCAGCAATTGGCGATCGGCACAGCCTTCACCGCGGAAGCTGTAGTGCGGTGAACCGTTGGCGCCGACGGCGACCATCGCCAGGGTGGTCGGTGCATCGAAGTCCAGCAGGTAATCCGGGCGCACGCCTTCATCCCGCAGCACCTGCAGCAGACGCCGGCCCAGGTAGTCGGTGGACAGACCGGCGAACAGTGCCACGTCGATGCCCAAACGCCGTAAACCCACGGCCACATTGAACGGCGAGCCGCCGGCAATTGCTTTGAAATTCACTTTTGAGGCCTGACCGCTGGCCTCGTTTTCGCTGAAGAAATCGAACAGCGCTTCGCCACACACCAAATACATAGTCATTCGCTCTTTAAAGGGTCGCTACATGTTGTTGATAGCGTTCATAAACCTGTTGATAGGCTGCCACGCTGGCCGCAACGGGCAAGGTTTCGCTGGCCGGATCGAGGCTGACACAACGCTCGCACAGTTCAAGCAGGCTTTGCCCTGTTCCGGTGACCCCGGATTCGCACCAGGCAGCCTGAATCGCCGCACCCAGAGCCGCGGCCTCGCTTTGTTCGGTGCAGACCACAGGGGTGTTCATGACATCGGCGACCATCTGTCGCCACATTGGACTTTTTGAGCCGCCGCCAATCAGTCGAATGCTGCGGCTCTGCAAGCCGTTATTGCGCAGAAGGTCCAGGCCATAGCGCAAACCGAAGGTGGTGCCTTCGACCACTGCACGACACAGGTTGGCCTGGGTCAGATTGGTCATGGTCAAGCCCAACAGGCTGCCGGTGGCATGGGGCAGGGCGGGAACTCGCTCGCCGTTGAGGAACGGCAGCATGCACACGCCTTCGGCACCGATGGGGGCCTCGGCGACTAAGGCATTGAAGCGTTCAATGTCCAGCTCCAACAGCTCACGAATCACTCCTGTGGCGTTGGTCAGGTTCATGGTGCAGATCAGCGGCAGCCAACCGCCGCTGGATGAGCAGAAGGTCGCCACCGACGCATCCGGGCTGACGTGCGGCTGTTCATCATAGGCATACACGGTGCCGGAGGAACCGAGGCTCATGGTGATCGCGCCGGGCTGGATGTTGCCGGTACCGATGGCGCCCATCATGTTGTCGCCGCCGCCACTGGAGACCAGCGCGTTGGGATTGAGATCCAGCAGCACCGCGATTTCAGGCAGCAAAGTGCCTGCAGGTGTACGGGCTTCGATCAGTTGTGGCAAGGCGGCCACCAAGCGACCGCCAGGGTCGATATGGTTGAGCAATGAAACATCCCATTCACGGCTGCGCACATTGAAATAGCCGGTGCCCGAGGCATCACCGTACTCGGTGCAACGGCGGCCGGTCAGCCAGTAATTGAGGTAGTCGTGGGGCAGCAATATCGTCGCTATTTCAGCAAAAACCTCAGGATGCTGCTCTTTGGTCCAGAGCAGTTTCGACACGGTATACCCCGGCGCGATGACCACACCGAGACGCTCCAGCGAACCGCGTTCGCCGCCCAGATGAGCCAGCAGTCGGTCGTTTTCCGGGGTGGACTCGGTGTCGCACCAGAGCTTGGCCGGGCGCAGCACCTGGCCTTCGTCCCCGAGCAGGACCAAGCCATGCTGCTGGCTGGAGACACCGATACCAAGGATGTCCTGACCACTGACATTGGCGTCCTGCAATGCCCTGCGCGTCGAGAGCATCAAGGCACCAAGCCACTGGTCAGTGTCTTGCTCGCGACGGCCATTGGCGCCGCTGATCATGCTGTGGACGGCGGCGCCCTGGCCCAGGACCTTGCCGCTGACCGAGTCGAGGACAATGGCTTTGGTGCCTTGGGTGCCGCAGTCGATGCCGAGGAATAGTGTTTGGTTTGCCATGCAAAGACCTGCTGAGATTGATCGTTCCCACGCTCCGCGTGGGAATGCCTCACTGGACGCTCTGCGTCCGCTCTTGGTGTGACGCGGAGCGTCACGGGCTGCATTCCCACGCAGAGCGTGGGAACGATCAGTTTGCGAGTAGCTTCTCCAGCGTCCTCGTCACCCCATCCTCGCGCAAGCTGTTCAAGCACCACTCAAACGCCGCAACGAACTCGGGCGACTCAGGAATCGCCGTACCAAAAATCTCCTCAACCGCGAGCAACCGCTGAGTGATCAGCACATCATCCGCCACCAATGCCTGACAGAACTCAGCCCGCGGATCGGGAATGCTGTAGCGCTCGCCATTCTCATCGACGCCTTTCAGATACAGGGCCCACGCGGCGACCACCAAGGCTGCCCGCTCTGTTTCCTGACCATCGGCGATCAGCCGATTGATGGTCGGCACGGTGAACTTGGGAAACTTCGACGAGCCGTCAGAGCACACCCGTTCCAGTTGATCGGCAATCGCCTGGTTGGAGAAACGCTCCACCAGCGTGTCCTTGTAGCGCGCCAGATCGATTCCCGGGACCGGCGCCAGTTGCGGGGTGACGTCGAGGTCCATATAGGCGCGCATGTAACTCACGAACAACGGGTCGTTCATGGTCTCGTGAACGAAGCGATAACCCTTGAGAAACCCTAGATAGGTCAGAGCCAGATGGCTGCCGTTGAGCAGTTTGATCTTCATTTCTTCGTAGGGCGTGACGTCATCGGTGAACTGCACGCCGACCTTTTCCCAGGCCGGACGACCGTTAACGAATTTGTCTTCCAGCACCCATTGCACAAAGGGCTCACAGACCACCGGCCAGGCATCGTCGATGCCGTGTTCGTCGTGCAGTTGCAGCCGATGGGCGGCGCTGGTCATTGGCGTGATGCGGTCGACCATGGCGTTGGGGAAGCTGACGTGGGCGCCGATCCAGTCGTGCAGGTCGGCATCGCGCAGGGCGGCAAAGGCCAGCAGCGCCTTGCGGGCCACCGTGCCGTTGTGCGGCAGGTTATCGCAGGACATCAGGGTGAACGCCGGAGTGCCGGCGGCGCGGCGTTTGGCCAGGGCGGCACAGAGAAAACCGAACACGGTTTTCGGGCTGCCCGGATGGGCCAGGTCATGCTGGATTTGCGGCAAGTGCGCCATGAATTCGCCGTTGCTGTCATCGATGCAGTAACCGCCTTCGGTGATGGTCAGCGAGACGATGCGAATCTGCGGGCTGGCGAGCTTGTCGATCAGCGCATCGGCGCCGTCTTCGGCCAGCAGCATGTCGCTGATGGCGCCAATCACCCGTACTTGGGTGTCGTCAGTGTCGCCCAGTTCATACAGGGTAAAGAGGTAGTCCTGGCCGGCCAGGTCATCCCGGGCGCGGCGATCCTCGGGACGCAGGCCGACGCCGCAGATGCTCCAGTCCAGGTCAACGCCCACGTTCATCAAAGCGTCGGTGTAATACGCCTGATGGGCGCGGTGAAAACCACCGACTCCGATATGCGCGATGCCTTGCCGGGTGTCCGCCACGGCATAGGCGGGTACGGCCACTTCAGGTGCCAGACGGCTAAGGTTCTGTTTGTTCAGTTTCATGTTGAGCTCTCGGCGATCAGGCGGCGGCGCGCAGCGGTCGGGTCACCGCCACACCGTCGGCATCGAATAAATGGCAGTGTTCAGCGTCCAGGTGCAGGCTCAGCTTCTCGCCATAACGGCTGGCCAGGTCACCGCGAATGCGCATGGTCAGGGCTTCGCCAGAAGCGGTCACCACGTGGCAGAACGTGTCGCTGCCCAGGCGCTCGCTGACATCGGCTGTGACCTGCAAGGTGCAGTCGCCCGGTTGCGCCAGGTTCAGGTGTTCCGGGCGAATCCCCAGGGTGATCGGGCTGCCGACGCTCAAGCTCCGGCCACTGAGCGGCAGGCGGATGCGGGTGCCGGCGTCCAGTTCGACTTCACAGCCCTGAGCCTCGATTCGGCTGACTTTGCCTTTGAGAAAGCCCATTTTTGGAGTGCCGAGGAAGCCGGCTACAAACAGGTTGGCAGGCTGGTGATAGAGCTCCAGCGGCGAGCCGACCTGCTCGACGCGTCCGGCATTGAGTACCACCACTTTGTCGGCCAGAGTCATGGCTTCGACCTGGTCGTGGGTCACGTAGATCATTGTCGCTTGCAGTTCCTTGTGCAGCCGCGATAGCTCCAGACGCATTTGCACCCGCAGGGCGGCGTCGAGGTTGGACAGCGGTTCATCGAACAGGAAGATTTTTGGATTACGCACAATCGCCCGGCCGATGGCCACACGCTGGCGCTGACCGCCGGACAGCTGTTTCGGTTTGCGCTCGAGCATTGGTTCCAGTTCGAGAATCCGTGCAGCGTCACCGACCTTTTTATCGACTTCGGCCTTGGGCACACCGGCCAGGTCGAGGGCGAAGGACATGTTTTTGCGCACGCTCATGTGCGGGTACAAGGCGTAGGTCTGAAACACCATGGCCAGGTCGCGTTTGGCCGGGCTCACTTCGGTAATGTCGCGGCCATCGAGCTCGATGGTCCCACCGCTGACTTCCTCCAGACCTGCGATCAGCCGCAGTAGTGTGGATTTACCGCAGCCGGACGGGCCGACGAAGACCACGAACTCGCGGTCGTTCACTTCCAGGTCGATGCCCTTGATGATGGAAAAGCCTTCGAAACCTTTTTGCAGATTCTTGATTTTCAGGTTGGCCATGATGGGCCTCCATTTTTAATTGTTCAGGTTGAGCGTGCGCTGCCTTGAAGATCAAAAGATCGCAGGCTGCGCCAGCTCCTACATTGATCGTGGAATGCTATTTCACCGCGCCGAAGGACAGGCCGCGCACCAGCTGTTTCTGGCTGATCCAGCCGAAGATCAAAATCGGCGCGCAGGCCAGTGTGGAAACGGCCGAGAGCTTGGCCCAGAACAAGCCTTCGGGGCTTGAATAGGAGGCGATCAAGGCAGTCAGCGGCGCGGCGTGAGAGGAGGTCAGGTTCAACGACCAGAAGGCCTCGTTCCAGCACAGGATCAGCGACAACAGTACGGTGGACGCCAGACCTCCCTTGGCGATCGGCAGCAACACCCGGACCATTTCCTGCCACAGCGTTGCACCATCGAGGCGGGCGGCTTCGAGGATGTCCTTGGGGATGTCTTTGAAGTAGGTGTAAATCATCCAGACCACGATCGGCAGGTTGATCAGGGTGTAGATCACGATCAGCGCGATCCGCGTATCCAGCAGGCCGAAACTCTTGGCCAGCAGGTAGATCGGCATCAGCACGCCCACCGGTGGCAGCATCTTGGTGGAGAGCATCCACAGCAACGTGCCTTTGGTGCGTTTGGTTTCATAGAACGCCATGGAATAGGCCGCCGGCACCGCGATCAACAGGCACAAGGCGGTGGCGCTGAAGGAGATCACCACCGAGTTCCAGGCGAAGCTTATGTATCCACTGCGCTCTTCGATGTGCAGGTAGTTCTCCAGTGTCGGAGTGAAGATGAACTGTGGTGGGGTCGCGAAGGCATCGATTTCGGTTTTGAAACTGGTCAGCACCATCCAGAAGATCGGGAAGAAAATCAGGATGGCGATGGCCCAGGCCAGGGTGCCGAGCAGCAGGCTTTGCAGACGACGGGATTGTTGAAGGGTCATGGCGCAGGCCTCAGGCTTTGTCTGTCAGGTTTTTGCCGATCATCCGGACCAGGACAATCGCCGCGATATTGGCGATTACCACCGCAATCAAGCCGCCAGCCGAAGCCATGCCAACATCGAATTGCACCAGCGCCTGGTTGTAGATCAGGTAGGCGAGGTTGGTCGAGGCGAAGCCGGGGCCACCGTTGGTGGTGGTGAAGATTTCGGCGAACACCGAGAGCAGGAAGATCGTCTCGATCATCACCACCACGGCAATCGGGCGGGCCAGGTGCGGCAAAGTCAGGTGCCAGAAGATCGCGATCGGGCCGGCACCGTCCAGGCGCGCGGCTTCTTTCTGTTCCTGGTCCAGGGACTGCATGGCGGTCATCAGGATCAGGATCGCGAAGGGCAGCCATTGCCACGACACAATGATGATGATCGACAGCAGCGGGTAATGGGCCAGCCAGTCCACCGGCTGGGCGCCGAACAGCTTCCACACCGCGGCGAGAATCCCCGAGACCGGGTGAAAGATCAGGTTTTTCCAGATCAGCGCCCCCACGGTCGGCATGATGAAGAATGGCGAGATCAGCATGACCCGGACGATGCCGCGACCGAGGAACTCACTGGCCTCCAGCAGGGCGCTGATCAACACGCCGAGCACCACACTGATCAGCAGCACGCTTCCCACCAGCAACAGGGTGTTGGTGGCGCCGGGCAGGAAGCCCGAGTCGCTCAGGAAGTAGGTGAAGTTGTCCAGCCCCACGAACTGGTTTTCACCGGGGTAGAGCAAGCTGTAGCGGATCAGCGAAAAGTACAGGGTCATGCCCAGCGGCACGATCATCCAGAGCAACAACAGAGCGACCGAGGGGCTGACCAGAAACCAGCCGGGATTGGTCAGACGGCTTTTGCGAACCGGCTGGGGAATTTCCATATGTGCTTTGAGCGTTGAAGTATTCATGGCAATCAGGACCGATAAAAGTGCAGGTGCATATCCGGGAGGGCGCGGAACCTGTGGGAGCGGGCTTGCCCGCGAATGGAGCGACGCAGATTCGTCAGGCGCACCGCGTCATCGTTCTTCGCGGGCAAGCCCGCTCCCACAGGTAATTCCACAGTAGTTCCCACGGTTATTTCGGATAACCGGCGCGCTTCATCTCACGTTCGGTGGTTTGCTGGGCGGCGGCCAGTGCCTGGTCGACGGTGCTCTGGCCGGTCAGCGCGGCAGAGAACAGCTTGCCGACCTGAGTGCCAATCGCCTGGAACTCGGGAATGGTCACCAACTGGATGCCGATGTAAGGCACAGGCTTGAGGGTCGGCTTGCTCGGGTCGGCGGCTTTCAGTGATTCCAGCGTCACCTTGGCGAACGGCGCGGCGCTCATATAGGCCTCGCTGTAGGTCGAAGCGCGAGTGCCTGGCGGTACATTGGCGATACCGTCTTTCTCGGCGACCAGTGCGCCGTATTCCTTGGAGGTCGCCCAACTGGTGAAGGTTTTTGCCGCGTCCTTGGATTTGGAACTGGCCGGAATGGCCAGCGACCAGGAGTAGAGCCAGGCCGAACTCTTGTCGCTCGCTTGATGGGGGGCGAAAGCGAAACCAGCATGCTCACTGACCTTGCTTTGGCTCTTGTCGGTGACGAAGGAACCGGCCACCGTGGCATCGACCCAGATGGCGCACTTGCCGCTGTTGAACAGCGCGAGGTTTTCGTTGAAACCATTGCTGGACGCACCCGGCGGGCCGGATTTCTTCAGGGTGTCGACGTAGAAGTTCAGCGCGTTCTTCCATTCCGGACCATTGAATTCCGGTTGCCATTTCTCATCGAACCAACGCGCGCCATAGGCGTTGGCGATGGTGGAAATCAGTGCGATGTTCTCGCCCCAACCGGCTTTGCCGCGCAGGCAGATACCGTATTGATCCTGCTCGGGCTTGTTCAGCTTGGTAGCGAACTCGCCGATCTGCTCCCAGGTTGGGTGCTCGGGCATTGTCAGACCGGCGTCCTTGAACAGGTCGGTGCGGTAGTAGGTCATGGAGCTTTCGGCGTAGAACGGCAGGGCGTAGAGCGTGCCCTTGACCGAAAGGCCTTCACGCACCGAAGGGAATACATCGTTGAGGTCGTAGGCGGCGGGAAGGTCTTTCATCGGCTCCAGCCAACCCTTGGCGCCCCAGAGTGCAGCTTCGTACATGCCAATGGTCAGCACATCGAACTGGCCGCCCTGGGTGGCAATGTCGGTGGTCAGGCGTTGGCGCAGGACGTTCTCTTCCAGCACCACCCAATTGAGCTTGATTTCCAGGTGCTCGGCTTCGAAGGTTTTCGAGAGCTTTTGCATGCGGATCATGTCGCTGTTGTTGACCGTGGCAATGGTCAGGGTTTGTGCGCCAAGGCTGACGCCGCTGAGGGTCATGCAGGTGCAGGCAAGCAGAGCTTTTACAGAGGGTTTCATCGCGCACTCCTCTTCTACGCCCGGCGGGCAGCAGAAGGACAGTTATTGTTTTTATGTCTTCCGTAGGTAGGGAAGAATGTGGGCTGATTACAGCCCTCAAACGGCGCGATGACAAATCATCCATGACACTTGAATCGATACTTTTTTGCACTGGAGGGAAAAGCAGGGGTAAATCGGCATAAACGATTCAGCAAATGTGGGAGCGGGCTTGCTCGCGAAGGCTGCCTGACAGCCGACCTATCTCTTACGGATATACCCAAAACTATTGTGGGAGCCGAGCTTGCTCGCGATGGCGGCCTGACAGCCGACCAGTCTCTTGATGGTGTACATATTCATTCCTGCGGTAACGGCCACTTAGGGTTCCGCCCCTACGGCGGGTCACTTGGAAAAGCCCCAAGTAACCAAGGGCTCTTGCCCCTTTCGTTCGGCGTGAGGGGGCGGTGCATCAAGATCAAAAGCGAGGCGGCCTACCGGCCGGCCTGGGCTTACGCGCACGCGCTCTCCTGGAGCTACCGCAGGCTGCGATCTTTCGATCTTGATTTTGATAGGGCTCAGCCCAGATTCTGCTCAGTCAACCGCTGTACAGCGAGCCGCCGGTAATGAGTGGGCGTCATGCCCTTGAGCTGCTGAAAACGTCGATTGAAATTGGAAATATTGTTGAAGCCCGACTCGAAACACACATCGGTGACCGTTTTGTCGCCATCCGCCAACAGCTCGCAGGACTTGCTGATACGCAAGCGATTGACGAACTCGATGAAGCAGCGGCCGGTGGCTTGCTTGAACACCCGGGAGAAATAGGTGGGCTTCATGCCCAGATGTTCGGCGACTTCTTCGAGGGGCAATTCGCGGGCGTAGTGGGCAAAGATGTAATCCACCGCGCGGTTGGTGCGGTCGATATTGTGCTCATCGGCCAGTTGCGGAGTCGTCGCGCCCGAGAGCAATTGGTAATCGTCGGTCGCAGCCAGCAGTTCCAGCAGAATGAAAAAATGCCCGAGTCGGGTCACCCCTTTGGAGTCGGCGATGCGCTGCATCAGGGTCATCGCCTGGCGGATCGTGTGTTTGCAACGGAACTCGATCCCGTATTGCGCGCGTTCGAGCAAAGGCGTGAGGGCCTTGAGCTCGGCGAACACTTGATGGCCGCTTTCGAACAGCTCGTCAGTGAAATTCACCAGCATGTCGCGCTTGGGCACCACTTCGTCCTCGGCAATCTGGCTGATCCAGTTGTGAGGCAAGTTGGGACCGGTGAGGAACAGCGTTTCCGGGTAGAAGTTACCGATGTAGTCCCCAATGAACACCTTGCCGGAGCTGGCGACGATCAGGTGCAGCTCGTACTCCTTGTGGAAATGCCAGCGCACCAGCGGGCAGGGAAAGCCGTGCTGACGATAGATGATGGACAACCCGTTGTGGTCGTCCATCAATTCGTAGGAAGGGTCGGTGATTCTGGCTGCTCGGGTCATGCTGGGGCCGTTTTATTGTTATCGCTGAAACGATAATGCCTCCTTGCAGCGAACCTCGCCAGCTCAGGGCTTTCAACTGCTGCGGTTTTTCGCCTCAATCCACTGCGCCATGTATTGGGTGCTTTTGTGGTGATGGTGACGCAACATGCTGCCGGTGAAGTTGTTTCGCCGCGCTTGCGCAAGATTCGTCCGGCATAGCGTGATGCGCTCGATCAGCGCAGGGCCGTGGACCTGTTGCTGGTATCGGGCGGCCAACAGTTCACGTCCGCGATCCTGGGCTTGAGTCCATAGCGCCTGGTCCTTGTACAACTGCACTGCGGCATCGGCGAATGTACTTGCGGTTTCGGCAATTGCTCCGGGCCAAGGCATGTCACCGTTCATTCCTTCAGCGCCAATCGGCGTGGTGACATTGGGCGTGCCACAGAGCATGGCATCGACAATCTTGCCTTTGATCCCGGCACCGAAGCGCAGCGGAGCGAGACAGATCCGCGCGCTGGACATGACTTGCAAAGCGTCTTCGGCCCAGTTCATGACATGGAAGCCTTGCGCCGCGTTGTGTAAAGCGGTGGCCTTGGGTGGTGTGTAAGCACCATAGATGTGCAACTGCGCGCCGGGCAGTTGCTGACGGATCAGCGGCCAGAGGGTGGTTTTCATCCAGAGCACCGCGTCCCAGTTCGGCGCATGGCGGAAGTTGCCGATACTCAGAAAGTGCGCGCGGTCTTCGAAGGGGGAAAACTCCGGTAGCGGGTTGTCGAGCATTAACGGGCACCAATGCAGCAAAGCGCGCGGAACCTCGAACTGCTCGACCAGCAGATCGATTTCGACTTCGGAGATCATCAAGCTCAGATCGCAGCGGTAGAGCGCGGCAATTTCCCGTTTGGCCAGATCCGTGTCGGCCATGTGCTCGAACTCTTCACGTAAGGCAGGGGCAAACAGTGCACTGAAGTCGTTCTGGTCATCGCTGGTTTTGAGACGTTCCTTGAGTCGCTGGTGACGAGCATGGCGCAGACTCTGCAGGTCGGATGTCTCCAGTACGCGCAGGGCGTCAGGGCATTGTTTTTCTACACGCCAGCCAAATTGCTCTTCCATCATGAACTGATCGAACAGCACGATATTCGGGGCAAGCTCGGCGACAAAGGTGTCGAAACTGCTGTTGTTCAATTCGATCGGGCATTCACGAATACCCAGCGCGAGCAGATCAGCCTTGTGCTCGCCAATGCCCGCAGGACTGCTGAAGGTGACGTCCCAGCCTTGCTGCAAAAAAGTCTCGAGGATCTGCATCACGTGGCCACTGGCGGCGGAGGAACGCGGCTCGGGCCAGACGTAACCAATGACCAGGACTTTGGTTGCGACAGTCTGACTCATGAGCGGGAATTCCTTGAAGCGGGCAGGGGGAGGAGGGGGTCGCGAGGGGCGCAATTAAATCACAGGTGAAGCGAATACTCGCGGCCGATATGGCTCCGTAGCCCTGCCAAGCATCAAAAAATGTGTGGATACCTATGCCTGAGGGGTAGGGAGCATGCCGCGAACCTTGTCCCGCAGTTGATCGATAGAGAAGGGCTTGCCGATGACCGACATGCCGACAGGGACTTCGATGCTTTCGGCGTAGCCACTGGCAAACAGGATGGGCAACGCGGGTCGAAGATCACGAGCGCGCGAGGCCAATTCTTTACCGTCCATGCCAGGTAGCCCGACATCGGTCATCAACAGGTCGATGGTCTGCACGCTGTCTTCAAGAAAACTCAAGGCCGCCTCGCTGCCATCGGCTTCGAGCACCTTAAACTCCAGCTCTTCGAGCACGTCAACGATCAGCATGCGCACGATGGCGTCGTCTTCGACTACTAGGATGGTGGAGGCGGTGGCGGACATGAGGGTCTCTCAAGAATATGAAGTCATGGATGCCGGGCGGTGAAACTGCCGACCTTTAGCATCAGTAAATGGCAGACCCCGACAAGTTCCCGAAGCTGTACAAAAAAGCATAGCTGTACAACGGCCTTCAAGAATAACCGGTCTGTTGGACCCTGGGCAGGTACGACATAGGAAATTGCGCACTAAGCTGTCAGAAAAATAGTTCTTTCTCCCGACTTTGGGGGCAAACTCCGTGGTTTTTAACACCTCACCAAGGCCTTCAAATGACCCCTCCGTCTTCGGTTGATGAGCAGAGTTTTCGCAAGCTCCTGAGCCGCAACGTCAGTCTGCCGTTGGGTGTGGGGGTGCTCAGTGCAGTCTTTTTTGTTTCATTGATCACCTATTTGTTGTCGGTGATCCAGTGGGTCGAGCACACCGGCCGGGTGATCAATAACGCCAACGAAGCCGTGAAGCTGACCATCGATCTGGAAACCGGGATGCGCGGTTTTCTGATCACCGGCGACGAGCATTTCCTTGACCCCTATGAAACGGCCAAGCCGCGGATCATTTCCGAGCTGCGCGGCTTGCAGGACCTGGTGGCCGATAATCCCCAACAGGTCGATCGCCTCAAGCGTCTGGAATCCTTGCAAAGTGAATGGAACAACTATGCGCAGATGATGATTGATCTGCGTCGACAAAACGGTGATTACCGCGGCGTTGTTCAAGCGGGACGGGGCAAGCGACTGACAGACGAGGCGCGTAAGGAATATGACGAGTTCATCGCCACGGAACAGCAATTACGGGTCAATCGTAATGAGGACGTCAGCCGTACCACGGTCCTGAGCATCACTCTGTATCTGCTGTTCGTATTCGGTATAAGCGCCTTGCTGGCCTACATCGGTCGGCGAGATTTACTAGGTATTTCAAATAGTTATAAATACAACCTCGAGTCACAACGCAAGAGTGCGCGACGTCTTGAGCAACAAGCCTGGCTGCGCAATGGTCAGACCGAGCTGGCCGAACAGGTACTGGGTCAACTGACGTTGAATGTGCTGGGACGCAATATTCTGCAGTTTTGCGCGCAATACCTGGGAACCGTCGTCGCCGCTATGTATGTGCGTGAAGAACACGGTGGCCTACGACGCATAGCGTCGTATGGTTTCTCCCGTGAACAGGAAGAGCGCGATCAGACCATTTTTAGCGGTGAAGGCATTGTCGGCCAGGTGGCGCAGCAAGATCGTTTGATTCGCCTGGATGATGTGCCTGCCGATTACTTCAAAGTCAGCTCTGGATTGGGTGAAGGCGTGCCGCGCAGTGTGTTGGTGGTGCCAATCAATAACGACGACCATGTCAACGGTGTCATTGAACTGGGTTTCCTGCGCGCGTTGACCGACCGCGATGTCGAGTTGCTGGAGTTGATTGCCGACAATATCGGCACCTCCATCGAAGCCGCACGCTATCGTCAGCGTTTGCAGGAAGTGCTCGCCCAATCGCAACAACTCAATGAAGAGCTGCAAGTGCAGCAGGAAGAACTCAAGACGGCCAACGAGGAGCTTGAAGAACAGTCGCGGATCCTTAAGCAATCCCAGACTCATCTGGAGATCCAACAGGCTGAGCTGGAACAGACCAACGAGCAGTTGGCCGAACAGGCCCTGGCTTTGGCTGAGCAGCGCGACGCGATGGACCACAAAAATGGTGAGTTGAGTGAGGCGCAAGTACAGCTGGAGGAGCGTGCGCTAGAGCTGCAGCGCTCAAGCAAATACAAGTCTGAATTCCTGGCCAACATGTCCCACGAGCTGCGTACACCGCTGAACAGCACGTTGATTCTGGCCAGGTTGCTGGCTGAAAACCCACAAGAAAACCTCAGCGCTGAACAGGTCAAGTTCGCCGAGTCGATCTACTCGTCCGGCAACGACTTGTTGAACCTGATCAATGACATTCTCGATATTTCCAAGGTCGAGGCCGGCAAGCTGGAAGTGCGTCCGGAAAACACCCATGTGGAGCGTCTGGTGGAGGCCTTGCGCGGGATGTTCCAGCCATTGGCTGCGCAAAAACACCTGGAATTCGGAATCGAATTGCAGGCCGGCGCGCCCCAGATGATTTTTACTGACCGTCAGCGTCTGGAGCAGATTCTCAAGAACCTGCTGTCCAACGCGTTAAAGTTTACCGAGAGGGGCAACGTCAGCCTGACCGTTTCTCGCCATCCGGGCGAAGGCATTGCCTTTACCGTGCGTGACTCGGGGATTGGCATTGCCTTGGACCACCAGGAAAGTATCTTCGAAGCCTTCCGCCAGGCAGACGGGACTATCAACCGCCGTTACGGCGGCACCGGGTTGGGCTTGTCGATCTCCCGCGACCTGGCGGCGCTGCTCGGTGGTTCCATCAGCGTCACCAGTGAGCCGGGTCAGGGCAGCATTTTTACCTTGGTGCTGCCTGAGCAGTATGTCGAGCCTGGCGAAGTGCCGACTGTGCCCATGCGGGCTGCCTGGGTGGTCGCTGCACCCGCAGCGTTCAAGGTTTCTCCCTTGCCTGCGGTGAGCGAAGTCGAGATTCCGCGTTTTGCCGATGACCGCGACAAGGGGCCGTTTACCACCCGCTGTATCCTGGTGGTGGAAGATGAGCCTAACTTTGCGCACATTCTCTTCGATCTGGCCCATGAGCTGGGCTATCAGTGCCTCGTGGCCCATGGTGCCGACGAGGGCTACAGCCTCGCCACGCAGTTTATTCCGGATGCGATCCTGCTGGACATGCGCCTGCCGGATCACTCCGGGCTGACGGTGCTGCAACGCCTCAAGGAACATGCCGAAACCCGGCACATCCCGGTGCACGTGATTTCGGTCGAGGATCGCGTCGAAGCCGCCATGCACATGGGCGCCATTGGCTACGCGGTCAAACCCACCACTCGCAAAGAGCTCAAGGACGTGTTCGCACGCCTGGAAGCCAAGCTGACCCAGAAGGTCCAGCGGGTGCTGCTGGTAGAAGACGATGACGTGCAACGCGACAGCATTGCCCGGCTGATCGGCGATGATGACATCGAGATCACTGCGGTCGGCCTGGCTCAGGAGGCGCTGGACCTGCTGCGCACCAACATCTTCGACTGCATGATCATCGATCTGAAGCTGCCGGACATGCTGGGCAATGACCTGCTCAAGCGTATGTCCACCGAAGACATCTGTTCATTCCCACCCGTCATTGTCTACACCGGGCGTAATCTGACCCGCGATGAAGAGGCTGATCTGCGCAAGTATTCGCGCTCGATCATCATCAAAGGTGCGCGCTCGCCAGAGCGTCTGCTGGATGAAGTGACGCTGTTTCTGCACAAAGTCGAATCCCGGTTGTCCCATGAGCGGCAAACAATGCTCAAGACCGCCCGCAGCCGCGACAGGGTCTTCGAGGGTCGCAAGGTGCTGCTGGTGGACGACGATGTACGCAATATCTTCGCCCTCACCAGCGCCCTTGAGCAAAAGGGTGCAATCGTCGTCATTGGTCGAAACGGCCACGAGGCGATTGAGAGACTGAATGAGGTTGATGATATCGATCTGGTGCTGATGGACGTGATGATGCCGGAGATGGACGGTTTTGAAGCCACGATCGAGATTCGTAAGGATCCGCGCTGGCGCAAACTGCCGATCATTGCGGTGACGGCCAAGGCTATGAAGGACGATCAAGAGCGCTGCTTGCAGGCGGGGTCAAACGATTACCTGGCCAAGCCCATCGATCTGGATCGATTGTTCTCGCTCATTCGTGTGTGGTTACCGAAGATGGAACGAATCTAAGTGGAGCGAAATACCGAGATCGAACTGCGTCTGCTGATCGAGGCGATCTACCTCAAGTACAGCTACGACTTTCGCGATTACTCCGGCGCCTCGATCAAGCGCCGGGTCAACCACGCGCTGCATCAGTTCGAGTGCAAAACCATTTCTGCGCTTCAGGAACGGGTGCTGCACGACCCGACGGCGTTCATGCAGTTGCTGCAACTGCTGACCATTCCGGTCAGCGAGATGTTTCGTGATCCCTCGCACTTCCTGGCCATTCGTCAGGAAGTGGTGCCGCTGCTCAAGACCTATCCCTCGATCAAGATCTGGATCGCCGGTTGCAGCACCGGAGAGGAGGTCTACTCCATGGCCATTCTGTTACGTGAAGAAGGACTTTTGGAGCGCACCATCATCTACGCGACTGACATCAACCCGCACTCGCTGGAAAAGGCCAGGCAGGGCATCTTCTCGCTGGAAAATATTCGTGCCTATACCCACAACTATCAGCAGGCCGGCGGCCAGTGTTCGTTCGCCGACTACTACACTGCTGCGTATGACTATGCGATGTTCGACAAGACCTTGCGCGACAATGTGACCTTCGCCGATCACAGCCTGGCGACCGACAGCGTCTTTTCAGAAACTCAATTAATTTCATGCCGTAACGTACTGATTTACTTCAATAAAAACTTGCAGGATCGTGCCTTCGGCTTGTTTCACGAGTCGCTCTGCCATCGTGGTTTCCTGGTGTTGGGCAGTAAGGAAACCCTGGATTTTTCCACGTATGGCAAGCAATTCGAGCCTTTGGTCAAACAAGAACGGATCTACCGCAAATTATGAACAGTGGCCTCGCCAAGCGAACACACCTGCCTCGGGTCGAGACTCACTACATGCTCCCTTTGCGCGGCATCAGCCGTTTGCTTGTCGAGCTGGAACGAATCGCATGTTAAGTAATATCCAGGCCAAGCTGCTGATCGTCGATGATCTGCCGGAGAATCTGTTGGCCCTCGAAGCGCTGATCAAGCGTGAAGACCGCACGGTGTACAAAGCGCTGTCCGCTGACGAAGCCTTGTCTTTGCTTCTTCAACACGAATTCGCCATGGCCATTCTCGATGTGCAGATGCCGGGTATGAATGGGTTCGAACTGGCCGAGCTGATGCGTGGCACGGAGAAAACCAGGAATATTCCGATTGTTTTTGTCAGCGCCGCCGGCCGTGAATTGAATTACGCCTTCAAGGGGTATGAAAGCGGGGCCGTGGACTTCTTGCACAAACCGTTGGATATCCATGCAGTGAAAAGCAAGGTCAATGTGTTTGTCGATCTTTACCGGCAAAGCAAGGCCATGAAGCAACAGGTCGAAGCCCTGGAGCAAAGCCGCCGCGAACAGGAAGCACTGCTCGAGCAGTTGCAGAACACGCGAAGCGAACTCGAACAAGCGGTGCGCATGCGCGACGACTTTATGTCGATCGTCGCCCATGAAGTGCGCACGCCGCTGAACGGACTGATTCTGGAAACCCAGCTGCGCAAAATGCATCTGGCCCGAGACAATGCAGCGGCCTTTACGCTGGACAAGATGCACGCCATGGTCGATCGCGACGAGCGACAGATCAAAAGCCTGATTCGGCTGATTGAAGACATGCTCGATGTCTCGCGGATTCGCACTGGAAAGTTGTCGATCCGCCCCAGCCGCTTTGATTTGGCGCAATTGGTGCGCAATCTTCTGCAAAACTTCGCCCCGCAGGTCGATGCGGCAGAATCCTTGGTGAGCTTTGTCGCCGATCATCCGGTCGAGGGCAGCTGGGACGAGTTCCGCATTGAGCAGGTGGTGTCCAATCTACTGACCAACGCTTTACGTTATGGCGCCAAGGGCTCGATCGACGTGCGCGTGTATGCCGAAGAGGGCCAGGCACGGGTCGAAGTACGTGACCATGGTATTGGTATCAGCGAAGAGAACCAGGCGCGAATTTTTCAGCAGTTCGAGCGAGTGTCGGCGAAAACCGCAGTGGCCGGGTTGGGCCTCGGACTGTTCATTTCCGAGCAGATTGTCGCCGCCCATGGTGGCTCCATCGCTGTTGAAAGCAAGATTAACGAAGGCTCTTTATTTCGCGTTTGTCTGCCGCTTTAGAAAACAGCCGCACACAACGCAACCTCTGCCTGACCGAATGGTCGTATCTGGCAGCTATTGACCGAACATAGGCTTGCCCATGAGTGAAGATGCACAAGACGTCGTATTGATCGTCGAAGATGAACCGGTAATCCTGATGCTCCTCGCCGACTACCTCTCGGGTCTGGGCTATCGGGTGTTGCAAGCTGAAAACGGCGAGCAAGCCTTTGAGATTCTGGCCAGTAAACCGCATCTGGACATGATGATTACCGACTATCGACTGCCGGGTGGCATCACGGGTGTGATGATTGCCGAACCCGCAGTCAAGTTGCGCCCGGACCTTAAAGTGATCTTTATCAGCGGCTATGCGGCTGAAATTCGCGAGTCCGGCAGTCCCATCACATTGACTGCACCGATCCTGGAAAAACCCTTCGACCTGAATACCTTGCAAGAGAAAATTCAGGAAATGCTTTCATAAAACCAGGGGGCAAACTCGTACTGCCTACCAAACCCTTCACGCACTGATCATCTCGCGCACTTTCGCCGTCAGTAGATCGAAGGTGAAGGGTTTGGTGATCATCTGCATCCCGGGATCAAGGAATCCACCGCGCACCGCGGCGTGCTCGGCATAGCCGGTGATGAACAGTACTTTGAGCCCTGGCCTGAACTGTCGGCCAATTTCCGCCAACTGACGGCCGTTCATGCCGGGTAACCCCACATCGCTGATCAGCAGGTCAATACGCTGGTCAGAGTCGAGAATCGGCATCGCGCTGCTGGCATCACCCGCTTCGACGAAGGCATACCCCAACTCGCTCAGTACCTCACTGACCAGCACGCGTACGGCGGGGTCATCCTCGACGATCAGCACGGTTTCACCTTCTCTGGCATAAGGCGCCTGCTGTTGATCAATCCGCGCGTTTTGCCCCAGGTTGCCGGTGAAACGCGGCAGGAACAGGCTCACCGTGGTGCCTTCACCGACTTCGCTCTCGATCGTGACATGGCCGTGGGACTGCTTGCTGAACCCATAGATCATCGACAATCCCAGCCCGGTACCCTGGCCGATTGGCTTGGTGGTGAAGAATGGATCGAAGGCGCGGTTGATAATGTGTTCCGGCATACCGCAACCGGAGTCCCTGACACTCAAGACCACATAGTCGCCCGGTTCGAGGTTGCTCTGGGCTTCGGTGAAACGGGCGTCCAGATGTCGGTTGGCGGTTGTTACCACCAGTTTCCCGCCGTCGGGCATGGCATCCCGGGCATTGAGTACCAGGTTGAGCAGGGCGCTTTCCAGTTGGTTGGGATCCGCTTCAGCCACCCACAGTTGCTCGTCCAGCTGCATGTCCAAATGGATGCTTTCGTTGAGACTGCGCTGCAGCAGCTCGCCCATGGAGGTGACCAGCGTGTTCATCTCCACCGGTTTGGAGTCCAGCGATTGCCGCCGGGAGAAGGCCAGCAGCCGGTGAGTCAGCCCGGCGGCGCGGTTGGCCGAGGTCACGCCGAGATCGATCAAACTGTCCAGATCCTCGGTACGGCCTCGGGACAGGCGCCTGCGCAGCAACTCCAGGCTACCGATGATTCCGGTCAGCATATTGTTGAAATCGTGCGCAATCCCCCCCGTGAGCTGCCCGACCGCTTCCATTTTTTGCGCTTGGCGCAGCGCTTCTTCGTTGTGACGCAATTGGGCGGTACGCTCCTCGACCTGTTGTTCGAGGGTTTCCAGGGTGTTCTGCAAACGCAGCTCACTTTCACTGAGGTCGATCAAGCGGTCCCGGGCTTCATACTGCCGACGTCGACCACGAAGCGCTGTCGTCACCACACTGATCAACGTCATCGGGTGAAAAGGTCGCTCCAGGAACGTGACGTTACCCAATAGCGCGCCCAGCTGTGAGGAGGGGTTTTGCTCCGGGCCGCCATGGTGCGTGAGCAACACGAGGGGCAAGTCCGACCAGGCCGGTTGTTGTTCAAGGTAGTGCATCAGCGGTTCAAGATTCGCGCCGCGCAAGGCTTCGGCGGCGATGATCAGCAAGCCGGCCCCCTGATCCAGCTCAGTACACAATTGGTTCAGATCCTGGACGGCGACGCCGCTGAAACCGCCCTCGTTGAGCATCATCAGCGCAAGCTGGCCGTCACGTCCCAGCGGCGCGAGAATGATCGCGCGCTCGTAAATCGCTCGATGTTGAGTCACTGGCCTTCATCCTTGAGCAGCGGGTTACTGGCGCCCAGGTAAGTCGGAACGCCGCGCAAGACACCCTGGAACGCTTCAAGCGGTTCGCCGATGGTCATGCCCTGGCCGCTGATGCGGTATTCACGAATGGTTGACTCGTGGTTGCCGGTACGTTTTTTGATGATCGAAATCGCCCGTCGGACCTTGCCCAGCGCTTCGAAGTAACGCAACAGAATCACCGTGTCAGCCAGGTAGGTGATATCGACGGGGGCCTTCATGTCCCCCACAAGACCATGCTGCGCAACGGTCATGAAGGTCGCAGCGCCTTGGCGATTGAGGTACAGCAGCAGCTCGTGCATGTGCAACACCAGGGCATTCTCTTCCGGCATGGCGGCCTGATAGCCATTGATACTGTCGATGATCACGGTTTTGATGTCGCTTTCATCAACACAGCGGCGCACGCGATAGGAGAACTCGCCGGGGGACAACTCGGCAGCATCCACTTGTTCGATCATCAGATTGCCAGTGGCTCGTAGCGCTTGCAGATCAATGCCCAGGTTCTTCATCCGCTCGAACAGCAAGCCGAGCTCTTCATCGAAGATGAACAACGCAGCTTTTTCCCCACGAGCCACCGCTGCGGCAGCGAAAATCATCGAGATCAACGATTTGCCGGTACCGGCCGGACCGAGGATCAAGGTGCTGGAGCCAGTTTCGATACCGCCACCCAACAGGGCATCCATTGCCACAATACCGCTGGTGAGCTGCTGACGGGCGTAGCCCCCGCGATGTTCGGCGGCCACCAGTCTGGGGAACACGTGCACGCCATCGCCCATGATGGTGAAGTCGTGGAAACCACCGCGGTATTTCTGTCCGCGATATTTCACCACCCGAACCCGCCGACGTTCCGCACCATAGTTGGGGGTCAGTTCTTCGAGCCGGATCACTCCGTGGGCAACACTGTGCACGGTTTTATCGAGGGATTCGGTGGTCAGGTCGTCCAGCAGCAGAACAGTGGCGTCATAGCGGACGAAATAGTGTTTGATCGCCAGAATCTGCCGTCGATAACGCAATGAGCTCTGCGCGAGCAGGCGGATCTCGGACAAGCTGTCGAGTACCACGCGGGTCGGTTTTACCCGCTCGACGATGTCGAAAATCTGCTTGGTGGCTTCGCCCAGTTCAAGGTCAGAGGAGTAAAGCAGGCTTTGCTGATGTTCGGGGTTGAGCAGGCTTTCGGGCGGCGTCAGCTCGAAAATATGGATGTTTTCGTCCAGTTCCCAACCGTGGGACAGCGCCCCCTGACGCAGTTCACGCTCGGTTTCCGACAGCGTGATATATAACGAGCGTTCGCCCGCCTGGGCGCCTGCCAACAAAAAATGCAAGGCCACGGTGGTCTTGCCGGTCCCGGGCTCACCTTCGAGCAAAAACACATGGCCGCGCGCCAATCCGCCAGAAAGAATGTCGTCCAGCCCTTCAATGCCGATGGCGGCTTTTGCAGTGCTCAACTCGTTAGATATAGACAATAAATGCCCTCTCATGACCAAGGGTAAGCGGCAGCAGGCTGGATAGCCGAAAACCACTGCCTTCTCACTTGACCTTAGCGCACGGTGGCGGTTCAACCTTTTATTCTGCGTCTGAGAAATCTGTGGATTATCAGGTGGACGCATACCCCGCAGGAGGGGTCGCCCCGTCTTCGACGCAGCGCTGTCGCGCGGAGAACACTTGTAGGAGCCGAGCTTGCTCGCGATGGCGGCCTGACAGCCGGCCTGTCTTTTGCAGATGTACATATCCATTTCTGCGGTAACGGCCGCTTATGGTTCCGCTCTTACAGCGTGTCACTTTTTCAGACGCCAAAAAGTAACCAAAAGTCTTCGCCCCGAGCGTACGGCGCGTCGCTAAGGCTCCGCGTCCCCTCGCTCCGGCGTCCATCATGGGGCGCCGCAATGCGGCGGAGTCAGCTTCGCTGACGGCGCTTCGCGCCAACCCCCTGATGAACACCTCCACTCGGCCTGCCGAAGGGGCGGGTAGATCAAGACCAAAAGCAAATCAAAAGCCAATTCACCCTTGAGATAACAGGTGTACGCAAAACCGTAGGAGGAGGGGTCGCCCCGTCTTCGACGCCGCGCTGTCGCGCATAGAACACTTGTAGGAGCACGGCTTGCCGGCGATGGCGTCCTTGAGATCGCCATCGTCGGAACGCCGCCCGGACCAATCGAGCGTCGACCGACTGCTCCTACAAAAAGCTATCTATTTCAATGAGCTATTTTTTGTTTGATAAGAGCTGCCGCAGGCTGCGATCTTTTGATCTTTACGTCAGCCAACGACACCCGATTGACCGCTGAAAAGATCGCAGGCTTCGCCAGCTCCTACGGGGATTTACATATACCCATCACACCTTGGGGTTGGGCCTACAACCCCTGCTGCAACGCCGGATCATCCGGGTTCTGTTGCTCCAGCTGTGCGAGCAGGATTTGCACGTTTTGCAGCTGTCCGGTTTCTTTCCAGTAGTTGATCAGCAGCACCCGCGCCTTGCGATTGGCTGGCTGGCGTTGAACGATCTCTTCGAGCTGCTTTTGTGCGGCCTGGAGTTCTTCTTGAGCGTGCAGCGTGGTGGCCAGGTCGTAGCGGTAATCGGTGTTGTCCGGCTCAAGCTCTACGGCTTTGGACAGGCCCAGCAGCGCGAACTCGCTTTGCCCGTGGTGCAACAGCCAGATGCCCAAGGCATGTTGCAGGTAAGCCGAGCCGGATTGGTCCTGCAGCTGTTTGGCGAGCAACTGCCGGGCGGCGTCACTCTGACCTTGTTTGTCCAACACTTCGACTTGCATCACCACGGCGCGCAGATTGCCAGGTTCCAGGCGCAACACCTGTTCAAGTGCCTGTTGCGTCTCTTTCAATTGGCCGTTGTGCAGGTGCAGGCGGGCCAGTTGGTACTGCGCCTCGACGTTCTCAGGCTGGGTGTTGAGGACTGACTCATATTCATCGAGCACCTGCTCCAGAGGGCCGAAATACAATCCCAGATCGTCCGGCGAAAGTCCCAGCAGCGCTGTCGCCGTGGCGAATCGCACGCTTTGCTCACTGTCGTCGAGCAACGGGCCGAGCAACAGGCTTCTTTGCCCGCTGGGCACCAGTGCGAGAATGCTTTGAATCGCCGCCTGACGAACCACCACCGAGGGGCTTTGCAGATCGGTGCCGGCCAGTTTCAGCGCCTGTGGGCTAGGGTAGTTGGGCAGTTCGGCAAGCAGTCTGACTCGCTGATCGTCCGAGAGATCCGGGCGGGCCAGTTGCTGATAGAGCACCCGTGCAGCTCCCGGCAGACCATTTCGTGCCTGTTCCAGTGCTTTGCTGTAACCGTGCTTCACCGCAGGCGGAACCACTGGCGCAGTGCTGCGCAGAGAAATCCAGGCGATGCCGAAGGCAAACACGATAAGCAGACTGATGAGTAGATGGCGGCGGGGCTTGGACATGCAGGAATCCGGGGCTGGCAGGCTTTTGCAGAGGCGTCAGCTTCGGTCAGGAGGGGCCGCGAGTCAAACCCTGAGTCAGGTCAGCACGTACTCGATCGGTTCCAGCATTGGCGGCAAGTCGGTTTGCCCCAAGGCCGCCAGTACTTCGCGCTCAATGGTGCGCAAAATCGCATTACACGGCAGATCGTTCTCATCAAAGCCGAACGGATCCTCGAGGTCGTCACTGATTTCGTCCAGGCCGAAAAAGGTGTAGCTGACAATCGCGGTGAAGATCGGAGCCAACCACCCCAGCGGTTGCGCCATAGCGAAGGGCAGCAGGATGCAGAACAGATAAATCGTGCGGTGCAGCAGCAAGGTGTAAGGGAAGGGCAACGGCGTGCTTTTGATGCGCTCGCAGCTGGCCTGAACCTGGCTCAGGCTGACCAGCCGGGTTTCCAGTTGGGTGTAGCGCCATTCGCTGATCTGACCGTGTTCAACAAGTTGCGAACAGCGCGCGCCAATCCGTTGCAGGAGGCTATCAGTGATGTTCGGATGATTGGCCTCAACGACGTCGCGCACCCATGGCTTGATCGCCGCCGCCTCATCTTCGAATCGTAATCGTGCAATCAGTCCATGAGCGAAACCACAGAGCTCGCGCAACAGACATTCGCGTTCTTCAACGTCTTTGAGCACTTGGGTTTCGCGAGTCAGCGAGCGCACCTCGATGATCAGCTGACCCAGCTGCTTGCGACCTTCCCACCAACGGTCATAACAGGCGTTGTTGCGAAAGCTCATGAAAATCGACAGCGACAGCCCGAGCAAGGTGAACGGCGTGGCATTGACCTTGGAGAACCAGGCGGGATGCCAGGTTTCCACCAGCACAATCACCGAGGCCAACAAGGTGACAAGCAGGCTGCGCAAGGCGATGCGCCGGGCAATCGAGCCTTTGAGGGAAAACAGGATGCCGATCAGGTTCGGCTTGGGACGCACAATCATGGGGTTGGGCTTTATCGAGTGACGCTTTCGCAGCGGTTCCAGCCTAGAAGCGCGGCTCGTTTCTGTCCAATCGCTTTGGCTGACAGGGTGATCGAGCGTATCTATCATAAGCGTCTTACCCATCGACGAGTTTGTCTGCAGCTTGTGTCGACACTCAAAGCTGTCGACGCACCGAAGCAGTGACTACGCTTGCTGGAGATGACTCGATGAGTGTTTCCATGCAACCGCTACTTCAGTACTTCAAGGCGATACTCAACCCCGGGCGAGGGGTGCTGTTGTTTGCTTTGAGAACCATCGCGGCCGGGCTATTGACGCTGTATCTGGCCTTCTTGTTCGACCTCGACCAGCCCAAGTGGTCGATCATGGCGGTGGTCATCGTCAGCCAGCCACTGGGCGGCATGGCCCTGGCCCGCAGTTTCGGCCAAGTCATCGGCACCACCTTGGGTGCGGTCGTGGCGGTGTTGATCATGGCGATCTTTCCCCAGGCGCCCCTACCTTTCATCATCACCCTGGCCCTATGGTTGGCGCTGTGTACCGCCGGTGGCACCTTGCTGCGCTACACCAGTTCCCAGGCGTTTGTTTTGAGCGGATACACGGCAGTGGTTGTTGCTCTGCTGGCGGTGCCTGACCAGGACGGCACGTTCCTGCTGGCCGTCACCCGCGTGACCGAGACGCTCTTGGCGGTTGCCTGCGTGTGCGTTGTCAGCCTTCTTACGGCGCGACCGGAAACCGTGGCCCGGGATTACTTCGCCAAGATCGATCAAGTGATAAAGCTGCTTGCAACCCACGCTGCTGCCGTGATTCGAACCGAAGAAAGCGAAGCCGATTTCCACCGGCGCCAGATGCAGCTGCTAGGCGCGATCAGCGCGCTGGAAGGCGTACGTCGACATTTGTATTTCGATGCGCCACGTTTGCGCAGCGCCAATGGGCTGGTGCAGTTGCTGGGTAATCAGCTGGTGCTGCTGACCTCGCGGCTGACGGCTTTACGCCACCAGCGGGAGCTGCTTGCCGAGCGCTGGGAGGGAGCGTTGCCGGAAGAGATACAGCGTTTGCGCGCCGAAGAACTGGTCTTTCTTGATGAATTGGCCCAGCAGGGACGCTCGTTGTCAGCCGAGGCTCGCCATCATTTCTCGGCGCTGCAACAGCGTTTCGATGACCAGGCCTACAAGGCCGAACAACTTACCGAGACGATGCCTGCCACGCTGCGTTCACTGGCCTGGGCACTGCGCTGGGAGCAGGCGCGGATGTTGGAGCAACTGGGGCAGATTCTGGAACTGAGCGACGCAATCCAGGAAGGACGTGAAGCCAGTTGCGTGTTTCGCGGCCAGGACAATCCGCTGCATCTGGACTTCACCCTGGCGGCGATGAACGCGATCCGGGCATTTACCGCGTTGCTGGTGGCCGGCTTGATCTGGATCGAGACCGCTTGGGACGGGGCTCGGGGCGGGATGATCGTGGTGGGGATTCTCTGTTCGCTGATGGCGACTTTTCCGCGGCCGTTGCTGGCCAGCCAAAGTTTTGCCAGGGGGCTGGGTCTGGCGTTGGTGGCGTCGGCGCTCTATCTGTTCCTGCTGATACCGATGATCAGTGACTTCGAGTTACTCGCTTTGTTGCTCGCTCCCTTGCTGTATGCGGTCGCGGTGGGGCTGTCCAGTCCGCCAACCACCGGCACAGGTATTGGGCTTGGACTGACGACGATGCTGTTGCTGGGCCCGCAAAACGTAGGCGTGGGCCAAAACACGGCCATTCTGTGGTTCGAGTTTGCCGCTTCGTATATCTGCGCCGCCACGCTGGCGCTCAGTGTCTACGCCTTGATCTTCCCGTTCCGGCCCGTTTTGCGGATACGCCGACTGTTCAATGAGAACTGCGAGCAGGTCTACGCTTTACTGAAGACGCCGGCCACCGATGAGCAGCAATTTACGTTTGAAAGCCGCATGGTCGATCGCCTGACCATGATGTTGGGATTATTGCCGGCTACCCACGACAAGCGTTCCAGCGAGTTGTTCGAAGTCAGTCTTGGGTGCGTGGCTCTGGGCGTGGCGTTAAACCAGCTCAGGCAACAGGGGCAAAGCAACACGTTACTCAGTACAGAACAACAAAACCGTTTGCTGGCTACGGTCCGTGAGACTGGACGATTGGTCGCCGGGCGGCCCGGGATTGACCTTGAGCAACTGCTCGGAAACCTGCGTGTGTTGGGCGATGAAATGGACGACTTGCATCTGGACGTTCATGAACACCTGTGGTCGGTCTTCAGGATGCGTGTGGCGCTGCTGATCGTGGTGTCGTTTCTGGAGCGACATCGCAAACACTTTCAACCCGTAGATGTGGAAGGAGTACCGGCCCTTGCCCATTGATTTGGAAGTAGGCGGCGTCTACTTGCCGCCAATCGCCCAGGCGCTGCTGTTGGCCTTTCCGGTGTTCCTGCTGCTGGACTGGATCTTGCGCCGCTTGGGCGTGCTGCGGTTCGTCTGGCATGAAGCCTTGTTCGAAGGCGCGTTGTACGCCTGCGTTTGCGCGACGCTGATTCTGGTGATGGGAGCTTGATGCGTTGAAGAAGATCCTTTCCCGACTCGTGACCGTGGCGGTGGTATTGCTGGCCTTTGTGCTTGGCTGGTTCGCCTGGGAGCATTACACCCGCGCGCCCTGGACGCGGGATGCCCGGGTGCGTGCCGATGTGGTGACCTTGTCGGCCGATGTCTCGGGGCGCATTGTCGGCCTGGGCGTCCAGGACAACCAGCATGTGCAGAAAGGCCAGTTGCTGCTGGAGATCGATCCGGCGCGCTACGTCCTGGCGGTGGAGCATGCCAAGCGCTCGGTTGAGGTGGCGAAAGCCTCGCTGGGGCAATCCGAAGCGACCATTGTCTCCAGTCAGGCGCTGCTCAGGCAGCGTCAGAGCGAAGAACACCGACGTCGTACCCTCAAGGAGCGCTCCGCGATCTCTGGCGAGGAGTGGGAAAAATCCAGCACGGACGTCGCCGTAGCGCAGGCGGAACTGCTGCGCAACCAGGCCAACCTGGGGTTGGCTCAAGCCAACGTGCAACTGGCAATCGCCGCATTGACCCAGGCTGAACTCGACTTGCAGCGCACCCGGGTCGAAGCGCCTGTCAGTGGTTACGTCACCAATCTGCTGACCCGCCAAGGCGACTATGCCGCGGCCGGTGGCGCGCTGTTGGCGCTGGTGGACAGTGACTCGTTTTATGTCAGCGGCTACTTCGAAGAAACCAAGCTGCCGCGAATCGAGGAGGGCGATCGTGTCAGGATCGAATTGATGAGCGGCGAAACCTTCGGCGGCACCGTGCAAAGCATTGCCTTCGCCATTGCCGACCGGGAGAACTTGCCCGGCGGTCGCTTGCTGGCCAACATCAACCCCAGTTATACCTGGGTCAAACTGGCGCAACGGGTGCCGGTGCGGATTCAGATCGACGCCGACTATATCGCCAAAAACCGCCTGCGTGCCGGGACCACTGCCACCGTGACCGTTGAGGAACACCGAGAAAACAAGGCAACACACTAACCCCCTGTGGGAGCGAGCCTGCTCGCGATAGCAGTCTGTCTGCCAACATCACGTCGTCTGTCAGTCGGTCATCGCGAGCAGGCTCGCTCCCACAAGGGATTGTGGTGTTTGTGCTATGGCGTGCAGACAAAAAAAGCCCCGCGACCGAATGCGGCGCGGGGCTGAAAAATTTGGTTGGTTGCGGCCAACCAAAAGGGGCTCTTGAATCAGTTGTTGCTGGCGACCGTCTCTGGCTGCCAGCCGCCGCCGAGGGCTTTGTAGATGGCGACGATGCCGCGGTACAGGTCAACTTCAGCCTGGGCCTGGGAGTCTTCGGCCGCCAGACGTTCGCGTTGAGCGTCGAGCAGCACGAGGAAGTCCGCGGTGCCTTCGCGGTAGCGGATTTCAGCCAGATCAGCAGCGGCGCGGCTCGATTCGCTTTGACGAATCAGCGAGATCAAGCGTTGCTGACGTTTGCCGTAATCGCTGAAAGCGTTTTCCGATTCTTCCAGTGCCAACAGCACTTGTTGCTCATAGGTCGCCAGCGCGCCTTCGGCTTGCGCATCGGCACCGCGCAGGCGAGCCCGCACGCTACCCAGATCGAACGCTGCCCAGGTGATGCTTGGGCCCAGCGCCCAGGCGTTGGCCGCTGAGGAACCGATCTGCGAACCCCGTCCGGCGGTGAAACCCAGGAAGCCGCTCAAGCTGACTTTCGGGAACAAGTCGGCCTTAGCCACGCCAATACGCGCAGTCGCCGCCGCCAGTTTGCGTTCGGCACTGCGGATGTCGGGACGGCGTTGCAGCAATTGACCTGGATCGCCAATCGGTAGCGCCTTGGCAATAGCCGGCAGGTTGGCCGGGCTGAGGTCGACGCTCAGTTTGTCCGGACGCTGACCAAGCAGGGTAGCGATGCGGTTACGCTCGCGCACTTGCTCGGCTTGCAGTTGCGGCACGCTGGCTTCGACCGCCGCGAGGCGGGCATCAGCACGCACCACATCGAGCTGATCACCGACACCGACGTCACGCAGGCTTTCGGTGATTTTGCGCGAGTCCTGCTGGTTCTTCAGGTTGGCCAGAGCGATTTTTTCCCGCAGTTGCGCGCCGCGCAGTTGCCCGTAGGCATCCACCAGTTCGGCAATCATGGTCACTTGCAGCTGGTAGAGGTCGGCTTCGGCAACCTGCTGGTCAGCATCGCTGGCTTCCAGGTTGCGCTGGATGCGCCCGAACAGGTCCAGCTCCCAGGCCATGTCCAGACCCAGGTCATAGCGTTCGGTGTGCACGCGCTTTTCAGTGATGCCAGGTTGCTGAGCTGTGCCGATATCACTACTGGCACGGCTGGTGATGGTCGGCATGGCGTCATTGCTGACGTCATCACGAATCGCCCGAGACGCTTTCAAGCGGGCGAAGGCCACACGCAACTCACGGTTGCCCTGCAAGGATTGAGTCACCAACTGGTTGAGGGTCGGATCGTCGAATTGTTGCCACCAGATGCCTTCGAAACGCGCACGGTCGAAGTTCTTCTGACCGGCGGCGCCATCGGTGGCGGCTGTGATGTTGGCCGGCTCCGTGGCAGGGGTTTTATAGTCCGGGCCTACGGCACAGGCGCTCAAGGCCAGTACCAGCAAGCTCGGCAGGAAGGCTTTCAGGCTCATTGTTGCGCCTCCAGTTTCAGGGCCTTGGCCGCTTTTCGGGCATCGCCGCGCTCTACAAAACGGCGGATCAGTACGTAGAACACTGGCGTCAGCAACAGACCGAAGAAGGTCACCCCGAGCATTCCGGAGAACACCGCGACGCCCATGGCATGACGCATTTCCGCACCGGCACCGCTGGAGAAGACCAATGGCACCACACCCATGATGAAGGCGAACGAGGTCATCAGGATCGGCCGCAGACGCAGACGGCAGGCTTCCAGTACCGCACTGAGCGGATCCAGACCTTCCTCTTGCTTATCCTTGGCGAATTCGACGATCAGAATCGCGTTCTTACAGGCAAGCCCCACCAGTACGATCAAGCCGATCTGGGTGAAGATGTTGTTGTCGCCGCCCGACGCAATCACACCGGTGATGGCCGAGAGCAGGGTCATCGGTACGATCAGAATCACCGCCAGTGGCAGGCTCCAGCTCTCGTATTGCGCGGCCAGTACCAGGAACGCCAGCAGTACGCAGAGCGGGAACACGAACAGCGCGGTGTTGCCTGACAAAATCTGCTGATAGGTCAGATCGGTCCACTCGTAAGTCATGCCGTTGGGCAATTCATCCTTGAGCAGTTTTTCGATGGCTTTCTGGGCTTGGCCGGAGCTGTAGCCGGGGGCTGCCGCACCGTTGATTTCTGCGGTAATGAAGCCGTTGTAGTGCATCACGCGGTCCGGCCCCGAGGTATCGCTGACCTTGATGAAGGTCGCCAGCGGGATCATCTCGCCTTTGTTGTTACGCACTTTCAGCTGACCAATCTGGTCCGGCTCGAGACGGAACTGCTGCTCGGCCTGAACGTTGACCTGATAGGTGCGACCAAAACGGTTGAAGTCGTTGGCATACAACGAGCCCAGGTAGATCTGCAGGGTGTCGAAGATGTCACTGACAGCGACGCCGTGAGTCTTGGCCTTTTCCCGGTCGATGGCGGCATCGACCTGCGGCACGTTCACCGTGTAGCTAGTGAACAGGCCTGCCAGTTCCGGCACGCTGCGACTTTTGCCGATGATGTTCATGGTTTCTTTGTACAGCTCGTCATAGCCCAGGTTGCCCCGGTCTTCGATCTGCAGGCGGAAACCACCGATGGTCCCCAGGCCTTGTACCGGCGGCGGCGGGAAGATCGCCATGTAGGCTTCCTGAATCCCGGCGAACTGGCCGTTCAACGCACCGGCAATGGCACCGGCCGACTGGCTTGGGTCCTTGCGTTCGTCGAAAGGTTTCAGGGTCACGAACACGATGCCGGCGTTAGGGCTGTTGGTGAAACCGTTGATCGACAGGCCAGGGAAGGCCACTGCGCTTTCCACGCCAGGCTGTTTCAGGGCCAGGTCGGACATGCGCTTGATCACGTCTTCGGTACGGTCCAGGCTCGCGGCATCCGGCAGTTGGGCGAAGGCCACCAGGTATTGCTTGTCCTGGCCGGGTACGAAACCGGTCGGAGTGTTGGCGAAACCGAAGAAGGTCAGCACCATCAGGCCTGCGTACAACAGCAGGGCGATGCCGCTGCTGCGGATGACCCGACTCACGGTGCCGACATAACCATGGCTGGCACGATCGAAGAAGCGGTTGAACGGACGGAACAACCAGCCACCGAAGATCTTGTCGAGCACCTTCGAGAAACGGTCTTTGGGCGCGTCGTGGGCTTTGAGCAGGACTGCGGCCAATGCCGGCGAAAGGGTCAGCGAGTTGAAGGCCGAGATCACGGTGGAAATCGCAATGGTCAGGGCGAACTGTTTATAGAACTGCCCGGTCAAGCCGCTGATGAACGCCGCCGGGATAAATACGGCACACAGCACCAGCGCCGTCGCGATGATCGGGCCGGTCACTTCACGCATGGCGCGTTTGGTCGCTTCGACCGGCGTGAGTCCGAGGCCGATGTTCCGTTCGACGTTCTCTACCACCACAATGGCGTCGTCCACCACGATACCGATGGCCAGTACCAATCCGAACAATGACAGGGCGTTCAGCGAGAAGCCGAACAAGTGCATCACGGCGAACGTACCGATCAGCGAAACAGGCACCGCCACCAATGGAATGATCGAGGCGCGCCAGGTTTGCAGGAACAGGATCACCACCAGCACGACAAGGATCAGTGCTTCGAAGAGGGTGTGCACGACGGCTTCGATGGAACCACGCACGAAGATCGTCGGGTCGTACACGATGCTGAAGTCCATGCCTTCAGGGAAGTTCTTCTTCAGCTCGGCCATTTTCGCCCGAACTTCGTTGGAGATTTCGATGGCGTTCGAACCCGGCCGCTGGAAGATCGGGATCGCCACCGCCGGCTGGTTGTTCAGCAATGAACGCAGAGCGTATTGACTGGAGCCCAGTTCAACGCGAGCGATGTCTTTCAGACGAGTGATTTCACCGTTGTCGCCTGCGCGAATGATGATGTTTTCGAATTCTTCCTCGGTGACCAGGCGACCTTGGGTGTTGATCGACAGTTGGAAGGCCGTCGCATTGGGTGCAGGCGGCGCACCCAGGGCACCGGCGGCGACCTGACGGTTTTGCTCGCGGATGGCAGTGACCACATCGGTTGCGGTCAGGTTACGCGAAGCGGTCTTGTTCGGATCAAGCCAGACCCGCAGCGAATAGTCGCCCATACCGAACAGTTGCACGTCGCCGACGCCACCCAGACGCGCCAGCTCATCCTTGATGTTGAGCAGGGCGTAGTTGGACAGGTAGAGCATGTCGTAGCGTTTGTCTGGCGAGGTCAAGTGCACGACCATGGTCAGGTCGGGCGATGCCTTGTCCACCGTGATACCGATCCGGGTCACTTCCTCGGGCAGCTTGGGCTCGGATCGGGTGACACGGTTCTGCACCTGGACCTGGGCGTTATCCAGATCGGTGCCCAGGGCGAAGGTGATGGTCAGGGTGATCTTGCCGTCAGCGGTGGACTGCGAGGACATGTACAGCATGTTCTCGACGCCGGTGATGGCTTGCTCCAGCGGAGCCGCCACGGTTTCACCGATGACTTTAGGGTTGGCACCCGGGAAGTTGGCGCGGACCACAACGGTCGGCGGTACCACTTCCGGGTATTCGCTGATCGGCAACTGGAACAGCGAGATGGCGCCAGCGATCAGGATCAGCAGCGAAAGCACCGCTGCGAAGATCGGCCGTGAAATGAAGAATTGGGAAAAATTCATCGGAGTTGTCGTCCCTTAACCGCGTGGAGTCGCAGCACTGGCCAGTTTCACCGCTACTCCAGTTGCGCTCTTGGCGGGCGCGACTTGAGGCAGGTTGCTGGCTTCCAGTGCTTGTCGTTGTTGCGCCAAAGCGGCGAGGGTTTCTTTGCTGGCCATCGGGATCACTTCAGGGGCGACCGGTGAACCCGGACGTACCCGCTGCAAGCCCTTGACGATGATGGTGTCGTCTTTGTTCAGGCCGCTGCGCACGATGCGCAAGCCTTCGATTTTCGGACCCAACTCGACCGCGCGATAGGCCGACTTGTTGTCAGCCTCCATCACCAGCACGAACTTTTTGCCCAGGTCAGTACCGACCGCTTCATCGTTGATCAGCACGGCGGAGTAGGTACCGCTGCCCACCAGTTTCAGGCGGGCATACAAGCCAGGGGTGAATTCGCCTTTGCTGTTGTCGAAGACGGCGCGACCACGGATGGTGCCGGTTTTCGGGTTGACCTGGTTGTCGACGAAGTTCATCTGGCCCTGGTGCGGGTTACCGTCTTCATTGGACAGACCAAGGTAGACCGGGGTGGTTTGACCGCGTTGGCCCTGGCGCGCCAGCTGGGTGTACTTGAGGTACACGCGCTCGTCGGCGTCGAAGTAGGCATAGACCTTGTCGGTGGAGACCACACTGGTCAGCGGGGTGACGTCAGCGGTAACCAGGTTGCCGGCGGTGATTTCCGCACGGCTGACGCGACCGCTGATGGGCGAGGTCACGCGGGTGAAACTCAGGTTCAGTTTGGCGACGTCCAGTTGCGCTTGAATCGCCGCGACGCCGGCGCGAGCCTCTTGAGCCGCGCTGGTGCGCGAGTCGGCGAGTTCGGCGGAAATTGCATTGCTGGTACGCAGACGTTCGCCACGTTGGGCTTCGTTCTCACTGCGGGTGGCGTTGGCGCGGGCTTGTGCGACTTGAGCTTCGAGGCGGCGGACTTCAGCCTGGAACGGCCGAGGGTCGATTTGGAACAGCAGGTCGCCTTTCTTGACCAATGCGCCCTCGGTGAAGGCCACTTCATCGATCTGACCGGACACCCGTGGACGGATCTCGACGGTTTCCGGGGCTTCAAGGCGCCCGGTGAATTCGTCCCACTCGTTGACGGGTTGTTCCAGCACCTTGGCCACGCTGACCTTGGCCGCAGGCATGGTGGCGGCAGCGTCTGGCGTCTTGCCGCAGGCGCTCATCACCAGCAAGGCCAAAACGGCCAAGGGGAAACGCAAATGTTTGAGTGACTGTTCCATGGATGCATCCGCCAATGTATTGAGATGGGCGGATAATGCTTGGCGGGGTTGTATCAAACGAATCGAATGAAGCAAAGGTAACTATCATTCGGAATGATATGAGTTCAAAGCGAGCTCTCTAGCATGCACCTTTCGATAGGTGGCTATCAAATGAAAAGATGACAATTCAGTATTGCAGGGAGTGCAAAGGATTGGCTTGAAGCTCGATCCAGTCTGTCGACGAGTGAGGCCAGCACCCGATGGGTAGTTCTGTTGAAGAACAACATACAGTACCTCTCAGTCCGTGAAGTTGAAGTCAGCGGTCATAACGAGCTTTGCGCAGACACCTTGCCGGGCATCGCTAAAGCTGGGTGCATTGATAAGATGCTCCCGTGACCGGTTGAGTACTGAATGCATTCCTGGTTGTCGAGCCGTCATGGTGACAATGCCTGGATGTCGAAGGATGTTGCGCCCGACAAGGTCGGCCATGCCTGCGGACCGGCCATGATCTCTTCCGGGGTCAGCAGGCAAGCGTCCAGCTGCCGTTTCAAAGCATCCAGGTCGATACCCTGACCGATGAAAACGATTTCCTGCCGGCAATCCCCGGCAATGTCGTCCCATTTGGCCAGGATCCCTTGCCGGCGATAGTCGTCCTGGGGCCATTGCGATCGCGAGATGAAATTCCACCAGCGCCCGACATAGTCCCAACGAAATTGCCCGCCACTTTGCACCAGCATGCCGATGTCCAGATAGCGGCTGGCGACCCAGAAGTAGCCTTTACAACGCAGCAGCCGCCCGTTTTGCCAAGGGCGCTGCAGGAACTCCAGCAGACGTTGCGGATGGAGTGGGGCACGTTCGTGGTACACCCAGGAAGAAATACCATAGGTGTCCGACTCGGGAGCACGCTCATCACTGTCCTCCATATTCTTCATCCAGCCGGGTGACTGCACCAGGCTCGGCAAGTCGAAGCGACCGGTGTCGAGGATCTTCGACAGATCGACGGCACCGTGAGCCATGGGCAGGATTTGCGCCTGCGGATTGAGGCCCGCGAGGAGGGCGCTCAGTTCCAGAAAGCCTTTCTCGCCGATCAGGTCCAACCGGCTGACAAGGATGACGTTGGCGTACTCCACCTGTTCGATCAGCAGGTCGGACAAGTGGCGTAATGGCGTGCCCGTTTCGTCCTCGCCGCCGACGGTGTCCCGCGAGGCCAGCAGCGCCTGGAAGTTGCTGCCGTCGACGACGGTGACCAAGGTATCGAGCCGCGCCAGTTCGCTCAGGCTGAAACCTTCCCGGTCGAGGAAGGCGAAGGTCTCGGCGACCGGCATGGGTTCGGAGATTCCGGTGGACTCGATAAGCAGGTAGTCGAAGCGCTGCTGGCGTGCCAGCACGCTGATCTGCTCGAGCAGGTCAGCGCGTAGCGTGCAGCAGATGCAACCGTTGCTCATCTCGATCAGTTCATCGCTGCCGCGGTGCAGCGACACATTGCGCGCCACGTCCTCGGCGTCGATGTTGACTTCGCTCATGTCGTTGACGATGACCGCCACCCTCATACCTGCGCGATTGCGCAGGATGTGGTTGAGCAGAGTCGTCTTGCCGGAGCCGAGGAAGCCCGACAGGACCGTCACCGGCAGTCGGCCCGACAGGGCTCCGTCAATCATGCGATCACCGCTTGCTCGGCGTCGGCCTTGTCCAGGTAGCTTTCGAACAGGTCGACGACCACGAAGCCATCATCGGCGGCATCGCCCCACAGATCCTTCACCCGGAATTCGACGTGATAGGTGGGCTGATGCGCCGCGCTCAAATCGCCATGGCCGATGGCATCCGGGAAAGGCCATTTTTCCGAGGTGCGGTGTCGGATGATGCCTTCCTTACCGCGTACATAGGCCGGCATACGAACGTGTCCTGCCACATACTCGTCGCGAACCACTACCCGGTCGCCCACCTCAAATGGAGGGCGATCGGTGATGGCAGGGCGGCCTTGAGAGTGAGGCGGGTTCGCCAATTTGAATGTTGAACCCAGAGCCTGATCGAGTTCGTCCTGGGTAATGACGCCGGTTTCGACCAGCAACGTGGCCGTGGCGATGACGTAGCGTTCGTAATATTGCGTGCCAACGTGCTGGCGGACATCAAGGCGTTCGACGGCGTGACGTATTTCGTCGACGCTGAACTTTTTCAACTGGTCCGCGCCTATAAACATCAGGCTATAGGCCAAGTGTTCCCAGTTTTGTTTGAATACTTTCTTGTAGTCCAGGCTATTGATGACATGGGGTACCTTGCCAAAGCCTTGAAAACCGCCGAGATCGTGAAAGCCATCCATAATAAAAACCTCCGAAAGTTAAGAGATGAAGAGTCTTTTGGGTCAACGTACGCTGGGCAGGGCAACCCCGATCAGCACATCCTTGGTCACCAGTTTCTGAAGTTCTTCTTCGTTCATGTGCTCGCAGCCTTCTGGCCTTACGGGCAGAACCAGATAGCGGCTTTCCGCGCTGGTATCCCAGACTTTGACGACCACATCGATTGGCAGCTCGGTGCCCATTTCACGCAGCACAGTGCGCCCTTCGCGAACCAGGCGTGCGCGGAACTCAAAACCCTTGTACCACTCCGGCGGCAACCCCAGGACCGGCCAGTTTGAGCAAGAGCACAGGCTGCAGACGATGACGTTCTTCAGCGTGGGCGTATCCTCCAGAGCCACGATGTACTCGCCTTGCGGGCCGGTATAACCGAACTGGGCGCACGCGGCCGTGCCGTCTCTGAGCAACAGCTCCCGGAACTGCGGATCGACCCAGGCCTTGGCGACCACCCGGGCGCCGTTTTCCGGATTCCATTGGTGTTCCATCAATTGGGTGAGCTGCTCGATATAGCCGTCGGGAATCAGATCCTTGTCCTTAAGGACTCGGAACAATGCCCATGCCCGCTCGCCGGGCGTCGAAGTAGATGCTTGGGGTACAGATGTGCTCATGGGAAAACTCCTCATCGGTCAACACGGTCAAAAAAGTGATAGATACCGTCCGGATTTTTTATTTATCTCCGCAAGGGTGGCAGTTGAAGCAGGCTCAGAGCGTGCGCCAGTCGACAGAAGCCTCGAACGCTGCTGCGGCCTGGTAGAGGGTGCCTTCGGCATAGTGCTTACCGACCAGCATCAGCCCCACCGGCAGACCGTCCACCAGACCGCAAGGGATCGACATGGCCGGGTGACCGGTGATGTCCTGGGGCGCGGTGTTGCCGATCATTTCCAGTGCCCGGGTGATGTACTCGGTGATCGAGCAACCCTGTTCCGGGTGGGGTTGAGCGATGATCGGCACAGTCGGCATCACCAGCAGGTCATAGGTCTCCAGTGCCTTGTCGTAGCCGGCCCGTGCAAAGCGCGCGATGTTCTGCGCCTTGGCGTAGAAACGGCCGTTGTAGCGCTCCAGGCCGTACTGGCCGACGAACATGCACAGCTTGAGCGACGCGGACAATGCGTCCGCCTGCTCGCGCCAACCGACCTGTTTATCCAGCAGGCCGACGTCGTAAAGCCCCTTCCAGTTAAAGCCCGCGCCATTGCCGTGCATCATCTGCATGGTCAGGCCTTCGCAGCCGATGGGGTGCCACAGAGAACCCGCCAGGTTGTGCTCGGGTACGGACACTTCCTCGACGTGCGCGCCCAACGCCTCGAGTCGGGCAATGGCGCTACGCACCTTGTCGGCGACACGTGGGTCCTGGTTGGCCAGTTGGAAGCCTTCCTGCAGGATGCCGATCCTGAGCCCGCTAACGCCTCGCTCCAGATAATCGCAGTAGGCATCGACCTGAGGCGCAGCCTGACGTGGATCGAGCCCGTCGGCACCGGCCATGACTTGCAGCATCAGCGCGTTATCACGCACGTTGCGGGTGATGGGGCCGGCATGGTCGATGGTGGCCTCGATCGCCATGATCCCGGTGTAGGGCACCAGGCCGTGGGTCGGCTTCATGCCGTAGGTGCCGCAGAACGCCGAAGGGATGCGGATGGAGCCGCCTTGATCACCGCCAACCGCCAGGTCCACCTCACCGGCTGCCACCAAAGCAGCGCTGCCGGAGGAGGATCCGCCAGAGGAAAAACCGTGGCGATGGGGATTATGTACAGGCGCGGGATCAGAGGTGTGGCTGCCGCCAGAAAGGCAGTAGTGTTCACAAGTGGCTTTGCCCAGGATGGTAGCCCCGGCGTCCAGCAAACGGGTCACCACGGTAGCATCGAACGACGGCACGAAGCCTGCCAGCGGCGCAGCGCCGTTCATCATCGGGACGCCAGCCAAGGAGATGTTGTCCTTGAGCGCAACAGTCTTGCCAGCAAGCTTGCCCTCACGGGCGCCATTCATCTCAGTCCTGTAGTACCAGGCGTTAAGCGGGTTTTGCGTGTCGGATGGGCGGTAGCCCGAACTGCGCTCGTAACGCACCGGCGGAACGAAATCGGGCAGCTCGTCGACCAGGTCGTACGCGTCGAAACTCGACTGCATGAGTGCCAGGTATTCCGCTGCCTGCTCGTTCGTCAGCTGCATATTCAGGCGGCCGGCGATTTCCATAAGTTGATCGAGGGTGGGGCGAACAATGGCCATGGGTTTCCTATTCTTTCGTTGTCTGTAATCGACACCGGGCGAGCCGGTACGCGATTGCTCGATGGAGGTTCGAAACGGCCTTGGGCCGAGCACCTGAAGCGACATCGATTCGGTTGATGACAGGGGTTAAGTTAGGCGTCCGTCCCTGCGCTTACTTGGCTGAGAGGGACAGTCATTTGGCTGAAAAGGACAACCTTCTGCGCGTGGCGCGCTCAGAACACTTTTAAGAGGCGCAGGTTCAAGCGTGCGCCTTCCTTGAAGCCTTGTTCGACCTCGATATCCTTGCCGATTTGGGCCTGAATCTGCAGCGTGGGCTCGATGAAGTGCGTGACAGTAAAACGCCCATAAGAGGTGGAGACGCCGTCGTGCTGATCGACACCGTCCACTGTGGTCGCCGAGCCAGTGATGTAGCCCCCCCGACCGCGAAGGTGGTGCTCGGCGTCCAGTTGTAGCGCAGGGCCGTCTGGTACTCGTAGCGGGTGTTTTCTTCGAGCTTGGCTCCTGTCGAGCCGAAGTCGTTGTTGGCTGACACCCAAGAAGCCTCGGCCACGGTATCCAGTGCCCACTGCTCTGAGAAATGGTGGATGTAGGCCGCTTGCAGCGTGGCGCGCCAGCGGTTTTCGCCAAGGTTCAGGGCATCGTTCTTGTCGTAGCTACCTACCGGGAAATACAGGTATGGCGCCAAGGCGAACACGTCCTTGTTAGCGGTGGGCAATGTCCACTTCAGTGGTGCGGTGATGATTGGGTCGCCAATGCCGCGAGTATCGCCTAAGGAACCGATATCCCCAGAGGCATTGATCTGACCGAAGGGCACCAATAGCTGCGGCTCCCACGAGAGGTTTTCCGAGAGACCAATAGCGTGCACATAACGCAGGATGCCGATGTCTGTGCTGAGTTTGGAGTTGTCGGAGACCTTGTGGCCGTTCTGGTACAGGTCGGAGCGATCGGCGTGCTGGTAGTAGATCAGCAAGGCATTGGCGCCCGCGGGCAACGGCTCGAAGTCGCCTGGCGCCACTTCGATGGCCTGGCTTTTGACAAAGGGCAGCATGCCCAGCACGAGTAAAAAGCGACTCAACTTCATGATCGATTTCCTGGCAAAAGGGCCCCCAACCCCCATGCGCTAGAGATGAGGGGCCAAAAAATGTTTGGGGTGAGTTCAGTGTCAGGGCGGAATCTGGATCAAGACCTCCCGTGGCACGCCTGGTAGCGTCGGACGTCAGGCTGTCGGGGTCACCGCGTCACGCAACATGCCGGTTTGCGGGTGGCAGTTGATGTACTCAAACACCTGGTCCTTGGCGTCGGATACCGAGACTTCGTGGTAGAGCCGTAGCTTCGACAGGCTGGTGGCGACCCGAAAGAAGGTCACGAAGATCCGCAGATGGGTCGGATGGGATTCGGCCCAGCGCTCGAGTTTTTCCAGGGAGCGCCAGTGGCCAATGTTGTAGCTCAGGTTCAGGAAGTTACCGTCCAGATCGATGTAGCGCACGAAGCGGTTGCTGTAGCAACCCTGGTCCTTGCCACTGTCGCGCAGGAAGTCCATGCCCGCCTGCAGCGTCGGCAGAATCTCGTTGAGATAGAGCGAGCGTTCTTCTTCGCCAGCATCAGCCCAGTCCTGCCCGGAGCGGATCAGCGCGACATTGTCGTGGCCTTGCACTACCACGCGCCCGCCTTTGGTCGGGTCGCCAGCGATCACAGTCAGTTCACCGGAAGGTGCCATCCAGTCGGTCTGGGAAATCGGGAAGCGGTCACGCATTGATCCCCAGTAACCGTGCTCTTCGATGTCGTCACTGATGGTGTTCATCAGGGCGCCGATACCGGGCAACTCCTCGCGAAAGCCATACAGCGTCTCGAACTGCTCGGCCCGCGGCGCGACAATTTCCCGAAAGTAACCGAGACCGTCGCTCAGGCGATCCTGCGACGACCACCATTCGCGCACTTCGGGCGATCGCAGCCAACGACAATGGGCGGCCGGATCTTTCCAGTATCCGACGATCATCAGGTTGTCGTAACCGCTGTTGTCAGTGTGGTGAGTCAGGTCATGGCTCAGGGGACCGTCGGGCAGGCTTAGACTGACGACAATGTGGCGCATGGCTTGCAGGGCTGCGGCACGCTGGTCCTCCCCGCGATACTGCACACCCAGATACCCCATCACCACCTGCTTTAGTTGTTCGTCGGCGCGTCCAACCCACATGGGGAAGGGCGGTTGGTATTCGTCGGGGACGCGACGAGACAACGTCCGAGGGCATTTGAGGTGCTTGTCAATCGCAGATTCCATGGGTGCTCCTTGGTTTTCGGGTTCAGGCGTACGGTTGGCTGTTCAACGTCCTGACGGGCGCTGGCGTTTTGCGGTTGTGCAACTCAGTCGGCGCTGCAGCGCCAGAGTCCCCAGTTCTAATAGGTAGGTGGCGAACTCCTCAGGAGCCAAGTCGCGCATTTGCAAAAGCCAGGATGAATCGGACAGTCGCTGCTGTTTTTGCGGATGCATGTGACGCCTCATCAGTCGTGGATGGAGGGACGTTGTGTGGGGTAAAAGTTAATCGGGGGCGGCGCGATGCGCTTGGCTCTTACGGACAACCGTTTGGTTGGAAAGGACAGTCCCCAAAAGCGTGGTCACGATGATGAGCCGCATTGGTGCGCAGGCTCCGTGAGGAGGCGAAGGTGTGTCTCGAGAATCAACCCGTGTGAAGTGCTAGCGGGATCCCGGGCGTGCAGGGCGCTTGCCTTTTCAGGTGCACGTACAGTCAGTAGCACAAAGGAGAGTGGCCTGCTAATTGCTAAGCTGAGAACCAACGTTACCGCCACCGTTGTTGTTCAGCCGCCACCGCGAAGTGAATGCCATGAGTCACACCAGTCAGTACTCGACCCTTGCCGTTGCGGCATCACGTCGCTTTGATTACTGGAAAGAAGTGGTATGCCGTCATTGCCTAGAGGCCGACAGCAAACCGTTGACGCAGAGCGATTTCGACGGGGCGCTGGAAGTGCACGGCATGGGGGCGTTGGACATCTGCACGTTGTCCTCGCCACTGCACTATTGGGAACGCTCCCCCCGGCACTTGCGCAGTGGTCCCGATGAAGATCTGTGGCTGGGTTTCACCCGGCGCGGCTATGGTGAACTTGAGCAGGGAGGGCGCAAGGCGACGCTGGCGGCGGACAATTTGTTTCTTTATGACGCATCCCAGACGTTCCGATTCAGCCTGGGTGGTACCGAAAACCACTTGGTCCGCATTCCACGACAGTTGCTCAGCCAGCGGCTGCCAGGCGTAGCAGATTGCACAGCAGTGGTTCTGGACGATCGCCGTCCAGGGGTGATCCCGTTACGCGAGATGTTGCATCAAGCGGCGAGCATTTCTTCAAGCTTTCAAGATGGAGGAATATCCAGCCGCTTTTCCAGTACGTTGCTTGACCTTCTGGTGATTAGCCTGGAACTCCAGGACTTGAAGACCACCCATGACGAGCTGGATCTTTATGGCCGGATCATGAACTACATCCACCGGCATCTGATTGATCCGGACCTGTCAATTGAGCGCATCGCTCAAGCGCATCATGTGTCCACGCGAACCGTCACGCGCGCTTTCGCTCGTTACCAGAAAACTCCAGTCGCGGAGATCTGGAAAGAACGCCTGCTCGCCAGCCGCGAGGCGATTGAACGCGGCCAGGTACGCAGCATTTCCCAAGCTGCGCTGGATTTCGGTTTCTCCGACTTCTCCCATTTCAGTCATGCTTTTCGCAAGGCCTTTGGTGTTGCTCCTCATACGCTCCTGCGCCGAAGTTGAGCAAGGAAAGACTGGGTGCGCGGCCCTACGCAAATTTCTGGTCTGCTAATTAACCAAATGCTGAGTACCGGGGTGGGAGTAGATCATGATCGGTCTCTCTCTTGTTGTTATCGGATGCGGCGGTCCGTGGGACAGCCGCTGTCAGCTTAAGAAACTGTATCGCGTCACGAACCCTGTGGGGTTTCTCCGCGCGCTAGCCGGGCATTGATGTCTTCGATGACCGCCGGCAACTCGACGAGGGTATCGATCAAATAGTGTGGGCGTGAGCCTTCGAACATCTTGATGATGCGGGCGCGTTCTTCGGCCAGTTTGTCAGAGGGCAGGGCCTTGTACTGATCGTAGGTCAACCCCAATGCATTACCGGAGCAGGTCAATGCAACCGTCCACATTCCGGCGCTACGGCCTTCGAGAATGCCGGGCCAGGTGTCGTCAACCTTCACGCAAGCGGCGACATCGCTGATCCCCAATGCAATCACGTTGGCCAACGCCTGAGCAGGGTGCGGGCGACCATTCGGGACTTCGTCGGTGGCGACCACATGGTCGGCGACGTAACCGTTCTTCCGAGCCAGTTCCACTACTTTTTCCATGACGACTGCCGGGTAACCGGAGCACGAACCAATTTTCAGGCCCTTGTCGCGTAACGTAGCGATGGCGTCCAGAGCACCGGGAATCAGCGCCGAGTGCAGAGCGATTTTCTCGATCTGAAGTGGCATGAAACGTTCGTACAGCGCAGTGACATCGTCATCAGTCGGCAGGCGATCAAACACTGCACGGTAGCGTTCGGCGATCTGTGGCTGGTTGCACAACGTACGGATGTGATCCCACTTGCCCATGCCCATGGGGCCACGTGCCTCTTCCAGCGAAACGGCAACGCCAAACTCGGCGAACGCTTCGACAAAAATTTGCGTGGGGGCGAAGGAACCAAAATCAACGACGGTGCCCGCCCAGTCCAGGACCACGGCTTGCAGTTGAGTAGGTTGTTTGTAATGCATGGTGAATCTCCACTTTTTGGGTAGGGGTAGGCCGTCCCTCTCGTCAGCGAGAAGTAGGCCTTTTGATTGTTAAAGCGCGTTACTGGGTTAGGTCGTCGGCGTAGGACTTGAGTCGAACAACTCCGCGATCATCGGCCGGTTTCTGCGAATACCGAGGCAGCACAGGTGGTAGTCGATGGAAAACGGATGATTAACAAATGTGATCGGCTTGGTGCCTGGCGTTTCGGCGTACTCGACGGCAGAAACGAAACCGATGCCGATGCCCTTGGCGATGGCGTGGACGATGGCTTCGCGACTGTTCAACTGCATGACGCAGTTCAGCGACACGTTGAGCCGCTTACAGCTTTCTTCCACCAGCTGACGGGTTCGTGAGCTTTTTTCACGAAGGACCCACTTTTCCTCGCTGATTTGCTCGACGTACACCTCTTTCTGCCGGGCCCAGGGATGGTCGTCGCGGACCACGGCAATGATCGGATAGCGTCGGTAAAGCTGTGTATCAAAGCGTTGGTCGAATTCGGAGAGCGCTAGAATTGCCACATCGATATCGAAGTTGAACAGGCGATCCAGGGTTTCTTTTTCAGGAGAAAACGACGTTTCCAATTCTATGTCTGGGTGCCGCTGCATCAATTCGTACGTCAGGTTCATGGCTATGGGAGGCGAGACCGCACCCAAGCGCAACATGCCGGTTTTACGTTGCTTGAAACTTTGCAGAAGTTGCACGGCTTCATCCTCTTGGCCGAACAGGCCCTGGGTGATCGCATAGAGCGTGTGTCCCGCCGAACTCATTTCGATAAAGCGGCCCCGACGGTGGAAGAGTTCTACTGAGAACTTCTTCTCCAACGCGTTGACTTGTTCGCTGACCGTCGGCTGGCCGACGCTCAGGTATTCAGCGGCGAGGGTGAAACTGCCGGTCTTCGCCACCGCATGAAAGGAACGTAGCCACTTGTGGTACTGGTACATAGAAGATCCTGTTCCTGAGCCGCTGCCTTTGATTCAAACCGTTGTAACGAGCAATCACCGCCTGATGAACAGCGCGACCACCGCACTGCACAGGCACGCAGTAGTCACCACGATGAAGATCAAAGATGTATTGCCGGTACTGTCGAGCATACTGCCGATCAGCGGTTCCGCCAGGCCAGCGAACAGATAGGACGAAAAGTTCATGACGCCGGTTGCGGTGCCAGCACGCTTTGCCCCGACCAAGTCCGGGCACAGCGCCCAGAAGCTGGAGGCAGGGCCGTAAACGAAGAAACCGCAAAGGAACAACGCCACAAGACCGGTCGCGCTGTGAGGCGCAAGCGTCCACATCCACAGGCTGGTGCCTGCACCGAGGAACATGTAAAGCATGATCGCCAGGTAGCGTTTGGAACCGAACAGCTTGTCCGATATCCAGCCATTACTGAGTGCGCCGATGGCCATGCCCACCGGTAGGGCGACCGTGATCCATTTCGGATCGATCATGCTGTCGCCGCTTTTCCAGTTGGCACCCAGAAAGTGCACCGGCACCCAGACGATCAAGCCATAGCGAGCGGCGTTCTGGAACCCCAGGGACACGGCGGCGATGATCAGGCGAAAGTTCTTCAGGACGGCTTTGTAGCGTTGCGCAGAGGTTTCGACTTCGCCGTGTGCCACCTCGTGATTTTTGTCATCGGCGTTGGCGACGCCTGTATCCGCGAGCGGTTCGAAGCCCAGGTCCTGCGGACGTTCACGGGCCACCAGATAGAAGATGATGCCGCCCGCCAGCATCAGCAAAACGGGCAAACGGAAGATCCAGCGCCACTCCAGATGCATCACCTCAAGCACAACGATTGAGGTCACGTAAGAAAGGACCGAGGCGCAACCGGCGGCGAACACGTAAAAGCCATACACCTTGCCGCGCTCGCCGGCGCTCCACCAATTAGAGATCAGTCGACTACCGGGCGCCCAACCCAATGCCTGGAAGTAACCGTTGATGCCCCACGGCAGGATTAGGCCAGCAAAGCCACTGGCGAAACTCGTCACCCAGTTGGCCGCACAGGACAGCACAGCACCGAGGGTCATGATGCGGCGGCCGCCGAATTTGTCGGCGAGGTTGCCGTTGATTGCCTGGCCAATGGCGTAGGACCAGAGCATGGCTGCCGATGCCCAGCCGAGTGTTTCCTTGGTCAGACCGAACTCGGCCTGAATGCCCGGAATGGCGAAACCGAATGTTTGCCTTCCGGTGTAGAAAAACAAATAACAGAACATCGCCGCCAGCAGCATGCGCCATTGAGCGACTCGAAATGAGGCAGTGTGTACGGCCAGAGCAGGCATAGTTTGGGCACGATTCATGATCTTTTCCTTATTATTGTTCGGTCCCACCGATTGGCGTCGGCGGGTGCACTCTTTTGTGGGTGCAGCAGGAAATCGTCGCGGCTCGTCACGTCGCTGACAGTGCTTGGTTGGGCTGGCAGGCTCTAGGCAGCTTGTGAGCCGATGAAGTTTTTGCCTCTCGCGCCCTGCATGGCGAAATTGATCATTTCCTCGGCTTGCGATGCCGTTACACCGTAGTCGGAGAACTCCGTTTTCACGTCCAGGCTATGCAGGAATTCACGCAACTGACCTTGGGCTTTGTGCAGGTCGTTGCCGAATATTCGCTGAAGGGTGCGGTCGCGCGTTTCGTCGTGACCCCAGGCTAGGCCCAGCACCAGCGGCAAGGTGAAGGAGCAGGCAATACCGTGCGCCAGGCCATAGTGCAGGGTCATTTCGTAGGAGATGGAATGGGCCAGCGCGGTTTTGGTATTGGAGAACGCCAAACCCGCTTTGAGCGCGGCCAATGCCATGCGCGAGCGCAGTTCCCTGTTGGACAAGTCACGACGCAGCAACGGCAGGCATTCCAGAATGTCCGCAATGGCGGAGATGGCGAAGGTGTCCGAAATCGGGTTGGCGTTGATGTTCCAGACCGACTCCAGCGCATGCGACAGCGCGTCCAGCCCAGTTGAGACGGTGACGCCGCCCGGAACTGTCAGCATCAATTCGGGGTCGACGATGGCGACCTTGGGCCAGGTGCATTCCAGGTGCAGGGAATATTTCTTGTGGCTGGCCGAGTCCCAGATCGTCGCCCAAGGCGTGACTTCACTGCCGGTACCCGCCGTGGTCGGGGCCGCAATCAGCAACTTGCTACGCGCGGGAACGAAGGGTTTACCCGTTGCCAGCAAGGCAAGCAATTCATCGAAGCGACCGGATTCAGTGCCCACGATCAGCGCCTTGGCCGTATCGATGGCGCTGCCACCGCCCACAGCGATGACCGCATGACACTCGCCGGCCTCCTGCCAAAAGCGTTCATACGTACTGCGCAATTGAGCCACGTCCGGATTGGGTTGGACATCCTCGATGACGTACACCAAGCGGTCGCCCAGCAGGTCTTGAATGCGATCGACCAATCCCAGCCCACGAGCTTCGGGAAAGGTGACAAGTGCAACTTTTTGATTTTCGGTGATAGAGGCAAGCTCAAGAAGGCTGCCCCAGCCGAAACGTGTATCAACTGGATTGTGGAATTGGGCAGTCATGGCGGGTCCTTTGTTTTTGTTGTTGGAGGTGGCCCCATACTCGGGGCCCTTCAACAACAGCTCAAATCGATAATTCGCAGGCTTCAATCGGCTGAACCGATACCGAGTCCAAAGAGAGGGATCTCTCGTAACGTGTTTAGTGGTGTGGACCGCGCTGGATGGCGTTGCGCAACCTGCCGGACACCGCATCGGCAACGATCACCATGAGGGTGATGACGATGATGCAGGTGGCAGTTTCCTGATATTTGAAAAGTTTGAGGCTGCTCACCAGCTCAAATCCAAGCCCTCCGGCTCCAACCATGCCGAGCACCGTGGCCGAGCGCAGATTGACTTCGAAGCGGTACAGGACCACAGCAATCCAGGCGGTAATGACTTGTGGCAACACGCCAAATACGATGACCTGCAACGGCCGTGCACCGGTCGCCTGTAGCGCCTCGATCGGGCCTTGGTCAATCTCCTCAATGCTCTCGGCAAAGAATTTGCCAAGCATGCCCAAGCCATGCAGTGCCAACGCCAGTACGCCGGGGAAGGGGCCCAGGCCGACCGCCGAGACAAATATCAGCGCCAGGATCAGCTCGTTGATGCTGCGGGTGAAATTGAGGAACTGCCGAGTCGCGTGGAAGACCAGGCGATTTCGGCTTAGGTTGCGTGCCGCGAGAAATGACAGCGGGATGGCCAGCAACACACCGAGCAGTGTTCCCCAGATAGCGATTTGCAGTGTTTCGACGGCGGGTGCCAGCAGTCTAGGGAGGATGCTCAGGTCGGGTGGAACCGTGCGTGCGAGGAAGTCACCAATTTGCGGCAAGCCGGCCGCCAGTTCACCCGCGCTTAGCTGCGCGCCTGTAGCGCTCCAGTGAAGTGTCAGAATTACCGCCAAAACAATCGCGCTGGTGGACAGCCAGCCGCGGGCTCCGCGAGGCAGATCCACCGTCCAGAGATAGCTTTGCTGTTTCATGCTCAAACCCTCAGCTCCGTGGCATGGATCATCGGTTTGACCGCTGTCGCAGGCGCGCCATCTGCTTGCGTTGCGTGGCCGGGGTAGATGCGCTGCAAGTCGGCTTCGGTCATGCTTGAAGCGTCACCGTCGTACACCAGCCTTCCGTGGGCCAAGCCGACAATTCGATCTCCAAACTCGCGGGCGTAATCAACCTGGTGCAGGTTGCACAACACCGTGATACCCAATTCACGCGTGGCATCGCGCAGATATTGCAGCACGAGGCGCGCAGTCTTGGGGTCGAGACTGGCGACCGGTTCGTCCGCCAGGATCACCTTTGGCCGCTGCGCCAGGGCACGTGCAATGCCCACGCGTTGCATCTGCCCACCGGAAAGCGCGTCGGTCCGTTCGCGGGCTTTATGTGCAAGCTCTACGCGCTCCAGGCATTGCATGGCCAATGCCACGTCCTCGCGACGAAACAGCTGCATGATCGAGGTGAGTGTTGAAACAGCGCCCAGGCAACCGGTGAGTACATTCTTCAGTACGCTGAGTCGTGGCACTACGTTGTGGTGCTGGAAGATCATTGCCGCCTGACGTCGCAGAACGCTGGTGTCGCGGCAGGCACGTGCATCAATGCCAGCCACTGTGAGTGTCCCTGAGTCGGCCTGGACCAGTCGGTTGATACAGCGCAGTAAGGTGGATTTGCCAGCGCCGGATTGGCCCAGCACCACCACAAATTCTCCCGCTGCAACCTGCAGGTCAATGCCGCGCAAAACCGGGTTTGATCCGTATTGCTTAGTCAGTTGGCTGATGCTGATCATTTCAGTCTCCGCAAGTCGAGATCGAGCACCTTGGCGGTTTCGCGCACGACGTCGTAAGCAGCATCGGTAGTGGGCTGGAAGCCGTCCAGTTGGCCCTGGTCACCCCAAGGCACATCCTTGATCGAAGCGAGAGCGGCGGCCACTTTTTGCTTCAGTGCCGGGTCCAGGTTTTTACGCCAGACCATCGGCGACTCCGGGATCGGGCGAGAACTCCAAACCACCTGGAAGTCTTCCTGCTTCACCAGGCCCCTGGCCACTGCGTTGGCAAGAATGCGGTCGGCGACTGCGGCGGCGTCAACCTTCTGGTTCGCCACCGCGAGGATGCTTGCATCATGGGAGCCGGAGAAGATCACTCGCGAAAACAATGTTCCCGGATCAAAGCCAGCCTGTTCCAGCCCAGCCTTGGGGAACAGGTGACCAGATGCAGAACTGGGGTCGACAAAGGCGAAGGTATGGCCCTTGAGATCGGACAATTCACGAATGCCGCTGTCCTTGCGCGCCAGGATCAAGCTCTTGTAGGCGCTCTGACCGGTTTTTTGGGTGACCGCTACCGCGAAGGCTTCGACATCGGCCACCGAGGTTGCCAGAACATAGGAGAAAGGGCCGAGATAGGCCACGTCCAGCTTGCCTGCCCGTAATGCTTCGATGATGCCGTTGTAATCGGTCGCGACAAAGGGCTCGACAGGCATACCCAGTTTGTTTTAGAGGCTGCTGAGCACTTGCTTGCTGGACTCGATCATCGCCTGGGAATCTTCTGACGGGATCAGGCCAATCCTCAGTTTGTCGTTCGCCGCCGCTTGGCAGGCAGCGCTTATTGAGAGGCAGGCAATAGCGGCGACACGCAGAAATCTGGAGAAGTAATTCATGGCATTCCAGGAGGTTGGTTGGAGTTGCCTCAGGCTAGGATTGTCACGTGACAGTCATACGATCAATTCAATATGGGTTTAAGCAGCTAACTATTGATGGAGTCTATGGATGTCGACCGCCAAGATGCGTGCCTTCCTCGCCGTGGCGCGCCACGGGAGTTTCAGCGCAGGAGCGCGGGCGCTTGGGCTCAGCCAACCCACGCTGACCACTCAAGTGCAAAGCATGGAGCGGCAATACAATCTCGAGCTGTTTCACCGTCGCGGGCGGCGCATTGAGTTATCCGATGTCGGCCGGCAGTTACTGCCGATTGCCCAAGCGATGGCTGCGCTGGATCTGGACGCGCACAACCTGCTGCGCGACTCCGGTCGGCTTGACAGTGGCCAGCTCAAGCTAGGGGCAGTGGGGCCCTTTCATGTGATCGAGATGGTAGACAGCTACCTTCAGCACCATCCTCGCATCGACGTTTCGATACGGGTTGGCAACTCGGCGCAGGTCCTGGCCGACCTTGAGAGTTATGTGACGGATATTGCGGTACTTGCCGGACGGCATGATGATCCGGGACTCTGTGCCGTGCATTATGCGCGTCACGCAATCATCCTGTTTGCGCACCATGAACACCCCTTTGCTGGACGGGGTTCAGTGCGATTAGAGGAACTGGAGGGCCAGCGGCTGCTTCAAAGAGAGCCCGGTTCTACAACTCGCCTGGTCCTGGAGCAGGCCTTGATTGCGGCGCAGATCGTCCCACGCATCGCCATGGAGATCGGCAGCCGCGAGGCACTGCGCGAAGCCGTGGTGCGTGGCATTGGGCTGGGAGTTGTCTCCGAGGCGGAGTTCATCCCCGATCCTCGCATCCGAACGATCCGCATCGAAGGCGATCCGCTCTACACAGAAACCTATCTCTATTGCCTGAGCGAGCGCCGCTCCAGTCGACTTATCACATCGTTCTTTGATGTAGTCCTTTCTGAGGACGTAAATTGCTCACTCGCACCGTTGCATAACCGGCATCGCGGCCGCTCTACAGCTCGATAGGTTGCCCAGCAGCATAGATCTCCCACAGTAGATGTGCGTACTCCTGTGGGAGCGGTGCGGCGACTCGACTTGCCCGCGAAGACTGCAATGCCCGCGACACAGATCCTGACCAGATATCAATCCAACTGATGCCGATAAGGCAAGTCCGGCCCGGTCTTGCCGCAGGTCAGGGCGGCGGCGCTGACGGCGAAGGTGAGCATCGCGTCGATCTGTTCGCGACTCAAGCGCTGCAAGCCCTCCACCGAATCCAGCTGCTGTTCGGTCAGCCAGGCGATCAATGCCGCCTGGAAGGTGTCGCCGGCGCCCACGGTATCAGCCATCACCACGGCACGGGCCGGCACCGACCAGGTGCCATGGCGGCGGCTGAACACTGTCGCGCCCTGGCCGCCACGGGTGAGGAATACCAACTGACAGCGGTGTTCCAGCCAGCTTTCGATCACGTTCTGCGGGTTACGCTCGGGGTAGAGCAGGCTCAGGTCTTCGTCGCTGACCTTGATCAGGTCGGCATGCTCCACCAGAGTGCCAATGCGTTCGCGCCACCGTTCGATATTTGGCTCAGGGTTGAGTCGCACGTTGGGGTCGAGGCTGATAAGGCGTTTGCCGCTTTCCCGGCGGACCAGGGCCAGCAGGGTGTCGGCAATCGGCTGCACCACCAGCGAGAATGAGCCGATATGCAGGCCACGAACCTCTGGCCCCAGTTCAGGCAAGTGTTCGACCTGTAGCTGACGGTCGGCACAGCCTTCACCGCGGAAGCTGTAATGCGGCGAGCCTTCGGCGCCGACGGCGACCATCGCTAATGTGGTGGGCGCGTCGAAGTCCAGCAGGTAGTCCGGGTGCACGCCTTCCTCCTGCAGCACTTGCTGCAAACGTCGGCCCAGGTAGTCGCTGGACAGACCGGCGAACAGCGCAACGTCAATGCCCAGACGCCGCAAGCCGACAGCGACGTTGAACGGCGAACCACCGGCAATTGCCTTGAAATTCACTTTTGAAGCCTGACCGCTGGCGTCGTTTTCACTAAAGAAATCGAACAGCGCTTCGCCACATACCAGATACATAGTCGTTCGCTCTTTAAAGGTTCGCTACAAGTTGTTGATAGCGTTCGTAGGCCTCTTAGCGTTAAAAAGCTAGCTAAGCGAGGCTCTTGGTTAACGGCGTGATTGTTTCTCAAAGGAGAGAAAGTGGGTTCTTAACGTGTGATCGTGAAATCAGCGATATTGCTGGCCGACATCACAATGTCGGCATTCGGAAGGTCGTTGCGACGAACTTTTTCATAGGAAGTAGACTCATCGAAACCCAATGATCGCCATCGATCAAGCAGTCGCGCTTCCAGGGTTTCACGGTCAACCTGCAGCATAATGGTGGCGGCAAAACAGTCTCTTAAGGACGACCATGGGGCGAGCTCTAATAGAAGGTAGTTTCCTTCCACGATGAGATATTTCACGTCAGAGGAAATCAATCGTCCTGCAGCACGGGATATCTCCAGGGTTCGATCGAATACCGGAACGGCAACCGCTGGTTCGTTGTTCGCACGAAGCCGCAGCAGCAGACTCCTGAAGCCGCCCACATCGAATGTATCGGGTGAGCCCTTACGATCTAAAAGGTTCAAGGATCCAAGAACCGCGTCATCGTAATGAAAGCCATCCCCGGGAACGACAGCCGCGCTCCCCGGCATAACGCTATTAAGGGCCTCTACCAAGGCCTCAGAGACAGTGGACTTACCGGCACCAGGCGGCCCCGCTAGCGCAACGACAATTCGATGACCAGGCAGAGCCTTAACGTAGTTGAGTAACTCTGTGCTTACTATTATGTCTGTTTTGGTAAACATGCCAAATCTCTCGTCAGCAGCCGTCGCTCAGGCTTCCCGTAGGTTCGCCCCTCTAGGAATTTTCATGCCGTTCGGCTGCTGCGAGCACTTCGCAGCAGCCATTCCCCGCATTACAGAGGTGGCTAGAGACCCCTATGTCATTTGACTCAACCGCTCAGTGGTTAGTGGTCAGCTTGCCAGCCTTTGTACTCCATGACATTGGTTCGTGTTACAAGTGAGGGTTGAAGCAATACCGTTGTGCTTTCCAGGGATTTGCCATTCAGCAGGTCGTTACCCATCGTTACGGCCTGTTGTGCCTGGCCCCAAGGGGACTGAGAGGCAGATGCCTGGATCTGTGTATCGCTTTTGAGCGCAGTCTCTATATCGGGAGCCCCATCCACCGATGCGATAATGATGCCTTTGCGCTTGAGTTGTTTTGCTGCCAGGTCTGCACCTATGGCCTGGGGATCATTGATCGCGAACACCGCGTCGACTTTTGCAAAGCGAGTCAGGTCGCCTTGCATTACGCTGTAGCCACCTTCGCGCGAGCCTTTGGCATCCTGATTATCGGACAGTACCTTGATATCGGGTGCCTGTGCGAAAACACTCTTACAACCATTGACGCGATCTAAGACTGCTGAAGTCTGCGTACCATTCTGGATAATAACGTTACCCTTGCCACCCAGCTTCTCAGAAATGTACTGACATACAATCCTGCCGGCTTCGACGTTATCTGTCTGTACCGTGGCGTTGGCACCTTGCACCATAACATCTACACCCACAACCACTATGCCTGCCTTTCTCGCTTTCGCAATCGCAGGCGCGATTGCTACAGGGTCGACGGCGTTTACAAGAATCAAGTCTACGCCCGAAGAAATGAAGTTATCGATTTGAGTGAACTGCTTATTTAAATCGTAATCGGCCGAGACTGAGGTAAATTTTGCTGCTGGATTGATATTCAGTGCCTCCGCTTTGGCACCATTTACCATCGCTACGAAATAAGGATTTCCCAGCGAGCCAACAGTTATCCCGACGGATTTCAACTCTCGCGCTTGAGCGGTGCTAAATGCCAGTAGTGTACAAACAGCGGTAAGTATTATTTTTTTCATGAGGGCTGTCTCTTGTTATTGGAGTGTGGGGGGGTAATTTTATAGATGATTCAGGTTCGTGCGCCTGACTGCCGAAAGCGATCGAGGGCTACCGCTCCGATGATGACGACACCTTTGATGATGTATTGCCAGATATCCGAAACTCCCAGCAATATCAGGCCATTGGAAAGTGTAGCGATAATCAGGGCGCCAATTAGCGTACCGACGATGGTGCCGACGCCTCCTGTAAAGCGCGTGCCTCCCAGGATAACGGCGGCGATAGCGTCGAGCTCATAAGACTGACCCATTTGCAGTCCGTTAGCAGCCATCAGTCGAGCGGAAGTCATGATGGCCCCCACACCCGCCAATAAACCGGATAGGGCATAAACAAATAACAGGACTTTCCAGACCTTGATTCCCGACAACCGTGCGGCCTCAGGATTGCCGCCCACTGCGTAAATCTGTACGCCTAAAACCGTCCGTCGAAGAATAACCCACGAAAGAGTAACCACTACCAGCGCGATTACAACCAGCCATGGCACCCCGAACAACGTTTCGTTTCCAATGTAAGCAAAGGATAGGTCGGGATTGAAAACCGTTTTGTCTTCGCCGATGAGGCGTGCGATTCCACGCATCGCAGTCAATCCGCCTAGCGTGACTATAAACGCCGGTAGCTTCCCAAAAGCGACCAATGCACCATTGACGAGCCCTAGCAGCAGTCCGACTCCAAGCCCCGCAGCGATGGCCAGGGGAGCAAACCCCGGAACTTGCGATACCAATAGCGCCACTACTGCGGAAACAGCCAGAATCGAACCAACCGAAAGGTCGATGCCACCTGTCAAAATCACGAAAGTCAGACCTGACGCCAATACCACATTGATAGAGGCTTGCTGACTGATGATTGAGAAATTCTGGACCGAGAAAAAACTCTCGCTCATCAGGCTAAAGCCCACACAAAGGAGTAACAACACGGGCAGCATGCCCGCCACCCTCATCAGTTGGCGCATTTTATCCTGCGGGGTAGCTCCGGCGATGCTTCGTACACCAGGCGTGGTGAAGTCACTTACTACTTTGCTTTGCAGTGGGGAAGTCATTGGACTAAGTCTCCGTTGGCTAGAGTCAACCTGTCGCTGCCTGTGGCAAACGCGATAATCGCTTCAGGTGTGATATCAAGACCGCTGTGGCCACCGAGTTCGGTGACAAGTTTACCTTCACACATGACCAATACACGGTCAGCGATTCCAACGATCTCTGGTAGTTCACTTGAAATCATCACTACACAAACGCCGGATGCGGCTAATGCATTAATAATTTTATATATTTCTGTCTTAGCCCCAATGTCGACACCCGATGTAGGCTCATCGAGGAACAACACTCTGGGCTTCATCTCAAGCAGGCGAGCCAGCAAAACTTTTTGCTGGTTGCCTCCAGACAGCGCTCCGACATTGATATCTGAGGACGCTTTGATGTTGAGTGCCTGGATTGCTTGTTCGGTACGTCCAGTTCCGGCCGTTCGGTCCACAAAACCCGCACATCGAGCATCACTTCCCAACACACAGACATTGATATTGTCGTGGACACTCATGTCGAGAAAAAGGCCCAGTGCTTTGCGGTCTTCTGTCAGATAGACGATGCCTGCATTACCTGCATCGCGAGGAGAACGTATGACTACAACTTCGCCGTCCATTTCAATCTTGCCGCCTGAGCACGCATCGACACCTGCGATTAATCGGGCAAGTTCGGTTCTTCCAGAACCCACCAGTCCTGCAATCCCGAGAATTTCGCCGGCATACAGATCGAAACTGCAATCTTGAATCTTGAAGCCATCTGTAAGGTTACGAATACGTAGTATCGGTTTCTCATAAGAGCACAAAGGACGCTCATGGGCGTAGAAGCCGGAAACATCGCGGCCAACCATCATCCGGACCAGGGTTTCAGCTGACAGCGTGACGCGATCCAGCGAACCAACGTAATGACCGTCTCGGAGCACCGAAACAAAATCGGACAATGCGTATATCTCAGCCATTCGATGGCTGATATAGATGATCGCGACGCCATCATTACGTAGCTGGCGAATCAACGTAAAAAGACTTTCGGTCTCTTTTGAAGAGAGCGGCGTTGTAGGCTCGTCCATCACCAGGATTCGCGTATCGGCATGAAGTGCACGGGCGATTTCAACAAGTTGTTGGTCCGCAATCGACAAGGTACCGACCAGCGCGTGCGGATCAAAGGTGACGCCAAGTCGCTTTAGTACAAGGTGCGCGCCTTCGGTCATTGCCTTGCGGTTTATAACCCCACATCGTCGAATCTCTCTACCCAGGTAGATGTTCTCCACCACGCTCATATTCGCGCACAAGCTGAGCTCTTGATAGATGACGGATATGCCATGGCGCTTCGCATCGTTCACGCCATAGTTTCGAATATCACATCCGTCGATTCGGATAGTGCCACTGTCGGCTATATAGGCCCCCGACAGTATTTTCATCAGAGTGGATTTTCCGGCGCCGTTTTCGCCCATTAGCGCGTGGATTTGTCCAGGGAAAATACTGAGGTCAATGTCATGCAGGACGCGCACCCCATTGAATGACTTCGAGATGGAACGCATTTCCAATAGGGCAGGAGGGGGGCTTTCAGATCCAGTGCTCAGCATAGCGGTTAACTCCTTATCTACCGATTTGAGAAGCAGTTGAAACCTCTCATCGGTGTTCTTGTTTGAGAAACATAGCCGAAAGGAAAGCGCTTGCGCAAGCGCTTTCCTTTGCGTGCCGGGAGATGCATTGAGGTTGGAAAAGCGCTTGCGCAAGCGCTTTCGTCTCGGCTATGCTTTTTTCAACAAGCGCTGCTGCGTCCCGTTAATCGGTTCGCAGGACGATCGCTACGATAATAAAAAGGAGTGCCCGGCTATGCTGCATAGCGGATTCCACCATCTCGATTCACCCACTTCAGATGCGCTGCGCACCTCGCTGGGACTTTCACGAAATTGCGGGCCCGTCACGACGTCAATTCCTGGAGCCTCCAACACATTTTCTCGCCGTGAGCTTTACAATGGCTGGCCGCTGGGCATGAGTTCAGCGCTATCCATAAAGTCACGTGAGAAAGGAGTGGTGCACATTGAGCGCAAAGATGAGTGATGTCGCGCGAGCCGCGAACGTATCAATGTCTACGGTATCCCATGTACTCAACGGTACTCGTAAAGTACATCCTGACACCGTCCGTAACGTGAATCAGGCTGTAGAGTCCGTAGGTTATATTCGGAACTCACTCGCGCGATCTCTGGCTCGTTCCTCTTCGGGTTCGGGTGCCATCGGTGTGGCGATTGCTACACTTTCAAACTATTATTTCAGTGAAACAGTACGTGCCATCGAAGCGGCATGCGCGAAAAGCGGTTTGATGATGATACTGGTCAATACGCAAAGAGATCCGGAACAGGAACTCAAAGCGGTCAAAGCACTGCATGAGCGACGTGTTGACGGGATTGTTCTCGCCTCGGAATATGATCCGGAAAATCGAGTATTTAATTACTTAAAAGCCAACAAGATACCCACGGTTCTCATCGATCGACTGCTCTCGACGTCTTTCGATCAGGTGGGGGTAGAGAATAAGCACTCCTCTCAAGAGTTGATTGCACACTTGATTAAACGTGGTCATCGGCGCATCGGGATGGTATCCGGACGATTGACTCAGTCATCTTCTCTTGAGCGAATTGATGGCTACCGCGCGGCCTTGGCTGACGCCGGAATTCAGTACGAAGATCAATTAGTTTGCTGTGGTGAATCGGCGATTAAGCCGGCAATGGAAGCCACTCGCCGTTTGCTATCGCTAGAGCACCCGCCCACCGCAATAATGACTGCAAACAACTTGATGACCATTGGTGCAATGCAGGCCCTTCGTGAAGCGGGGCTTGAGGTGCCAAAGGATATCGCGCTGGTTGGCTTTGACGATTTCGACTGGGCGGATGCTTTTAGCCCAAGACTGACAGTTGTAGCGCAACCTCTCGAGGAACTCGGAGCCCAGGCTGTGAAGCTTTTATTGAAGCGTATCAAGCAACCTGAGGGGAGACGTCAGACTATTCGATTGAAACCCTCTTTAATCCAGCGAGATTCTTGTGGCGGTCCCAAATGACTGTACTCAGGGTTTCGTCCTGAAGATCTAGCGGTTGCAGACGTGAATTATTTGACTCTTGTCCACGTCTCGCCGCCTGGATAACTTTGTAACTACATGACTGGCACCTGGTTTCCATTCGTCGTACATGCATATGTATGTTTGCAGTATTTTTTTCTTGAGCGACCGGCTTACGGTTTTGTTTTCTTCAGGTTTCAATGATTTCGTTAAAGAGATAGAGATTTATTTTGATCGCGATGGAGAATACTGACCTCGCGGAACGAAGTCCGATAATTGGTTGTAACTACACACCGCAGAACGTATTTCTGTGATGGCGCTTCTGCGTGTGCAGAATTACAAAACGCCCAAATTTGAATGGCAAGACAAAAGTCGATTGAGACGGCAGAAGCCGTATTGGCGAAGAGGGGCTGAGCTTGAATAACTACAACAAAACGAATGATGTAACTGCACTGCCGGCATGGCGCAATCTGCTCGACCATCGGGAGAGTATGAAGAATTTTAGTATGCGCGATGCCTTTCGAGATGACAGTAAACGCTTTCAAGACTTTTCCTTGGCGGGCTGCGGGCTTTTTCTGGATTACTCCAAAAACCTGATCACTCACGAGACGCGCTCATTGCTTGTAAACCTTGCTCGCGAGGCTGGCGTGGAACAGGCAGCGCACGCCATGTTCAGGGGAGAGAAAATCAACGGTTCCGAGGGGCGTCCTGTGCTGCATACCGCGTTGCGGCGACCAGTGGGGGAACCTTTGATGGTCGATGGTCGCAACTTGATGCGCGATGTGCATGGAGCCCTGGCACAGATGACTGACGTTGTGGGTCGTATCCATAGCCATCTGTGGCGTGGTTACAACGATAAGGTCATCACGGATGTCGTAAACATTGGTATTGGTGGCTCATTTCTGGGCCCGGAGCTTGTCTCTGAGGCACTCACGCCTTTCGCTCGGCATGGGGTGCGTTGCCATTATCTAGCTAACATCGACGGCAATGAATTCCGAGAGATTACAGCCAAGCTCAACGTAGAAACAACGCTGTTCATCATCTCCAGCAAAACTTTCGGCACTCTTGAAACCTTGAAGAACGCGCAAGCTGCTCGTAGCTGGTACTTGGCGAAGGGCGGGACGGAAGAGAAGCTATATCGCCACTTCATTGCAGTGACAAGTAATCGCCAAGCTGCGTTGGATTTCGGCATCCGAGAAGTAAATATTTTTCCTATGTGGGACTGGGTCGGGGGCCGTTACTCACTATGGTCTGCCATTGGCCTGCCGATTGCTCTGGCCATTGGCATAGCTAACTTCAAGGAACTACTATCCGGCGCGTACGCTATGGATCAACATTTCCTGAACGAACCATTGGAACAGAACCTTCCTGTTCTTTTAGCGGTACTCGGCGTTTGGTATCACAACTTTTGGGGTGCGCAAAGCTATGCGTTCTTGCCCTATGACCATAACCTGCGCAACTTCGTGAAGCATCTGCAGCAGATGGACATGGAGTCCAATGGCAAAAGTGTTCGTCATGACGGCACGTCAGTTTCCTACACCACTGGCCCAGTAATCTGGGGCGGCGTGGGGTGTAACGGACAGCACGCTTACCACCAGTTGCTGCATCAGGGGACACCTCTGATTCCAGCTGACTTTATTGTGCCTGTGGTCAGCCACAACCCAGTGGCTGATCATCAGGAATGGCTGTACGCCAATTGCTTGTCTCAAAGCCAAGCGCTGATGCGAGGCAAAACCCGCAGTGAAGCTGAGGCAGAGCTAGAAGCCAAAGGCCTTTCATCCAGTGAGATTGAACGACTGGCGCCGCATAAGGTGATCCCGGGTAACCGGCCAAGCAATACAGTTGCTCTTGAGATCATCAATCCACATAGCCTTGGTGCGCTGATCGCCCTTTATGAGCACAAGGTCTTTGTCCAGGGCGTAATTTGGGGAGTCAATTCGTTTGATCAATGGGGCGTGGAGTTGGGCAAGGAGCTAGGCAACAGCGTCTATAGCCTCCTGACTCGCTATGACGCGCAACCGGCTGATGATTCCTCGACGCAGGGTCTTATAGATTTCTTCCGAGGACGTCATCGGGGTTAGAGCCTCATAAGATTGGGCGGGACTAACGCCTTATCGTTAGCTCACCGTGGTCACTTTGCACTGGCAATGCCTGGATTTTTCTCATGCTTTTGGTTCAGGTAATACGGCGCCTTTTTTATTCGATTTAACTGGGTATTTCCCTTCGGGGGACCGGTGCGTGGAGTTAGCTGCGTACTTGGATCAAAAGCGTGCTGTTCGCGTTATCGGCCTTGTCCAATAAATATAACAAACCAAAGGTGTTATGAATGAACGTTAAAACTCTCAGCGCAGTTCTGGGTGCGTCCTTTGCTGTCGGCTTTCTGCCCGTTGACGCGTATTCAACAGACTTCAGTGGTTATTTCAGAACCGGAGTAGGGGATTCGACTCAAGGAGGGAAGCAGTCGTGTTTTCAGCTACCTGGCGCGCAATCCAAATACCGCCTTGGCAACGAATGTGAGCAGTATCTGGAGCTGGATTTGCGTCAGGATCTGCTTTCACTAGACGACGGTTCGGTGGTCAGCGTGGAAGGCATGGCACAGTTTTATAACGAGTATGGCCATGACCCAAAATTTGACGGGGAGCACGGCTATACGCGGATGAGTCAGCTCTACGCAGAGTGGAGCAAGATGCCGGCATTGAATGGTGGCTCGTTCTGGGCGGGCCGTCGTTACTACAACCGAAACGACATCAATATTTCCGACTACTTCTACTGGAACCAAAGCTCAACAGGCTTTGGGTTCGACCAGGTCGCGTTGGGAGATCTAAAATACAGCTACGTGCTCTCACGCAAGGACAACGTCTTCCAAAAGGATTTTGTCACCCGTCATGATGTGACTGTCAGCGGATTCAACACAAATCCCGGTGGCGAGGTGCAGTTGGGCGTCAGCTATCTGGACAAGCCAAGCCGCGAGGATGCTCATCAGGGCTGGTCGGTGATTGCCCAGCACAAGCAGGTCGCATTTCTGGGCGGAGTCAACAAGTTCGCTGTTCAATACGGCCGAGGGCCGGGCACCGCATTGGGCTACACCGGTGATCCCACGTTGGATGAGAGCAACAAGAGCTGGCGGCTTGTGGAGTTTTTCGACTGGCAAGTGACCCACGCTTTCAGCGGTCAGGTTGACCTGGTCTATCAAAAAGACACGCGCCCTGAAGGTGATAATCAGAACTGGTTGTCCATTGGTGTTCGGCCAATTTATGCGTTCACGGATCAGTTCAAGTTGATCACCGAAGTTGGGCGCGACCAGGTTGAAGCTGCAGACGGTACCCGAAAACTCACTAAGTACACCATCGCGCCTACCTGGTCACCGAAGGGCCCGGGATTCTGGGACAGGCCGGACGTTCGTCTGTATTACACCTACGCAACCTGGAACAAGGCTGCGCAACGCGCCGCCAGCTTGCAATCTCCGGGATCGGCCCTGTCTGATACCGGTGCGTTTGGTACAGACCTGCAAGGCTCCAACGTAGGGGTTCAGGTCGAGTATTGGTGGAAATAAACTCCTGAAATGCCAGTGCCTGACAATCAGCCTGGATCTGCTTCAACAACTGTCGGATAGCGAGGGCAATCTACCGCTTCTTCTCAAACAGGATGGGAGCGGTGAACCGCGAGAGGGAGTGAGCGAGTCAGCCTTCCGTTGTTAGCGGAAATTGCCGCTGTCACCGGTGATGTACCCATGAGGGGCTCGCCGGAGCAGGCGACAACTTCTCAGAGACTGTCCGGATCCCCAAAAAACATCTGAATCCTGGACCGCAACCAACGCTCGCCCGGATCATTATCCTGAGAGCCGCGCCAGGCCATGTGCAGTTCGAAACTGCGCACCGGCAGCGGCGGTTCTTCGGCGCGTACACCGCCAGCGGCGGTCAGGGCATCGGCCGTATAGTCCGGCACCATGGCGACGATGTCGGTGCCCGCCAGTAGCGTGCCCAAGCCGTTGAACTGTGGAACGGCGAGCACCACATGGCGCTTGCGGCCGAGGGTCTCCAGCTCTTCATCGATAAACCCGCTCAGGTCACCGGCAAATGACACCAGTGCATGGGGGCGGGCGCAGAAGTCATCCAGGCTCAGGGCACCGGGCATGCTGTCTGCACGCAGTAATTTCGGCAGGCTGCGGCGCAAGACTTTGCGCTTGGCATTGGCCGGCAGATCAGTGGTGTAGCTGACGCCAATCGAGATCTCGCCAGATGCCAGCAGCCCCGGCATTAATATGTAGTTGACTCGCCGCACCACGAGCACGATGCCCGGCGCTTCGGCGCGCAGGCGTTTGAGCAACATCGGCAGCAGGGCGAACTCGACATCGTCCGACAGACCGATACGGAACACCGCCGTGCTGGTCGCCGGGTCGAACTCCGAGGCGCGGCTCACCGCAGTGGAAATCGAGTCCAGAGCGGGCGAGAGCAGGGCGAAGATTTCCACTGCCCGGGCTGAAGGTTCCATACTGCGGCCAGTGCGCACGAACAACGGGTCGTCGAACAGCCCGCGCAGGCGTGACAACGCTGCGCTAATGGCCGGTTGGCCGAGGAACAGTTTTTCCGCGGCACGGGTTACGCTGCGTTCATGCATCAATGTTTCGAACACGATCAACAGGTTCAGGTCGACACGACGCAGGTCATTACGGTTCATCTTGTGTCCTGGCAAAATCAGCAAGGAGAGTCAGCAAGCTTGACGATGGCGGCCATATGAGAACAATGGCCGGCATGAATCTTACGGGGAAAGGCTGGTACTCTGCACCGGCTAATTCAGTTTTCCTACAACGCTGGTTCGGTTTTTTACGGATTTTGACGTTGTAGCAGGAGTTGCGGAATCAATGACAGGCATGTCGACTATTAATAGCCACTGATGGTCTTGGCTTGAAAGCCCAGATAGAGTTCATGGCATTAGAGGTTACTTTGACGAGGTTTGCGATGTCCCGCACGATCCGTTTTCACAAGTTTGGTCCAGCCGAGGTGCTCAAATGCGAAGAGCATGCGGCAACGTTGCCTGCACCGGGCGAAGTGCAGGTGCGTGTCGAGGCGATCGGCATCAGTTGGTACGACGTTCTCTGGCGTCAGAACCTGGCGTCGTCCCATGCTCGTCTGCCTTCGGGTCTTGGCCATGAAATGGCCGGCGTGGTGACGGCAGTCGGAGAAGGCGTGGATGACCTGGTGGTGGGTGACAAGGTCGCCAGCTTCCCGGCGCAAAGCCCGAATGAATACCCGGTCTACGGCGAGCAGATCGTTCTGCCACGCTCGGCGTTGACCCATTACCCTGACGTACTTAGCCCGATCGAAGCCAGCGTGCATTACACGCCGCTGCTGGTCGCCTACTTTGGCTACGTCGATCTGGCGCGGGTCAAGCCGGGTCAATTTGCCTTGGTGACCGATGCCAGCCACTGTGCCGGGCCATCCTTTGTGCAGTTGGGTAAAGCGCTGGGCGTGCGGGTGATTGCCGCGACCAAAACCGCCGATGAGCGTGATTACCTGCTGTCGCTTGGTGCCGAGAAGGTCATCGTTACCGAAGAACAGGATCTGCTGATGCAGATCAACAAGTACACCGACAATCGCGGTGTAGACGTGGTATTCGATGGTCTCGGCGGGCCGCAAATGTCGCTGCTCGGGGATGTGCTGGCGCCTCGCGGTAGCCTGGTGTTGTATGGCCTGCAAGGCGGCAACCAGACACCGTTCCCAGCGTGTGCGGCGTTCCAGAAGAACATTCAGTTCTTTGTGCATTGCATCGGTAACTTCACCGGTAAACCGGAGCTGGGCATCATTCAGGATCAGGTGGCGTTGCAACGAGCGTTGCGCGACATCAATCAGCTGACCGCCGATCGTGTTCTGCTGCCGCTCAAGACCCGGGTCTTCCCGTTCAATCAATTTGTCGAGGCCCACCGTTACATGGACGAATGCCCATGTCGCGAGCGGGTTGCCCTCCAGATCGAACCTGCTTGATCGTTTTCGCCAGAGTCAGTTTCAATGGGCTCTGGCGTTTTGGCCAACATGAATGACCCCGCACTCACTAAACTTCGCTGAAGTCTGTACTCTTTCTCTCTCCTGTTAGTTCTCACGCGCCCCGTCATATTTATTGAGAGGTTCCTATTCTCATGCGCTGGAGTAAACCGGTGTTCGTCGCTAATCCGGTCTGCGCGCTGTTGAACTTATATGCCCCGCAAGACCCGATAATCCAAGCGTTCAGCAACTGAACTGGTTTTTTGTCCGGATCTGTATCTTCCAATCGTTATATAAGCCTTGATAATTGGATGATTACTTTCATCTCAAGGAATGAGTCATGGTTGAAGTTAATGGGGTGCTCAATCCCTGCATTGTAATCCTCCATAGAGCCCCTGCTGTGCAGGGCGGTGCGCGCCATTTGCGAGAAAAGGGGTGCGTTCGATTAGTTGTGACCAATACTGCTTGTGTGCACCTTCTTTGTTTCGTGTACTCATTGTTTGTGGGACGTCGTAGGAACAGTCCTAGGCAGTTTTCGTCTTGCGCGGAATAATTCTGATACTTCATCAGGGTGTTAATATTTGGTAACTGATGCCTGCGATGATGGGCGATATTACTTCTCCAAAAATAGCAGGTGGGGCAGGGCCCGCGATGGCCTGCCTAATACTGACTCTACATTTCAGGTGTGACGACGATGAGCGCTATTCACGATCAAGCAATGAACTATGTTTATCAGCAAGTATTGCATCGCTTGCTGGGGTATTTCTCCCGGGCAGAGCGGACGGCATTGCAACTTTTTATCCAGCGCCTCGTCATTGCTGCCGGGGGAATTGAGCGCATCGGTGAGTACAAGGTGCTGGTGGTCCATGCGGGCAGCAGAGACAGCAGCTATACGTTGGCGTTCTTGCGCGCCGCTCAGTTGAGCATCGCCAGCAGAGCCCCGGCGACGTTCAACCTGCGGATCGCTACCCCGCGCCATGCCTGGATGAGCCCGGCAGCCATGGCCAATGTCCATCGCAGTTACGGTGCTTTGTTTGTTTATGACGATCCACGGGTGGAGGTATTGATGCTCGATGAACGTAATGTTCTGCCCTTTGATCATCTGAAGCCAATCTCCCCCGTGGGGCGTGAGCGTAATCGCCGAAACCTGCTGATGAGCGGCCACCTTTCGCAGAGCAAAAAGCGCTCAGCGTTTCGCGATGACTTTCATCTATCGATGGGTGACTTCTACGGGGTGATCACTCGCTGGGACGGTGGCGTCGATACGCTGGTCAACAGCGACTCCCCCCGCGAGCAAAGACAGTACCTGTCTTGTTTCATAAGTGCCGCGCGAAGGATCGGGTTGTCGGCGCAGGGAACCCGCTCACTCGACGTCGAGGACCTGTTCAGGACGCTGGACGAATTCGGGCAGGATTATTATCGCGAGCTATGTGCTGACGATGACCAGGAAAACCTCGGCATCGCGGGTTGGGAAGCGCGCAGGCCGGTGTCATACGTTGGCCTGCATGATTTGGTCGGTAGCCACCAGGAGGAGCGTTGGCCATTGCTCAGCGAGTTTCTCGGGTTCCAGCTCGATCAATTCACTTCTTGCGTCGGCGAAAGCGAATACGCCAGTCCTTTGTTACTGGCTCATATGCAGGGCTTGCAAGCTCAGTTTGTACGCGGCCTGAGTTATAGCGAGGGGGTTGCAGAATACTTGCAATGGGTCTCGGTCATGATGCGCAAGAAGAGCCTGCCCGAGAAATGTGTAGAGCAAGCGCTTCATGCCTACATCAGCCCGCAAAGGGTTGAGGAACGTCGCGCTCTGGCGAACGCGTACGCCCAGCAAACCCTGGGCCTGACCGAGACACAACTGGTTTGTCTGCTGTTCGCGCCCTTTGTCAACGAGGGTGCTGGTCTTGAGTGCTTCCTGCGTCGTTGTCACCCCGGCATGCTGGTGGCCATGCCCGAGTTGCATAAAGCGCTGCAGACACAGTCGGCACCGGAGCAGGTCATGCAATGGATGGTCGACGTCAGCGGCCTGTCCATCAGCTTGCTTGGCAAGCTTTACAGCAGGCGTCAGGTGGATGTTGATGACGACGCATCGTTTGACGTTGACGATTCTGATCAACGCCGTGAAGGACTCCTCATCCACGATAGCGGTGGCGTGGTGAGCGAAGAATCAGCGGGACGCTGAAGGGGTTTGAGTTGATAGGTTCGAAGAAAGTGTTTCCACGTTCGCACGTGCAGGGTATCGAAAGGCGCCGGTGGGTGTCCGGTGACTCTATACGGGCCACACGGGCCGGTCATCCCTCATGAAAGGAGTCAGACAAACCGATTTCGCGTATCAGGCGGTGTACCGTTATCTGACCAGCCTGATCAGCGAGGTGGGGACCGACGATGCCCGCGTCAAGCTGCCTTCTTTGCGACAGTTGGCGGACCGGCTGAATGTCTCTATCTCGACGATTCAGTATGCCTATTCACTGCTGGAGAAGGAGGGACGGGTCTATTCGGTCGCCAAGTCTGGCTACTATGCATTGCCGGTGTCTTCCAGCAGTTTCTACAGCAGTGGCAATGATCTGCTTGAAACCGTCTACGTCAGTGCCAGACGCCCGGACATGCTGGTCTTGAGCAGCGACGAACCGGCGCTGTTACTGTCTCTGGATAGTCCTCTATTGCTGCTGGAGCGGGAATTGGTACGCCAATATCCGCGTCAGCTTCAGTCGCTGTCGCAGCCTTGCGGCGAGCTGGAACTGCGCACCGCGCTGGCGGCCCGCTACACCTCTTCACCTGTACGCTACTGGCATGCCGATGATGTCTACATTGGCGCGGACCTGCGTGGTGTCCTGGAAATCCTCATCACGGTACTGGGACTCAAGGGTGCTACGGTGTTGGTGGAATCGCCCTGTGATTGGGGCATTCTGCGCTTGCTCCAGGCAGCCGGCGTACAGGTGATCGAGTTGCCACTGCAAGACAGCGGCTGCCTGGACCTTGATGCGCTTGCAGATTTGCTCGCGACCGAAACGGTGCAGCTTGTCTTGCTGTCCTCCGGTATCAGCATGCCGATGGGCAGCCTGATGCCAGCCAGCGAAAAACGATGTGTGGCGCAATTGCTGGAGCAGCACGATTGCTGGGTGCTGGAGAACGACATTTACGGCGAGCTGGCTTTTGAGCCCGGCGAATGGCGCTTTCGTGATCTGGTCAACGCTGACCGGTTGATTGTGTTTTCTACCTTCGAAAAAGTCATCGGCCCGGAAGCGCCGTATGGGTATGTGCTTTCACGTCACTTGAGTGCCGAACTGCAGCGGCATTTTCTCTTGCGCTCTTTTCGTTTGTCGCCGATCCGCCAGAAGGCCATTGCCCGTTTGTATACCAGTGGCCGCCTCGATCAGCATCTACAGGTGCTGCGCCGCCTGCTGAAAGAGCGCATGCAGCACATGACGCAGCTGCTGCAGGAGCGTCTGGGTGACACACTGCAATTCATCGTGCCCGTCGGTGGCGCCACTGTCTGGATGCGCTCGTTACGACCGGTGGATTTACGTCGTGTGTTCCAGCGCCTGCTTAAACAACGGATCGTCGTCGCCCCTGGCGAACTGTTCAGTATTCACGGGCTTCACCCTCAGAGCCTGAGATTGAGTCATACCTTCAGCGGTCATCACGATCTGGAGGCAGCGCTGTGCTGTCTGGCGGATGCCTTGAGGCTGGAACTGCTCGACTAGGGTGCTGACAAACATCTTCGGGCGACGGGATAGATAAGTTTTGCCGCGGTCAAGATAGGATAGATAACGTCGCACAGTGGCCAAACTGCCAGTAAACTGCGTTTCTATCCCTGAATCATCCTTTCCAGAGGTTATGCATGACAATCAGTCCTTTTGCGGGCAAACCGGCACCGGCAGAACTCTTGGTCGATATCCCGCGACTGGTAACGGCCTATTACACCGGCCAACCTGATGCAGCAGTCTCCACCCAGCGTGTGGCTTTTGGCACGTCGGGACACCGTGGCAGCTCCTTCGAGCTGAGCTTCAATGAATGGCATGTTCTGGCTATCAGCCAGGCCATTTGCCTGTATCGCGAAGCTCAAGGCATCGACGGTCCGCTGTTTGTCGGCATCGACACCCATGCGCTGTCGACTCCTGCCGGAGCCAGCGCGCTGGAAGTGCTCGCGGCAAACGGCGTGACGGTGATGATCGCTGAAGGCGACGAATACACCCCGACGCCGGCGATTTCCCACGCCATTCTTTGCTATAACCGCGGCCGCACCTCGGGCCTTGCAGATGGCATCGTCATCACGCCGTCGCACAATCCACCACAAAGTGGCGGCTACAAATACAACCCAACCAATGGCGGGCCCGCCGATACCCACATCACCAAGTGGATCGAAGCCAAGGCCAATGAACTGCTGACCAACAAACTCGCCGGCGTGAAACGCATCAGCTACGAGCAGGCGCTGAAGGCCAGCACTACCCATCGTCACGACTACCTCAACACCTACGTTGCCGATCTGATCAATGTGATCGACATGGACGCCATTCGTGGCGCCAAGCTGCGTCTGGGCGTAGACCCGTTGGGTGGAGCAGGGGTGCGTTACTGGTCGGCGATTGCCGAGCATTACCGTCTGGATCTGGACGTGGTCAACACCCAGGTTGATCCGACGTTCCGCTTCATGTCCGTGGATTGGGATGGTCAGATCCGCATGGACCCGTCTTCCACCTACGCCATGCAAGGCTTGATAGGCCTGAAAGAGCGCTTCGACGTGGCCTTCGCCTGTGACCCGGACCACGACCGCCACGGTATCGTGACGCCGTCGGGCGGCTTGCTGGCGCCGAATAACTATCTGGCGGTGTCCATCGATTACCTGTTCCAGAACCGTCCGCATTGGCGTGCTGATGCGGCCGTGGGCAAGACCGTGGTCAGCAGCGGCTTGATCGATCGGGTTGCCAAGCGACTGGGTCGCCGACTGTATGAAGTGCCGGTGGGCTTCAAATGGTTCGCCGATGGCTTGTTCGACGGTTCGCTGGGCTTTGGTGGTGAGGAAAGCGCCGGTGCCTCGTTCCTGCGCAAGGACGGCAGCGTCTGGAGCACCGACAAGGACGGTTTGATTCCAGCGCTGTTGGCGGCGGAAATGACGGCGCGTACCGGCCGCGATCCAAGCCAGATCTACCGTGCGTTGACCGATGAATTGGGTGAACCCTTCTCGGTGCGCGTCGACGCCAAGGCCAACCCCGAGCAGAAAGCCTTGCTCAGCAAGCTGTCGCCGGATCAGGTCAAGTCGACCCAATTGGCCGGAGAAGCGATCCAGAGCATTCTCAGCCATGCGCCGGGCAACGATCAGGCCATCGGCGGCTTGAAGGTCATGACCGAGAACGGCTGGTTCGCGGCACGCCCTTCGGGCACCGAAGACATCTACAAGATCTACGCAGAAAGCTTCATCGGTGACGAGCATCTCAAGCAGTTGGTAGCAGAAGCTCAGACATTGGTGGATGGGGCAATTTCTGCGAAGTGATTGAGGGCCCCTTCGCGGGCAAGCCCGCTCCCACAGGGTACAGTGATGTCCTTGTGGGAGCGGGCTTGCCCGCGAAGGCGGCGGTACAGTCAATATAGATTCCAGCTCAAACAAAAAAGGGGCGACCAAACGGTCGCCCCTTTTTTTGTCCGGCATTTACCGGATCAAGCCAGATCCACCAGCACGATCTCACTGTCCTCGATTGCAGTCACTCGCAGCACGTGCTCATGTTCCACCGCAATGCCGTCTCGAGCTTGTGCGCGCAAGCCATTGACTTCAATGACTCCGGTAGCCGGTACCAGATACGCCCGACGGCCATCGTCCAGATGATATTCCGCGGACTCGCCGGCTTTCAGATTGGCCGCCACCAGCCGTGCATCGGCGCGAATACGCAGGCTTTCGTCGTCGCCGGCCTTGCCGCTGGCCAGGGTGACGAAACCTTCGCGCTGCCCTTTGGGAAACGGCTTGGCACCCCAGGAGGGCGCCGAGCCGGCCTCATTCGGGATGATCCAGATCTGAAAGATCTTGGTCGCGGTCGATTCCAGGTTGTACTCACTGTGGGCAATCCCGGTACCTGCACTCATCACCTGCACGTCACCGGCTTCGGTACGGCCCTTGTTACCCAGGTTATCTTCGTGGGTAATTGCGCCTTCACGAACGTAGGTGATGATTTCCATGTCACGGTGCGGGTGTTTCGGGAACCCGGTACCGGCCGCAATCACGTCATCGTTCCACACTCGCAGGTTGCCCCAGTTCATGCGTTTGGGGTCATGGTACTCGGCGAACGAAAAGTGGTGATGGGCATCCAACCAGCCATGGTGAGCGCCGCCCAGGGATTTGAAGGGTCTGAGTTCATGCATGATCGTCTCCTGTAAAGGTTTGTCATATGGCTGAACACTTGAGCCGCAGAACTAAACCTGTGGTTGATGGCGAGCATCATCCAATAAGCCAATATCGATAAAAAGCGGAAAAAACGCCTCAAATCAATCTAATTAATAGATTGGTTTGACGTTGAAATTCTCCCTCTCAGCTTTCAGTTCATCGCTTAACCCAATGACGAATAAGCATTTCACTAGAAGTCGCCGGCAAATGAAGCGACCATAGCCCCAACAGCCTCACACCCTGGAGTCAGCGTGCCGCGACACACCCCCGATCTTCCCCCCGAGCTTAAGCCTTTGGCCGACATGCCGCTGCTCAAGCGCCTGGCCGCCAGGTTCTTCGGTCATGGCCTTACTCGCTTGCGCGCCCAGCACCGTGCGTCCTGGCTGCATGGCCAGGCTGATGGCTTTCGCAGCGGGCACAGCGCCGGCGTGGATTACGGCTATAAAGAAGGCAAGCTGGAGGGCATCGAGGAAGGTCGACAGGTGCTGCTGATTCGCGACACGCGCTGCACCGAACACCGGGCGCCGGGTATCGATGACAACGTGTTCGATGACTGGCGTCTGCCGCTCACTGCCGAGTTAAAGAAGCGCATCAAGGCCGATGTGAGCCGGTTGCTGCCAGCACAGGCGCAGCCCAGCGCAGCGCAGTGGAAGATGATCTTCAGCGACACACCTTCGACCTCGGTGATTGCCGGTGCGGGGGCGGGCAAGTCGACATCGCTGGTGCTGCGCATTCTGTTGCTGACCCATTACCTGGGTTTTGAACTGAGTTCATTGACCGTGGTGACATTCACCCGTGAGTCGCGCAAAGACTTCATCAATAAGCTGATAGAAATGTTCGCCATCTGGGGGCGCACGCTGAGCCTTAAAGAGGCTCGCGACGTGGTACGAACCTTCCACTCGCGAATTCTGCCCATGGTCCGCAGCCTGCCGGGCTTCGATCAGTTGCAGGCTTTCGAGAACCTCAATGCCCGATCGCTGCCGGGCGATGAAGGGGCTGACAGCAATCCATTCGATCTGCGGATCAATGACACCCAGCGCCAGCAACTGAATGCCTGTTATCACGCGTTGCATACCCGTGATGAGCGTTTTCGCGAACTGATCAAGCCGCTGTCCCGGCACGCCTTGCAGCTCAAGGAGCTGGAGCGTGATCACCCTGATGTGCAAAAGCGCATGGCGGTGACCGAGCTTGCCGCCAAGCGTGATGAAGAACTCTGCGACACGATCGAAGACCTGTGGTTTCGCGCCGGTGCCTGGCCGATCAAGGGCATTGAACCCAGCCGCCAGACGTTCGAGATCAACGGCTCGTCCTTCCATTGCCACGGCTATATTGCCGAGCTGGATGCCTGGGTCGTCCTGGGCTTCGATCCCCGTGAGAATGCACAGATCAGCCGGCCCGGAGCCAAGCTGTCGGTCCGCGCGGAGTGGGCGGTAAAGCGCACCTTGTTTCAAGCTTTCTGTCGTAAGCCTTTGATTTGGCTTGATAGTTATGAGTCGGCGAGACGTGTTTTATCGTCTTTGGCGGGGGATGCCAGCGCCGGGCCGGGCTTCGATTACAAGGTCAAAGGTGAGCTGAGTTCCGCGCCGCTGCTGGATTGTTTTGTCGCAGCGGCCAGTTTTATCGAAAACCTGGGGCTGGATGTGCCCGCAGCCGTGGGGCAGATGAGCTTTGCCAAGGACGATCCGGATCGCTACTTCTTTGAAACCCTGAGCCTTTTCTGGCGAGCGCTGGAAGATCATTTGCTCGACCAATCGCCGCCGATCATGACGTATAACCGCATGTTCGCCTTGTTCAGTGAGCATTCGCCGGAAAACTTCAAGTTGCTCAGCGATGAGCTGCTGAGACCGTTGTCGCACTTGATGATCGACGAATTTCAGGATGTTTCGCCGCAGATCGTTTCCTGGATTCGCGCCAGCCTGCGGGAGATCCGCAGTCGTGGCCCGGCCATGCATGTCGGTCGGGGTGCGCAACGTTCATCGCTGCTGTGCGTCGGTGATGACTGGCAATCGATCTATGGCTGGCGCGGCAGCTCTCCGAAATATTTCATGGAATTCAACAAGGAATTCCCGTCACCGAGCACCACGCGGGTCATGCTCAGCGACAACTATCGCAGCCATCAGCACATCATTGATGCGGCAGAGCACATTGTCCGTGCCGCTCCCGCGATTGCCGGGAAAAAGGCCAAGGCCAGCGGTGCGCCCAAAGATTTGCTGCCGGTGAACATCATGGATCGGGATGACCCAGCGCTGGCCAAGCGCTTGATCGAACATTACCAAAACGGTGATTCGATCTTGATGTTGTTTCGAAAAAGTAGCGATAAGTTATTGATAGAAGAGCATATTAAGTCAGTAGTTAATGTGGATTCGAGGTTGCCTGTTGAGGATCGACGACTCAAGCAGCTGACCTATCACAGTTCCAAAGGCCTACAGGCTGACGCGGTGTTTCTGTTGGGCGATTGTCAGCATCTGACCAGTTCACCTTACAAGAACCAGGTCTATCGAATGGCCGGGCTGGCCAAGGATGGCGATGCCGAGCCGTATGACAGCGCCCAGAAAGACGAAATCCTGCGCCTGGCGTATGTCGGCATTACCCGGGCAGTTAAACATTGTTACTGGTATGTCGATGCTCAGGATGTGCAGGCGGCCAACGTCCCCAAGGCTTCTGACCGGATCGCGAAGGACAAGCCATTTTTCGCCGATCAGCGGGGGATGAAGGGTCAGGCCTGACCGCAGACAACAAAAAGCCCACAAATGTGGGCTTTTTGTTGAGATTTCAATGATTAACCAAAACTTCTTAAAGCCATGGGTGGGATAAAGGATTCGAACTCATATTCTACCGCTTCGATTATTCGTTCGACGTCGGCAGCGTTCATCACTGTTTTACAAGGGATACCGGCTATGGCGATCATGGTTTCGCCGCTGGCGCGGTCGAACAACCGGGCAATCATGCTGCCGGGTGCATCCATGCTGGCCTCAAAGCCCATTGGATGAAAATGCCAGCGCATGAGCTGGCAGGCGTTGGGAAAGGTGACCTTGGAAAAGACTTGATTCATGTGTTGCCCACCTTGTTCGTTGAGCGCTTCCTTAGCTCGCGGTAGGAACGGAAGAGCCGTCACTGGCCCAACCTGTGTAGTGCTTAAAAATAGCACTCCCTGCACTAGGTATAAGGATTTTTTCAAACCGTTTGGCGATTACTTGAAAAGCGTTGATGTAGGACATGTCCCACTGTTCATTAGGCAAAGGGCCATTGTTTAGGGCCATGAATTGGCCATTGAAGCGCGGCCCGAAGTTCGGCAAGCTCTGTTTTTCTATCATCGAGTGTTCTATGCCTGCCAATGATGATGGCCCGCAGCAAACCCAGGCCACCGGCGAAACTGTTCTGCGCTATCACCTGTGCTGGAAGCACCGTGACCTCGATGGCGTCATGGCGCTCTACCACCCGGACATCCAGTACAACGACTTCTTTCAGAACCGCGTTTTCGGTCTGGATGAGTTGCGTGAATACGTGCGCAGCAGCATGCCGCGCGATCCGGATGAAGCCCTTGAGCACTCTGACCGTATCCGTTTGGATGGCAATACCGCGTTCATTCAGTACCGCGTGACCTTGCGCGGTGGCCAGGGGCTGGTGTCGTTCCGCGCCAGCGAAGCGATCACCGTGCGTGACGGGCTGATTTGGCAGGTCAACGAATACGCCTCGCTGGTGCATGAGCAGCCGTCCAGCAAGACCGCTAACAGCCTGCGCCCGGCGGTTAGTCGGCTAGGGCTTTCGCCGCGACAGTTGAGCTTTATGGCGCAGGACCTGCAGCAGTATTTCGAGCGTCAGCAACCTTATCTGGACCCCGAGCTCGATCTTCAGCGGGTGGCGAAGGAGTGCGGTTACAGCCGCAATCAGATCTCCTACTTGCTCAACCAGGTGCTGGGGCAAAGCTTCTATCGCTACGTCAACCAGGCTCGCCTTCAGCACGTGTTGGCGGCACTGGACAAAGCAACGCCCCCGCTGCGGGTCGACGAACTGGCGTTCGCCGCCGGCTTCAATTCTTTGTCGGCGTTCTATAGCTGTTTCCGCCAGCACACAGGCATGTCGCCCAAAGCCTATGCCAAACACATTTCTTTGCGTGCACGCGCGCAAGACAGCGTCTGAACCCAGGCACTAGGATCGCAGCCATCTAGTTTTGGGTTGCGGAGTTTTGCATGCCGGCATGGCGCACTATCAGTTTGTGGATGGATCAGCTCGAAGAGCCCTTGATTGCACGGCCGTCGCTGGAGCAGGACCTGGATGTCGACGTGGCGATCATCGGCGCCGGCTATACGGGGTTGTGGACGGCGTACTACCTCAAACGCCTGGCACCCGATTTGAACATCGCCATCGTTGAGGCACAGACCGCAGGCTTCGGTGCGTCCGGGCGTAATGGCGGTTGGCTGATGGGCAACCTGTTGGGTGAGGATCGTTTGCTCGCCGACCTACCTGTCGAGCAGCGTCGCGCTTCGTTTGATTTGCTGCATGGTATCCCTGATGAAGTGGCGATCGTCCTCGAACGCGAAGGCATCACCTGTGATTACCGCAAGGGCGGCGTGTTGTATTGCGCGGCGCGTTACCCCGAGCAGGAGACCAGTCTGCGCCGCTATTTGGACAAACTCTACAGCCAGGGCCTGAACGAAGCGGACTACCGCTGGCTCAGCCCCGAGCAACTGGCGCAGCAGATCCGCGTCGCCAAACCTTATGGCGCTATCTATGCACCCCATTGTGCAACGATCCAGCCGGCCAAACTGGTGCGTGGCCTGGCCCGGACTGTCGAGCGCATGGGGGTAAAGATCTTCGAAAACAGCCCGGTCACCGACTGGCAGTCCGGCAGTTTACGCACCGCCAAGGCGCAGGTTCGCAGTCGCTGGATCGTGCCCGCAGTGGAGGGTTATGCGTTGACGCTGGCGCCGCTGGGGCGTTATCAACTGCCGGTACAGAGTTTGCTGGTGGCCACCGAGCCACTGTCCGCGGCGACCTGGGAAGAGATCGGCTTGAGTCAGGGTCAGGCTTTCGGCGAAAGCAGCCGACAAGTCACCTACGGCCAGCGCACGGCCGACAATCGTCTGGTATTCGGCGCTCGCGGCGGTTATCAGTTCGCCGGAAAACTGCGCCACAACTTTGACCTTACAACCCGCGAAGTCGAATTGCGACGCTACCTGTTCGGCGAACTCTTCCCGCAGCTCAAGAACGTCAAGATCACCCACGCCTGGGGCGGCAATCTGGGGATGTCCCGGCGCTTCAAGCCGCACATGCTCTGCGATCGCAGCAACGGCATCGCCTTGTCTGGCGGTTACGGCGGCGAGGGCGTAGGTGCGAGCAATCTAGGCGGTCGGACGCTGGCCGACCTGATCCTGGAGCGCGATACCGCGCTGGTGCGCCAACCCTGGGTGATTCAGCAGGGCGGTCTCAATGCGCTCAAAGCCTGGGAGCCGGAACCCTGCCGCTGGCTCGGTTACAACGCGATCATTCGCAGCTTCGTCCATGAAGACCAAACCCTGGCCAATCCGGCGACCGCGCCCTGGCGGCGCAAGCTCGCCTGTCGTGTGGCGGGCTTCATGGAAGGCTTTATGCAGTAACGGTTCGCCGATCATCCACCTGTAGGGACCATCATGAGCATCACGCAATTCAAAAACACGCTGAACGTCACGCTGGAAGAGTCAGCCCCGGTGGCCGTGCCATTAGGTACGCCGGTCGCGGTGACTTCGACCACGAGCGTCGAACGCAACGATGGCGTTGAAACCGGCATCTGGGAATGCACGCCCGGTCGCTGGCGACGGCAGATCGTCGCCCAAGAGTTCTGTCACTTCATCCAGGGGCGCTGCACCTTCACCCCGGACCACGGTGAAACCTTACAAATAGAAGCGGGCGACGCACTGATGTTGCCCGCCAACAGCACCGGGATCTGGGATATCCAGGAAACCGTGCGCAAGACTTACGTTTTGATTTTTTGATCCTCTGATCAGCCGAAAACCTGCCAATAAAAACAGCCTCACATAATCAGGAATCGAATCATGATCCGCATGACCACCGCTTCGTTGAAGTTAGCTCCGTTGATGCTCCTCGCTTCACTTAGTCAGGCGGCCGAGACCGTCAAGATCTACAACTGGTCGGACTACATCGCGCCGGACACGATGAAGAATTTCCAGAAAGAAACCGGCATTGCCTTCACCTATGACGTCTATGACAGCAACGAAACCCTCGACGGCAAGCTGATGACCGGCAAATCCGGGTATGACGTGGTGTTCCCGTCCAACCATTTCATGGCTCGACAGATTCAGGGCGGGGCACTCAAGAAACTCGACAAGAGCCAGTTGCCGAACTGGAAGAACCTCAATCCGGTATTGCTCAAGGCCCTGCAAACCAACGACCCGGGCAACGAACACGGTTTCCCGTACCTATGGGGCAGCACCGGGATCGGCTACAACATTGCCAAGGTCAAAGCGGTACTGGGTGACAGCGCACCGGTGGACTCCTGGGATTTGATCTTCAAACCCGAGAACATGAAAAAGCTCCAGAAGTGCGGCGTGGCGATCCTCGACAACGGCCCGGAATTGCTGCCGGCGGCGCTGAACTACCTCGGTCTGCCACACCACAGCCAAGACCCGGCGGATTACAAGAAAGCTGAAGCGCTGCTGATGAAAGTCCGGCCGTATGTCAGCTATTTCCACTCATCCAAATACACCAGCGACCTGGCCAACGGCGATATCTGCGTGGCCGTGGGCTTCTCCGGTGACATCCTGCAAGCCGAAAGCCGCGCCAAAGAAGCCAACAACGGTGTGGACATCGGTTACTCGATTCCCAAAGAAGGCGCAGCGATCTGGTTCGACATGGTCGCCATGCCCGCCGACGCCCCGGATGAAAAGGCCGGTTACGCCTTTATGAACGACCTGCTGCGCCCGGACGTCATGGCCAGCATCAGCAACTACGTGCACTACGCCAACGGCAACGAACAGGCTGACGGCCTGATCGATCCGGCCATCAAGAACGACACCAAGGTCTACCCAAGTCCGGAAATGATGAACAAGTTGTTCGCCCTGGAAGCCATGCCGCTGAACATCGACCGGATCCGCACACGGCTGTGGAACAAGATCCGGACGGGGAGTTGAGGCGACGATTCTGCTTGGCTAAATGGCGATGATGACTGGTATAGACCGTCTTCGCGGGCAAGCACGCTCCCACAGGTCATGGGTCGATCACACCATCGCGCTCCGGCGCAGATCATGTGGGAGCGGGCTTGCCCGCGAAGGGGCCATCACGCTTACGGATTTTCCAAGTCATGCCCCAGCGACTGAATAAACAACGAAAACAGCTCTGGTTGCGATGAGATATCCAGCTTGGCGTACAGATGCCGGCGGTGGACCTTGATGGTGTCCGGCGAGATCTTCAGGCGCTCAGCCATGGCTTTGGAGGAGAACCCGCGCAAGATCAGCCGGGCGATTTCCAGTTCGCGGTCCGAGAGCACCCCGCAGCCGAAATGGCTCAGGGCATCGCGGATCTGGCTGGCCATTTCATCCTGTGCCGGTGCCTGCGTGCGCTGATTGCTCTGTTGCCAGTGCTGCTGCATCAGTGGCAGCACCCAGGCAGCGAGGGTGGTCAACTGGCCGACTTCATCGGCGCTGAACAAGCGCCGCATGCCCAACGACAGTGACAGCGTTCCAGCCCCTGGAATCTGCAGAATGAACTGCACCTCATCCTCCAGCACGTTGTCGTGGAAGTAGCTGAGGAAGTACTCGCTCTGCCGGAAGTGATCGGGCGCTACCTCCTCCAGTCGATACAAGCCGCTGGCGTAGCCTTCACGGCAAGCTTGAAAAAACGGGTCCAGCAGGTACAAGCCATTGAGGTAGGCCAGCATCGACGCCGGTTTACTCGAGGGTTCTGCGTCGTATTCCTCCAGGGCCTGGGGCAGGCCGTCTTGCGGATAGAAAATCGCCAGAGCGTTATCGAACGGCAAGCATTGCTGCAACAGCAGAACCAGCTGCTTCCAGAAGCGCTCGGTGCCGATCTGCGAGAGGGTGCGGCCCAGGCCGGCATGCATGCCGACTTCCCTGAACAGAGTGCTCATGTACGTTGTTCCCCATTAAAAAAACAGAACCCGGCGCACGGTTTCAACCTTTTTTCTTTCCAGGTCAAGGGGAGTACTCCAATAGGGGAATTGGCCGCCGTTGCCGCGCTGCCTAGAGTAGCCCCCATCGAGTGCGCCCCAGAACGCACCCCGGTCCCTTATTTCGCTTCTGCCTCAGTCTAAAAATAACCAAGAGGATAACGATATGAGCTCTCCCTCAGCGCCAAACGGCGCGCTGAAACCCACGCTGAGTGTCTTCGACGTCGTGACGATTACCGTCTCGAGCGTGACGCCTGCCAGTTCGGTGTTCGTCATCGCGCCGTTTGCCATTCATCAGGCCGGCAGCGGGGTGTTTTTAGCCTTCGTCATGGCCGGTTTGTTGGCCCTGATGTTTGCTTTCTGTTACGCCGAGTTGGGCAGGGCTCACAACAGTGCCGGCGGCGAATACGTGTACGCCAAGCGAGTGTTTGGCGGCATGGCCGGTTATGCGACCTTCCTGACGGTGATGGCGACGTTGTTGTTCATTCCGCCAGTGCTCGCCACCGGAGCCGCGAACTATCTGAACAACGCGTTGGGGACGAATTTCGATTCGCAGACCGTCGCTCTGCTCATCGTGGTGTGCAGTTACCTGCTGGGCATTCTCAACATCAAGCTCAACGCCTGGATCACCGGCAGCTGTCTACTGTTGGAAGTCGCGGCAATGCTGGTGATTGTGTTTGTTGGCTTCGGTCATGCCTCGCAACCGGCAAGCATTTTGTTGCACCCGCAGATCGTCGAGAACGGCGCTTTGCAGTTGGCACCCTGGGTTCTGGTGATTGGCTCCATCGGTATCGGCTTGTTCTCCTACAACGGATTTGGCTCGGCGGTGGTGCTGGGCGAAGACATGAAAGATGCCGGTCATGGCGTGCCCAAGGCCGTGCTCTGGTCCCTGGGCCTGGTGGTGGTCATCGAATTGGTGCCGCTGGCTGCATTGTTGATCGGCGCACCCTCCCTCAGCGAGATGATCAACAGCCCCGACCCGATCGGCTATCTGCTCACCAGTCAAGGCAACGAAACCCTGTCCCGTGTGGTCAGTGCCGGGATTTTTCTATCGGTGTTCAATGCCATTGTCGCGATCGTGATTCAGATCGGCCGGGTGGTCTTCAGTAGCGGCCGCGATGCCCTCTGGACGCCCACCGTTAACCGGCTCTTCACCCGTATTCACCCGCGTTGGGACTCGCCGTGGCTGGCCACGCTGTTTCTGGCGATTCCATCGGCGCTGCTCAGTTTCAGCTCGAACCTGGCCGACATGACCTCCTTCAGCGTGCTGCTGATCATGCTGGTCTACCTGATTGTCGCCTTGAGCGCATTGATGAGCCGGGTGGTACTGCGCGATCGGCAGCATCCTTACCGCATGCCGTTGTGGCCGTTACCGGCATTACTGGCGGTGCTCGGCGCGGGTTATCTATTGTTCGACCTGTTCCTCGAAGCTTCGGCCAAGGACATCATGGCGGTTATCGGGTTGCTGGCAGTGTCGGTGATTTTGTACTGCACCAATGGTCGGTTCAGCCCGGCCTTTCAGAAACTGTAAGGAGTGGTTATGCGTGCACGTGAACTGGGCATTCGCCTAGGCCTGGGAACACCCGGCCAATTCAATGCCATCACCGACGTACCGGGCGTGCGGGTAGGGCATAGCACCCTCAAGACCGAGATCAATGGCAAGCAGGTACGCACCGGCGTCACGCTGATCCAGCCGCGTGCCAGCCATGCACGACTGCAACCGTGCTTTGCCGGTTGCCATGTGCTCAACGGCAACGGTGACGCCACGGGCCTTGAGTGGATTCGCGAAGCGGGCTTGCTGGCAACGCCGCTGGCGATCACCAACACCCACAGTGTGGGCGTGGTGCGCGATGCGCTGGTCGCGCTGGAGCACGACAACCTGGCGGACCCTTCGGTGTATTGGTGCATGCCGGTGGTGATGGAAACCTACGACGGCATGCTCAACGATATCTGGGGGCAGCACATTGGCCCGCAGCAGGTGCTCGAAGCCATGACCAATGCCGAGGCTGGCCCGGTGCAGGAAGGCGCGGTCGGCGGTGGTACCGGGATGATCTGCCATGAGTTCAAGGGCGGAATCGGTACGTCCTCACGCAAGTTGTCGGCGCAGCAGGGCGGCTGGACCGTCGGTGCGCTGGTACAGGCCAACCATGGCAAGCGTGAGGAGTTGCGGGTCGATGGTTATCCGGTGGGGCGCAAGCTGACGGACATCCCGTCGCCTTTTGACGAGAAGGGCACGCCGGGCATGGGCTCGATCGTGGTGATCCTGGCCACCGATGCGCCATTGCTGCCTCATCAATGCCAGCGCCTGGCGCAACGGGCATCGATCGGCATCGCCCGCACCGGCGGCGGTACCGAGGACTCCAGTGGCGATATCTTCCTGGCTTTTGCCACGGGCAACCAAAACCTGCCCCCCGCGGACTATGGGCGCAAAGACCTGCCCCAGAGCACCCCGCTAGAGATGCTCAACAACGACCATATTTCGCCGTTGTTCAGCGCCGCAGCCGAAGCAGTGGAGGAGGCGATCATCAACGCGCTGTTGGCCGGCGAACCCATGAGTACCGCCGGCGGCACGTTAATTCCAGCCCTCGACGCCGAGGTATTGCTGCAGGCATTAAGCTCGACGGGATGGAGCAAAAGTTAATTCAGCGCAAAAGCTGCGATGCCGCTGGCAAAAACAAAAAATGGCCGCAGGTTCTGAGTGCAACACCGTACCGGAAAGTAAGGTGTTGCACTCAGAATCTGCGGCCAAGCCCGCTCAAGATCTACTTGGCGGGTTTTTTTTATTGGCTGAGCTTCGGGAGTTGCAGTGGTTCGGACCCTGTATCCAAATCAGGGAAGGTCGTTGTTGAACGGTTGCAAAGGTCCCTGACTGACTGTGCGACCTTCTGCGCCGACGGGTTTAATCGCCATTTGCGCATCTGCCGCCCGCTGGGTCGATCCCGAGAGATCAGTCGCCTGTGCGGTCACGCTGTTTTCGTTACCCAGTTCGCCTTGCGGAATGAACAGCTCCGGATGATCGAATGGAGCTCGCTCCCATGCGACCCGCGGATCGGTCAACCCGACCTCCATGAATTTGACCAGTGCGTCTATGTCAGTGGAGGACAGGCTCAGGGGTTTTACATCCGGATGGAGGTTCGATGCGTTGTGCTGATTGACGGCGGGATGGTCGAATCCGCTGGTGTTGTTCGCATCCTTGCCGCGCTCGTCGCCGCCTCGGTTGTAGAACTCCACGACCTGTTGGAGGGTCGCTCGGCTGCCATTGTGGAAATACGGCCCGGTCAAAGCGATGTTGCGCAGCGTCGGTGTCTTGAAGGTCCCATCGACAGAATCGCGGAAGCCGACTTTGGGCTTGAGCGATGAGTCACAAGGTACAGCTGGGCTCAATGGCACTTGGAATGTGCAAACGTCGACAGTAAAAGGGTCAGGCACTTTTGCGCCTTGCAGCATGGTGTTGTATTGACGGGTGAAAGACAGCGGGTTACCCCATGGGTCCGTACCGCCGGCCCCCAGGTCCTCCGAAGTCGGGCGCACACCTATGTTGAAGAAGCCGCTGTCATGGAGCGTCGTCAGGTTGTCAGCCATCTCAATACGGTCGACGCGGCCACCGGGCAGGAACCGCAAACGGCTGGCTGCGTTCGTCAATTCCGGTCCAGCGTGGCATTTGACGCAATGGCCCTTGCCAGTGAAAATGTCCATGCCCTTGACTTGCTGGTCATTCAATGCCTGACGATTACCGTTCAAGTAGTCATCCAGCGGCGCCTGATCAGAGACCAGGGTGGATTCGTACATCTGGATCGCGAGCCCGAAGAAGAGCGGGAAATTGGCCTCTATCTGGCTATACGGCGTGCCGCCCAGCGCAACCTGCTGCTTTGCATTCCACAGCCGTGGCTGGAAGACCTTCTGGACCAGTTCACGGTAGGTGGGTCGGTTTGCGCCGGAGAAAGCGCCCAGTACCGAATCGGTTGGTGCAATCTTCTGTTGGGTGAGCATTGGCCTGTCGAGCATGCGTCGGCCGATGTCCGCGAAGGTGCGCCCACCGCAGGACATTTCGACTGGGCTGCCGGGAGGTCCCACGGACTGCGAGGCGGCAGCAGCATCGTTGAGTGCTAGCCGCACCTTGGCCGCAACCCCGGCATCGTTGGTGACGAAGATGCCAGCATCGGGATCGCGATTGCCGAACGGCGAGAAGCCATTGAAGACGTTGTTGGCCCGGCCGTCCCAAAAATTGCGCACGTTGAAGGCGGAGTTGATCACCGTAGGTGAGTTGCGCCCGGTACTACGACGGACATTCATGGCACCCACATGGAAGACCCCGTCCGGCAGCTGCGTGCAATTGTCGAAACGCGATTGAGACGCCTTGGTGAAGTTGGCGTCGAACACACCTTGTGAGCCGGTCACATCGTCGGTCGAGTAGAGGATCGCCGAGTTGTGATCGAGCGGATCAGCCAGCACATGGGTCGGAAAGTCGGTTTTCTTGAGCGTGTAGTTCGGGCCGCCCTTGCCACCGGACTTGGTTGTGTATGAGGCCACGTCGCCAGGAATGTTGGACGCTGCGAACGGCTTGTTGAAGAGCGACGCGACGTTCGCATTGGTGTTACTCAGGCCGGGATTGAGCTGGTTGGTGATCCGGTGATCGGCCCCGGCGTGAAAGTGGCAAGTCGCGCAAGCGGTGTTGCCATCGCTGCCGATGTTCATGTCCCAGAAAAGGGCCTTGCCCAATTGGATCGCCGCTGCGCGATTTTGCACGTAGTCGGTCATCAGATCGACTTTGCGTCCGCCCTCGGTTCCCGACGGGTCGGGCGGCGTCATGCCGCGTAGCGTCTGCAGCTTGTGTGAATCGGTTGCTGTCTGTGGCGCGTTAGTGGTTGCTGGCGCTGGCGCTTTAGCGGCGAGGGCACTCTTGTAGGGCAGACTGACTGCAACCAGTCCGCCCGCGACCGCACAGGTCAAGCTGATAGTTCGAAGGATGTTCAAGTGTTTCTTCATGATGACATTACTCGATTCAGTTTAGGGTTGCCGAGTTTGGGGTCTGTCCTTTTACAAGATGAATTCCTGGCCAGAAATCTTTCTTTCCGCGCGAGTTATTACGTCGGCTCGAAGTTGGCTGGCGTGAAGCGTAGTCAAATTAGGCGAAGCGCTTTTTTATAGGTTCAATTGAAATGCCCTCCTGTCGCAATGTGGCGGGTGCCTAGATTCACTCTAGCTGTAATGGAAAATTTTAGTAGTTAATTTTTAAAATCTTGTGTGCGGGCGAGTCATTCGTTAGTTTAAAAACCTGCCGGGCGAAGATGAGCAGCGACGGGCAGAAAGAGCGGCCACACAAACCCCCGATTTCGGTATGAATCCCCCCCGCTAGTGGGTGCCATTACCCAGTAGTATTCGCGTCTTGATGAACACAAAAAATCAGGTTGTAGCCAGTGTTTACGGGGCTTTAAAGCTGTCAGAAATATTTTGTCACAGTGATGGCAGAGTAATTGCTGAGTGAGCTTGTCCTGTTCATGAAAGGTGGAGAGTCGGGGAGTTGTAAGTGCCCCATTGAGTAATTACATATAACCGTTGGCATGCATCATGAAGGACCTCTGTCAACTCAATAGAAGTGTTGCAGTCACCCTCTGCAATCGTCTTGGGGAAACTTCCATGAACCACCCTGAATACACGTTTGCGCAGGGAGCGCTGCACTGGTTATCGGCGTTGATTGTTCTATGGGTAATGTGCGCCGGCTCTTACGCGGCCTTATTCAATGTGTCGGAGAATGTCAGTCTAATTATTATCGACTTGAATATTTCGCTGATGACATTGTTCGTGCCGTTGTTCGTGGCGCGTGTAGGTTTGCGCGTTAACCCTATACGCAAACATTCGCCCAGGCGCAGACCTTTAGTTCGCCGTTTTTTGTGCTTTCTAGCCTGCCTGCTTACGGTAACGCTGGTGGCGGCCGACGAACCTCAGGGCAATGACAATCAAGCTAATGAAAAGTGGCTGGAGCCGGCACGCTCCAAGCTCATGCATGTGAATGGCGCTATGCCGTTCTTTCCGCACCGGGCCAATACCACCGGCAACCTGGTGTTGAATGTGAAGGACTTCGACAATGCCCAGATATGTGGCGCTTGCCATACAGAGATCTACAAGCAGTGGCGCTCGTCGATGATGTCCCAAGCCTGGGATGAACCCATCTATCGGGCCTTGCTCAAGCGTGCGAGCTCGGCCACCGAGGGCAAGGTCGATAACTTCTGCACCGGCTGCCATACCCCGATCGGCCTCACAACCGGGCAGATCAATTCGGAACTCAACCGCTCCTCGATTGAAGACAGCACGAAGAATCATCCGATGCCTGGGGTCGATTGCGAGACCTGCCACAACATCAGTGCCCGCACAGGCCTCGATAACGGTGCCTATGTCTTGAGCCCTCGAGCGCACGGTAAACCGACTAAGTTCGGCCCGCGTAAAGATGCCGTTTCGCCCTATCACGACACCGTGTATTCCGCTCTGCACACGCGCTCGGACTTTTGCGCCACCTGCCACAACGTCACGCACCCGTTCAGCAGTGTGGCGGTCGAGCGCACCTATGACGAATGGCAGGAGAGCACCTACAGCCTTAACGATAAAACCTGCCAGAGCTGCCATATGTCGAGTTTTGCCGGTAAGGCCGCGATCATGGGGCCAGACCGCGAAAAGGTCGCCTCGCACTGGTTTAGCGGAGCCAACGCTATGGTGCTCAAGCATCTCGGTCAGGACGAGGGCGCGCAACGCTCGCGCGACATGCTCTCGCGTGCGGGGGAAATAAAGTTCGAACAACTGCCGGCAGCCATCATGCCCGGGCAATACACCTCGGTAGCGGTCAAAGTTGCCAACGTCGGCGCCGGGCACAAGCTGCCGACCGGCTTTCCGGAGGGACGGGAGATGTGGATCGATTTCCGGGTGCTGGATGCCAATGGTCGCGAGCTCTATCGGCTGGGCTCGATCAAGGACGGCAAGACCGAGGACAACACGCGAAATTTCAAAGTGCACCTGGGCGACAAGGACGGCAATCCGTTGGACGTCGAGGTCTGGAATGCCACGCAAATTCTCTCGGACAACCGCATTCTGCCCCAGGGCTACGATATTCGGGAGTTCTCCTTCATGGTGCCGGCCGACGCCGTCGGGCCGCTCACCGTGACTGCCGAACTGAACTACTGGCCGTTTTCGCAGAAGCTGGCGGACGACCTGGTCGGCAAGGATAAATTGCAGGTGGAAATCACCCAGATGGCCAAAGTCACGCAGAGCGTACCCCTGTCAGCCGTCGGGCCAGAAACTGCGCACTATTAGCTGTGCAGTGTCGACCCCCGCCGCCCCCTGTGATCGCCCCCTAAGCTTTCACAGGGGGCTCATCGCAGAGCGTTGCCACGAACACAGTAGCTATTGCCGCCATCGCCTCGCAATTGAACATGCGCCCACGTATACGCTTCGACTTCAAATGCCCGATTGAGGTCATGGGGGAAGTCATGCAACAGGCCAACGCTGTGCAACATAGCGCTCACACTTCAATGTCATAGCCGTGTTGCACTCAGCTCCTGCAATCGACCAACGTTACCGTTATTTAATATTTAAATAGTAAATTGTCGGACAATTACCGAGAGGGCTGAACGATAAATAATATTTAGACCCAAGAGTCATTGTTTGCTGGGCATAACCGGAACAACGCAATTTGGCGTCAAAAAAGTAGTGGACGTTTGATTTCGAATTGTGTCAGTTTTCTTTCGCCTTCATCGGGCGAGTGATGGGACGACCTCGCCAGAGAGTGTCGCTGTCATACAAAATCTGTTCCATTGCAAACAAGGAAGTGCGTTTATGTCGAAAGTAAAAGACAACGCTATTGCATTGGCCGCGCAGACAAGTACCGCCTTGAATATCGGCACCTTCAGCCAGTTCAGTTCGCAGCAGAAGGCTCAGGCAGTGCTCGCTATGCAATCGTGGGCAGACGTAGCGAACGTCACGTTCGCGGAAGCGAGCTCAGGTGGCGACGGTCACATGACCTTCGGCAACAACAGCAACGGTGACAACGGCGGTGCGGCATTTGCTTTCTTGCCAGGCTCGGCGCCTGGCTACGACGGCCAATCCTGGTACCTGCTCTACCACGCCACTTTGAAATCAGGAACAGTACTTATTCTGCAACGCACTCAGTAATAGAGCACACCTGTAAGCTGAGTGTTGTCAGCGATGACTATATAGGTTCGCCCGCCATTCATGCGCAGCAGGTAATTAACTAGCTGGAGCACTATGTTGTCTGACAATAGTGTTCATTCGGCTGCACGCTTTAAACATCCAATAGCGTTTCGGCGCGTGTGCGGACAGTCTATTGAACCCTCGCCGAACTACCGCGCGGGATATGAGCTCAGGGAAGACTAATGAAGATGGCGAAGACCACTCCTGCTGCACCGTTGTTCAAAGCACTGGGCGATTATAAAAATACCCTGATCAGCGTCGGTTGTTTCACCGCGTTAATCAACGTGCTGATGTTGGTACCGTCGATTTATATGCTTCAGGTCTATGACCGGGTGCTTTCTTCGCAGAACGAAACCACGCTGGCCATGTTGACCTTGATGGTGGTCGGCTTCTTCGCGTTTATCGGTTTGCTGGAAATCATCCGCAGCTTCATCGTCATCCGCATCGGCAGCCAGTTGGAGCGGCGCTTCAACCTGCGGGTCTATCAAGCCGCGTTCGAGCGCAACCTGTTCAAGGGCGAGGGCAATGCCGGGCAGTCGCTGGGGGATCTCACCCACATCCGCCAATTTGTCACGGGACCGGCGCTGTTCGCGTTCTTCGACGCACCGTGGTTTCCGGTTTATCTGTTGGTGATTTTTTTGTTCAACACCTGGCTCGGTGTGCTGGCCACGGCCGGTGCTTTGCTGCTGATCGCGCTGGCCTGCCTCAACGAAGCCATGACCAAAAAGCCGCTGGGTGAAGCCAGTGGCTATTCGCAAAAATCCAGCCAGTTGGCCACCAGTCATTTGCACAACGCTGAAACCATCCAGGCCATGGGCATGCTCGGGGTGTTGCGCAAACGCTGGTTCGCGGTGCATTCACGTTTTCTCGGTTTGCAGAATCAGGCCAGCGATACCGGCGCGGTGATCAGCTCTCTCAGCAAAACCCTGCGCTTGTGCCTGCAATCACTGGTGCTGGGGTTGGGCGCTTTGCTGGTGATCAAGGGCGACATGACGGCCGGGATGATGATTGCCGGCTCGATCCTGATGGGGCGGGTCTTGAGCCCGATCGATCAATTGATCGCGGTGTGGAAGCAATGGAGTTCGGCGAAGCTGGCCTACCGGCGCCTGGACAGCTTGCTGCAAGAGTTTTCGCCCCGCGACAGCGCCATGGCCTTGCCGGCCCCCAAAGGTCAGGTGGCTTTCGAACAGGTCAGCGCCGGCCCACCGGGCAGCCGTGCGGCGACCTTGCATCAGGTCAGTTTCAGCCTGGCGGCGGGCGAAGTACTGGGGGTACTCGGCGCATCCGGTTCGGGCAAATCCACATTGGCGCGTGTGCTGGTGGGCGTCTGGCCGACCCTGGCCGGCACGGTGCGCCTGGACGGTGCCGATATCCATCGCTGGAATCGAGATGATCTGGGCCCTTACATCGGTTATCTGCCTCAGGACATCGAATTGTTCAGCGGCAGCATCGCCGAAAACATCGCACGCTTTCGCGACACCGACCCACAAAAAATCGTCGAGGCGGCCCGGCAAGCGGGTGTTCACGAACTGATTCTGCGCCTGCCCCAAGGCTACGACACGCTATTGGGGGAGGACGGCAGCGGCCTGTCCGGTGGTCAAAAGCAGCGCGTGGCGTTGGCCCGCGCCCTGTATGGCGGTCCGAGCCTGGTGGTACTCGATGAGCCGAACTCGAATCTGGACACCGTTGGTGAGTCGGCCTTGGCGGCCGCCATTGCGCAGATGAAAGCCCAAGGCACCAGCGTGATTCTGGTGACACACCGTTCTTCGGCGTTGGCCCAGGCCGACAAGCTGCTGGTGCTCAACGAAGGGCGACTGCAAGCCTTCGGCCCCAGCCATGAAGTGCTCAAGGCGTTGTCCGGTGCTCAGGAACAGCAGCGGGAAAAACCCCCGTCCCCCACACCGGCCGGGCTCAGCCTGAGCCGTCAGTATCAAGCTCCAACCAGGAACTCCGGCGCATGAGCAAGGACAGCGACATGACAATCGAACAAGTTGATGCGCCGGAGCGACCTGAACGCGACGCACGCTTTTTTGCCCGAATGGGCTGGATTCTGGCCGTGGTCGGTGCCGGCAGTTTCTTTACCTGGGCCAGTCTCGCACCGCTCGATCAGGGGATTCCCGTGCAGGGCACTGTGGTGGTTTCTGGCAAGCGCAAAGCCGTACAGTCGTTGAGCGGCGGCGTCGTCAGCCGGATTCTGGTGCGCGAAGGCGAGGCGGTGAAGCAGGGGCAGCCGTTGTTTCGGCTGGATCAGACGCAGGTCGCGGCCGACGTTCAATCCCTGCAAGCGCAATACCGGATGGCCTGGGCCAGCCTGGCGCGCTGGCAGAGTGAGCGCGACAACCTCAAGCAGGTCAGTTTTCCGGCTGAGTTGAGCAGCGACCCCGACCCGCGACTGGCGTTGGTGCTCGAAGGCCAGCGGCAACTGTTCAGCAGCCGCCGTGAAGCCTTCGCCCGGGAGCAGGCCGGCATACGCGCCAACATCGAAGGCGCCACCGCGCAACTGGCCGGCATGCGCCGCGCCCGCACCGATCTGAGCGCGCAGGCCGAGTCCCTGCGTGAGCAACTGAACAACCTGCGACCGCTCGCGGCCAACGGCTACATTCCGCGCAATCGCTTGATGGAATACGAACGACAGTTGTCGCAAGTGCAGCAGGACCAGGCGCAAAACACTGGCGAAAGTGGCCGCATCGAGCAGGGCATTCTTGAGTCGCGCTTGAAGCTGCAACAACACACTGAGGAGTACCAGAAAGAAGTCCGCAGCCAACTGGCTGACGCGCAACTGAAAAGCCTGACCCTGGAGCAGCAGCTCACCTCTGCTGGTTTTGATCTGCAACACAGCCAGATCGATGCGCCTGCCGACGGCATTGCGGTGAACCTCGGCGTACACACCGAAGGCGCAGTGGTGCGGCCCGGCGAAACCCTGCTGGAAATCGTGCCCCAAGGCACCCGTCTGGAGGTGGAAGGGCATCTGCCGGTGAACCTGATCGATAAGGTCGGTGGCAACTTGCCGGTGTACATTCTGTTCACCGCGTTCAACCAGAGCCGTACACCCCGTGTACCCGGCGAGGTCAGCCTGATCTCCGCCGACCAAATGGTCGATGAGAAAACCGGTGTGCCCTATTACGTGCTGCGCAGCAGTGTCAGTGATGTGGCCATGGAGAAACTCAACGGGCTGGTGATCAAACCCGGCATGCCGGCGGAAATGTTTGTGCGCACCGGTGAGCGTTCACTCCTCAATTACTTGTTCAAACCTCTGCTCGATCGGGCAGGCTCCGCATTGACCGAGGAATAGGAATGTTCCGTCGTATGAGTTCCGTCGTATGAATAAGCTTTCCATTCTCGCGGCAGCCTTGGCGTTCCTGTCTTGCAGCAGTGCGATGGCCATGGGGCCGTTCCAGGTCTATGAGCAGGCATTGCGCAATGATCCGGTGTTTCTTGGCTCCATGAAGGAGCGCGATGCCGGCCTGGAAAACCGCGCCATCGGCCGCGCCGGGTTGCTGCCGAAATTGGGTTACACCTACAACAAGGGTCGCAACAACTCCAAGGCGACCTACCTGGACACCCAGCGCGGCACCCAGCATGACGATCGCAACTACAACAGTTACGGCTCGACGTTCACCCTGCAACAGCCATTGATTGATTACGAGGCCTACGCCTCCTACCGCAAAGGCGTGGCCCAGGCACTGTTCGCTGACGAAAACTTTCGCAGTAAAAGCCAGGAGTTGTTGGTGCGGGTGCTGACGTTCTATACCCAAGCGCTGTTCGCGCAGGATCAGATCGACATCGCCCAAGCCAAGAAGAAAGCCTTCGAACAACAGTTCCAGCAGAACCAACAGATGTTTCGTCAGGGTGAGGGCACTCGCACCGACATTCTCGAGGCCGAATCGCGCTACGAACTGGCGACCGCCGAGGAAATCGAGGCGCGCGACGAGCAGGACGCCTCCTTGCGCGAATTGGGCGCGCTGATTGGCGTGCCCGCGGTCGACATCGCCGATCTGGAGCCGATGGGCGATCGGTTCCAGTCGTTCACTTTGCAACCGGCCAATTTCGATACCTGGCATGAACTGGCGGTCACCAACAACCCGACCCTCGCGTCCCAGCGTCAGGCGCTGGAAGCCGCCCGGTTCGAGGTCGAGCGCAATCGCGCAGGGCACATGCCCAAGGTCAGCGCCTATGCCTCTGTCCGGCAAAACGAGTCGGAAAGCGGCAACACCTACAACCAGCGCTATGACACCAACACCATTGGCATCGAAGTCAGCGTGCCGCTGTATGCCGGCGGTGGTGTGTCCGCCTCCACTCGTCAGGCCAGCCGTTCGATGGAGCAAGCCGAGTACGACCTCGATGCGAAAACCCGGGAAACCCTGATCGAACTGCGGCGCCAGTTCAGCGCCTGTCTGTCCGGGGTCAGCAAGTTGCGGGCGTACCAGAAAGCCCTGAGTTCAGCCGAAGCACTGGTGGTCTCTACCAAGCAAAGCATTCTCGGCGGCGAGCGGGTCAACCTCGACGCCTTGAATGCCGAGCAACAGCTCTACACCACCCGCCGGGATCTGGCCCGGGCTCGCTACGACTATTTAATGGCCTGGACCAAATTGCATTACTACGCCGGCACCCTGCGTGAAGACGATCTGGCCAAGGTCGACGAGGCATTCATGCCCCGTGAAGTGACCCTAACCGGCAAGTGAAAGGGAAAAAACTGCTGCGTGAGCTATCTCGAAAAATTCCAACAAAGAGAGAGGCAATACCATGGGTGTCTATGACTACAAAAACCTCGGTTCAGAGGGCTCAAAAGCGCTGTTTTCCGATGCGCTGGCGATCACGCTTTACGCCTACCACAACCTCGATAACGGCTTTGCCACCGGTTACCAGCACAACGGTTTCGGCCTGGGCCTGCCGGCGACGCTGGTCACTGCGTTGATCGGCGGCGCCGACTCTCAGGGTGTCATTCCAGGCATCCCGTGGAACCCTGATTCGGAAAAAGCCGCACTGGACGCCGTGCACAAAGCCGGCTGGACGCCGATTAGCGCAGGCCAACTGAGCTATGGCGGCAAGGTCGACGCACGCGGAACCTTCTTTGGTGAAAAGGCCGGTTACACCAGTGCTCAGGTCGAAGTGCTCGGCAAGTACGATGCAGGCGGACATCTGACCTCGATCGGCATTGCCTTTCGCGGCACCAGCGGCCCACGAGAATCACAGATCAGCGACTCCATCGGCGACGTGATCAACGACCTGATGGCGGCCCTTGGGCCAAAAGACTATGCGAAGAACTACGCCGGCGAAGCCTTCGGTTCACTGCTCAACGACGTGGCGGCGTTTGCCAGCGCCAACGGCCTGACCGGCAAGGACATCCTGGTCAGCGGCCATAGTCTCGGCGGTCTGGCGGTCAACAGCCTGGCAGACCTGAGCAGCGATCATTTTTCGGGTTTTTACAAAGACGCCAACTACGTGGCCTACGCATCGCCGACCCAAAGCAGCACCGACAAAGTGCTGAATGTTGGCTATGAGAACGATCCGGTGTTCCGCGCGCTGGACGGCTCGTCGCTCAACCTGTCATCGCTGGGCGTGCACGATGCCCATCAGGATTCGGCGACCAACAATATCGTCAGCTTCAACGACCACTATGCGTCCACGGCCTGGAACATCCTGCCGTTTTCCATCGTCAACGTCCCGACCTGGATCTCCCATCTGCCCACCGGTTACGGCGACGGCATGACTCGGGTGCTTGAATCGAAGTTCTATGATTTGACGAGCAAGGACTCGACCATCATCGTCGCCAACCTCTCGGATCCGGCGCGCAGCAATACCTGGGTCCAGGACCTGAACCGCAACGCCGAGACCCACAAGGGCAGCACCTTCATCATCGGCACTGACAGCGCAGACCTGATTCAAGGCGGTAGCGGCAACGATTATCTCGAAGGCCGCGACGGCAACGACACCTTCAGGGACGGCGGCGGTTACAACATCCTGCTCGGCGGCAAGGGCAGCAACACCCTGGACCTGCAGCAGTCGGTGAAAAGCTTCGACTTCGCCAACGACGGTGCCGGGACGCTGTATGTCCGCGATGCCAACGGCGGCATCAGTATCACCCGTGACATCGCCACCCTGACCAGCAAGGAGCCTGGGTTCATGTGGGGCCTGTTCGAGGACGACGTGACCCACAGCGTTACTGACAAAGGGCTGCTGGCCGGCACCACCCTGACGCAGTACGCGTCATCGGTGAAGGGCGATGCGGGCGACAACACCCTCAAGGCGCACGCTGGCGGTGATTGGCTGTTTGGCCTGGACGGCAACGACCACTTGATCGGTTCCACAGGCAACGACGTCTTCGTCGGCGGCGCGGGCAATGACCTTATGGAGTCGGGAGGCGGTAGCAATACTTTCGTGTTCAGTGGTGATTTCGGCAATGACAAAGTCATTGGCTTCCAGTCCACTGACAAGCTGGTATTCCTGGGTGTCGAAGGCGTGGGCCAGAGTTATGACTACCGAGAGCATGCCACCGCGGTGGGCAGCGATACGGTGCTGACCTTTGGCAGTGATTCGGTGACGCTGGTCGGTGTTGGACTGGATCATCTGTCCGGCGCGGGGATTGTCATCGCCTGACGCAGCGAACATGTGTGGCGCCGGTAAGGGCCTCATCGCGAGCAAGCTCGCTCCCACATTAGATCTTCGTCGAGCACAGATTTTAAGTACACCAACGATCCAGTGTGGGAGCGAGCTTGCTCGCGATGAACGATAACGCGGTCTCAGGATTCATTTTTCCTTGCGGACGGTGGCGACATCATCCGCCTTGACCTTTACGTGTTTACCCGAGATGTCTACGAATTCGTAAAAGCCATCCCCGTTTTTGGTTTTCGGAGTGTCCTTGGTCAGGTACTGAGTGCCATTCTGCAGGGTCACTACCGTCGGTGAGGAGCAACCACCCAATGCCAGAAGCGCCGCTACTGCCAAGGGCAAGCCCAAGACTCTGATATTCATACACAAACCTCTCGTTCAAAAAAAGTCATCCGACCCCCTCGGCTGGAGAGCGTCATGAATGCAGTGCTATTGGCGTTGGTGTAATTAACTGAGAGAAAGTTCTCTCCAGTCAGAAAAAACCTGATGCCCGGCCGCTTATCCAATACTGTTTGCAAGCGCAGGGGGTGAGCTGGTATCTGTATGCATAACCAGTATCTCATTCTTTGGCGCGCTCGATCTGTGACTTCCAACCCGCTCGACGATCCGTTCTATTACCTGAACAACTTTGTGCAAGTGCTCGCCTGGCTTGAGCAGCGTTATGCCGACGTGCTGAGCAGCGATGAGCAGCAGTTCATTCTCGACTTCGGTCAATTGCCTCGAGCGTCACAAGGGTTGCTCGTGCGAATGGTGATGCGCAAAGGCGTGCGTTTTCGGGCAGGCAAACTGCGCTACGACGAAATCGGTGAGGTTACGCCTGCGGTGGCACCCTTGCTGGATCTGGGTTGGGTCGATGAGCAGGCGCTGTTGTCGATCGAAGAGCTGTTCGACGTCCTGCAGAAGCCGGAAATTCTCCAGATTTTCAGAACGGCCATCGATCAGCTAAAGGCCAAAAAGCCCGATTGGCTCGCGTCTTTAAGCGGGCAGTTCAGCGAGGCGCAATCGTTCAAGCAATGGTGTCCGTCGCTGGAGGACCGACTCTTTACGCTGACCATCATGGGTCTTTGCGATCGGCTGCGGTTGATGTTCTTCGGCAACCTCTATCAGGACTGGTCGGAATTCGTGTTGGCCGACCTGGGCATATTTACCTACGAAAAAGTCGAATTTTGCGCTGAGTCCCGTGGCTTGCGCAGCCGTGACGACGTGGATGGTTTTCTGTACCTGCACGATTGCCAAGAGCGTTTCGAAGCCAGCGAGCCGTTGAACGAGGTTGTTGAGCGCATCAATGCCCTGGAGACGGCCAACCCCTGGCTTGAAAGACGCCGCGCCCGGCTACTGTTCCAGATTGGCCAACACTGCGAGCGAATCGCCGACTTTTCGACAGCCCTGACCCTTTATCGCACCTGTGGTTATCCCGGCGCGAGGCTGCGTTTGATCCGCGTGCTTGAACGCAGTGGCGAGTATCCATTGGCAATGGAGCTGGCCAGCCATGCCGAGCAATGCCCGGAAAGCGCCGCCGAACAACAGCAACTGCTACGCGTCCTGCCACGGCTGCGACGCAAGCTCGGGGGGCCGCCGATGCCTCGGGCGGTCGCGCGGGATACGCTGCGACTGGACCTCAGCCTGCCGAGGACCGATCCGGCGTTATCGGTCGAATACCATGTTCAGGCTCACCTCAGTGAAGCGTTGGCGCCGGTGCACTATGTCGAGAACAGCCTGATCAATTCATTGTTCGGATTGCTGTGTTGGCCGGCGATCTTTGCGCCGTTGCCGGGGGCGTTTTTTCACCCGTTTCAACGAGGCCCGGTCGACCTGCTCAACGAGGACTTTCATTCGCGGCGCGCCGAGCTGTTCCAGGCTTGTCTGGCCGAACTGGACGATGGCCGTTACGCCGAGACCATCCGCAATCGTTACGCCGCCAAGTGGGGCGTGCAGTCGCCCTTCGTGTTTTGGGGTGTGTTAACGGATGACTTGCTCGAACAGGCCCTCGATTGCTTGCCGGCCGAACACCTCAAACACTGGTTCAATCGCTTGCTGCTGGACATCAAGGCCAATCGCGCCGGCATGCCGGACCTGATCCAGTTCTGGCCGCAGCAAAAGACCTACCGCATGATCGAAGTCAAAGGCCCGGGGGATCGCCTGCAAGATAACCAGTTGCGCTGGCTGGAGTTCTGCCAACAGCATCAGATGCCGGTGGCCGTCTGTTATGTGCAATGGGCGGAGCAGGGCGCGTGAGCTACAGCATCGCGGTGCGTGCCTTGTGCGAGTTCACGGCCAAGGTCGGCGATCTCGACTTGCGCTTTACCCCCTCACCCACGGCACTGGAAGGCATTGTTGGCCACCGCACCGTCGCCTCGCGGCGTAACCAGGGTTATCAAACCGAAGTCGCGCTGGAGGGCCAGTACCAGCAATTAACAGTGCGGGGCAGGGCGGACGGCTATGACCCCAGCCAGAACCTGCTCGAGGAAGTGAAAACCTACCGCGGCGACCTGGGCCTTATGCCGGCCAATCATCGTCAGTTGCATTGGGCGCAGGCAAAGGTCTATGGCTGGTTAATGTGTCAGAAACTGCAGTTACCGCAGATCAGCCTGGCGCTGGTGTATTTCGATATCGTCAGCGAAAAGGAAACCCGGCTCGTAGAGGTCTGCAGCGCCTCCGAGCTGGAGCTTTTCTTCAATCATCACTGCGGGTTGTTTTTGCAGTGGGCCGAGCAGGAGATGAGCCACCGCGACGGTCGTAATCAGGCCGCGCAGCTGTTGCGTTTTCCCCACGCCGACTTTCGCCCCGGGCAACGAAACCTGGCGGAATCGGTGTTCAAAGCCGTGAGCACCGGCCGTTGCCTGATGGCCCAGGCACCCACCGGCATTGGCAAGACCGTCGGCACGCTATTTCCGATGCTCAAGGCGTTGGCGCCGCAGCAACTGGACAAGGTGTTTTTCCTGACGGCCAAGACGCCGGGTCGCAAACTTGCGCTCGATGCTGCCCGGGTAATCCATGACAGCGCACCCAATCTGCCGTTGCGAGTGCTCGAACTGGTGGCGCGAGACAAGGCCTGTGAACACCTGGACAAAGCCTGTCACGGTGAGTCCTGCCCGTTGGCGAAGGGCTTCTATGATCGTCTGCCAGCGGCCCGGGAAGAGGCCACGCAGGTGCAGTTATGGGATCAGGGCAACCTGCGACACATTGCTTTGAAGCATGAGGTCTGCCCGTACTACCTGAATCAGGAAATGGCCCGTTGGGCCGATGTGGTGGTTGCCGACTACAACTACTATTTTGACTTCAGTGCCTTGTTGTTTGGTCTGGCACAAGCCAATCAGTGGAAGGTCGCGGTGTTGGTCGACGAGGCCCATAACCTGGTGGACCGCGGGCGGCAGATGTACAGCGCAAGCCTTGATCAATTCACCTTGAACACGGTGCGCACTAACGCGCCAGAGCCGTTGAAGAAGTCCTTGCAGCGGCTGAACCGTGAATGGAATGCCTTGCATAAAGAGCAGATCCGTCCGTATCAGGCCTATGCCCGGACGCCGGATAAACTGCTTCAAGCGCTTTCGTTGTGCATCGCAGCCATCGGTGATTACCTGAATGATCATCCTCAGGGGCTGGACAGCGCGCTGCAAGGTTTCTATTTCGAGGCGCTGCAATTCTCCCGGGTCGCCGAACTGTTCGATGAGCAGTTCCTGTTCGATATCAGCAAACGCGACCTCAACGCCAAGCGCAGCGTGTCGCAGCTCTGTTTGCGCAACGTAGTACCCGCCGGTTTTATTCGTCCACGGCTGACGGCGGCTCGCAGTACCGTGCTGTTTTCCGCGACCCTGAGCCCTCGGCATTACTATGCCGACCTGTTAGGTCTACCGGTGAACACCGTATGGATCGATGTCGAGTCGCCGTTCACGGCCGAGCAATTGGACGTGCACATCGTCAGCCAGATTTCCACGCGCTTCGTGCACCGACAAGCGTCGCTTGAGCCCATTGTCGAATTGATCGCCACTCAGTTTGAACAACGGCCAGGCAACTACCTGGCGTTCTTCAGCAGCTTCGATTATCTGCAGCAGGTGGCGTTGTTATTGGCTGACCGATATCCGCACATCAACCTGTGGTCGCAGTCGCGGGGTATGGACGAAGGGCAGCGTCAGGCTTTCCTGGAGCAGTTCACCACCAGCAGTCAGGGGATTGGCTTTGCGGTGCTCGGCGGAGCATTTGGCGAAGGTATCGACCTGCCGGGCGCGCGGCTGATCGGCGCTTTTATCGCCACTCTTGGGCTGGCGCAATTGAACCCGGTCAACGAGCAACTGAAGCAGCGCATGGCGGCGATTTTCGGTGCCGGTTATGACTACACCTACCTGTTTCCCGGCGTACAGAAAGTCGTACAAGCCGCCGGCAGGGTGATCCGCACGGAGCAAGATCGCGGCGTGGTGATGTTGATCGATGACCGTTTCGCCGAAGCCAAGGTTCAGCAATTGCTCCCGCGCTGGTGGTCGGTCAGCGAATTGCCGTCAGATCCGGGGAAGACTGTTTAAACAGTTCTAGAGACCCTTTTTCGTTCAAATATCGCCACCCACTCACTCGCAAATCGGTGACGGTCCATCCGGCCGGCGGGCGTTCACGCCGCAGGTTGGTTTCAAAATCTGCGAAAACGCACCATTTTCAGAAGCGCCCTACAGCCCGCTGCGCAAAGAATTGTTAGCCTGCCGGCAATCACGCTCTTCGGCCAAGGATGCGCCGAACTAGATGCGTCCCGGCGTCTTTTCGCCGCACTTTTGCTTAAGGACAAGCGTATGTTCGCGCCGGCTAATTCTGCGCATTTCGAACTACAGATCCCCTTCGTTCGCCACGACTTCAAGGTTCTGGCCTTCGAGGGCACTGAAGCCATCAGCACCCTATATGCGATTCACATCGAACTGGTCAGCGAAAACCCTGATTTCGACCTGGAAAGCTTGCTCAGCCAGCCGGCGTTTCTCCAGTTCGGCCTGAATGGCGAGGGCCTGCACGGGCGGATTGAAAATGTTCGCGTCGGGGAGGCTGGTAAACGCCTGACGCGCTATGCGCTCATCCTGGTGCCGGCGCTGCATTACTTGCAGTTCAGCCACAATCAGCGGATTTTCCAAAACCTGACCGTGCCGCAGATCGTCGCCCAAGTGCTTAAGGGTCACGGCATTCAGGCCGATGCGTATTGCTTTAAAGTCGATGCCAGCGCGAAGCGCGAATACTGCACCCAATACGGTGAAAGCGATTTCGAGTTTGTGCAGCGCCTGTGTTCGGAGGATGGCATTTCCTGGCACCACCGGCATGGCCAGGACGGCCACCTGTTGGTGTTCACCGACCACCAGTCCTATTTCCTTCTACTGGGCGACACGCCCTATCAGCAAGACAGCGGCATGGTCGCGGATCACCCCGTCGTCAGTCAGTTCTCCCAGTGCTTCAGCACCCGCACCAGTAAGGTGAGCGGCCGGAACCACAACTTCAAGCGCCCAAACCTGTTGCAGGAAAGCCAATTCACCGCCAAGTTCAGTCCAACGCTTGAGGACTACCGTTACCCGCTGCTGATGGACAACCGGGAACGTGGCAAGGTCCTGGCCAAACAAGCTCTGGAACGCCATCGCGCCGACTACCAGTTGGCCGAGGGCAAAAGCGACCAACCGATACTGCGCAGCGGTTACCTCTTCAAACTGACCGAGCATCCACGTTCGAAATGCAACGATTTGTGGCTGCTGCTGAGTGTGACCCATGCCGGCAAACAGCCACAATCACTTGAGGAAGCGATCACCCACGACGCCAAACCTGAAGACGGTTTTACCCAAGGCTATCGCAATACCTTCAGCGCGATTCCGTGGGACGTGTTCTACCGTCCGCCGCTGGTGATGCGCAAACGTCTGCTGGTCAGCCAGACCGCCCGCGTCACCGGTCCAGCCGGAGAGGAAATTTTTTGTGATGAGTTTGGCAGGGTCAAGGTCCAGTTTTTTTGGGACCGCGCCGAACTCAACAGCGACAAGAGCAGTTGCTGGTTGCGCGTATCCTCCAGCTGGGCCGGACTGGATTTTGGTGCAGTAACCCTTCCACGTGTCGGGATGGAAGTCATAGTGACCTATAGGGAAGGGAATCCAGACTTACCCTTAATCACTGGGTGCGTGCCGAATGCCCTCACGCCAGCACCCCACCCGTTGCCAGCGAACAAAACCAAAACTGTGCTGCGCAGCCAAAGTTCCCCCCGCACGGGCGGTTACAACGAACTGATGATTGAAGACCGTGCCGGGCAGGAAAAAATCTACCTGCGTGCCGAACGCGACTTCGAGCAGCTGATTCGCAACAACAGCGACAGCCAGATCGACAACAACCGCTCTGAACAGGTCGGACGCAACAGTGCCAGCCTGATCAAGGGCGACGAACTGCACACCACTCAAGGTCTGCGTAACACGGTGATTGGGGGCAATGAACTGATCTCCATCACCGGCAGCAGTAGCACCGCGGCGGGCGGTACGGTGGTGATTAAAGCGGGTACTCAGGCGCATGTCACCGCCACCAACGTGGTGATAGATGCCGGCATGAGCCTGACGCTCCAGGCCGGTGGCCAGCACATCGTCATCACTCCAGGCGGGATCTTCAGCAGCGTGCCCATCGTCCAGGGCGGTGCACCGCTGGCCGGCATTGCGCCGCTACAGGCGGCTGAGGCGCTGGACAACGAAACGCGAGCCATCATCGCCATTCCTCAGTCCCTCCTGACGACCACTAAACAACTGGCATCGGACGACTGCCCACTTTGCGAGGCTTGCCGCAATGGTCTGTGCAGCATTGGAGAAAATGTATGAATGCGCTTGAACAATGGTTGCACGCCCAAGGCTCGCTGGGACGATACCTGTACCTGGTGCTGGATTCCGACGGCCAGCTCGATGAGCGCAATGCGTTGATCAACACGTTGAACGCTGAGCAGTACCGCAACCTGTACGTTGGCACGCCGGCAGACTCACTGGCGAAAACAGGGCCGTACCTGTTTCAGATGGATTCGGTCGAGCATCCGGCCCTCCAGACACTGCTCAAGACGCCTGAGCGTCATTGGGGTTGGCTGGCCAGTGCTGAAAACACAGACCTGGATGCGCTGACTGCGCATTGGCACGACCGCCTGCTGACCGGCGAGCGACCCCATCAGGCACTCTATCGGTTTCACGACAACCGTGTACTGGGTCGTGCCCTGGCCTACCTGCAACCTGAACAGCGGCCTGATTATCTCGGGCCGATGGCCAGCGTGTGTTACTGGCAGGCTGAGCAATGGACCGTCACCGACAATCCAGGCCCTGGCCCGCACCCATTGCCGGCAGACCCCGCGTGGCGCAATACCCCCACGGCAGAGGCCACCTTCAAGGGCATCCAGTTCGATAACACTCGCCGCTACCTGATGTCTGAGCACACCGACAGCGTGGTCAGCCTTGCCGAGCAACAGGACGTCGATACCTGGCTGCGCGACCAGCTGGAATTGGCCCGCACCTGGGGCTGGCAAGAACCCGACAGTATCCATGTCTTGCTGACAAAGACCCTGCAAGCACCGGGTTACGTCGCGCCGAAGTCCTGGTTGCCTAAGCCCCACGAAAACCCGGCAGCACACTTTGAGCGGGTGTATCAGGAAGTGTTGTTTTGGCAGGGAGATGCCCGCGTATGAAACGAGTCGTTCAACGCCTGACCCTCGGCAGTTGTCTGGCCCTGACCGTGGGTTGTTCGGCCACCGGCAGATCAGACAGTTTTACCTTCAGCGCGGATCTACCACCCAACTTTGTTTACAAAGCCACTGCCGTTTACGTACCCGCCAAAGGCGAAACGTGCACCGTACCCGGTGGGAAAAATACCCAAGTCGTTTTTAATCGTAAGTGGCGTAAGGAATACAAACAAAACTCTGAAGTATTGCTGCACCGAACAGTGAGTGGCTGCCCATTGACGCTGTATAGCGTGGACTTGGATGTCAACGCGACCTACGGCAAAGACACGAGTGACTTTGGGAGTGATTTTGGAAAAATTGCAGTGCGAAATGAGTTAGGTACACGGGACAAAGGCACCTTCAGCGCCGCCGGCGAAAGCGAGTTCTCCGGTCAGTGCCAGTGGCTGTTTCGCACAATAGGGCCTCAGCGCTACATTGCCAAAATCCTCGACTGCAAAAACACCGATGCACAGGGCGTTGTCACCAAAGGCCATCCGTTTGCGGCGTACACCCTCGATCAGCTCCCGGGCAAAACCGTGCGGCTGAAAATCAAGCTGGCCGATGAGGAAAGACCTTATATGAAGGACACCTGGGTCAAGGTGCCCAACGGCTGGAAGCGCTGCATGGGCGACAACTTTGAAGATCAATACGCGTTTTGTTACGGCAATTACACCGATTTCAGCACCTTCAGAATGCCCGATGGGCGTCACTGCACGATTTACCCCGGCTGCACCGAGAACAAGGAAGTGACCCCATGACGCACCACGAAGCGCTGTTTTGGCAGGGAGATGCTCGCGTATGAAACGAGTCATTCAAAGTCTGATCTTCGGCAGTTGCACGGCCCTGACCGTGGGCTGTTCGGCCACCGGCAAGACGGACAGTTTTACCTTCACTGCTGACTTGCCGCCGAGCTTTGCCTACAAAGCCGTTGCGACCTACATCCCGGCCAAGGGCGAGACCTGTTCTGTTCCCGGCGGAAAAAATACTCAAGTTTCTTTTAATCGGGAGTGGCGAACTGAGTACAAAGCCGACGCTGAAATACTGCTGTATCGCACGGTCAGTGGCTGTCCACTGGCGTTGTACAGCGTGAAACTGGATATCAACGCGACCTACGGTAAAACGTGGGGCGACTTTGGCAGCGACTTTGCGAACGTGGCAGTGCGCGAGACATTGCTGGAAACATCCAAAGGCACCTTCAACGCCGCCGGCGAAAGCGAGTTCTCCGGTCAGTGCCAGTGGCTGTTTCGTACATCGGGTAAACCTCGAATCTTGAGGAAAATCCTCGACTGCAAAAACACCGATGCGCAGGGCGTCGTCACCAAAGGCCATCCGTTTTCGGCGTACACCCTCGATCAGCTCCCGGGCAAAACCGTGCGGCTGAAAATCAAGCTGGCCGATGAGGAAGAGCCCTACATGGGCGATACCTGGGTCAAGGTGCCCAACGGCTGGAAACGCTGCATGGGCGACAATTTTGAAGACCAGGATGCGTTTTGCTTCGGCAATTACACCGATTTCAGCACCTTCAGAATGCCCGATGGGCGTCACTGCACGATTTACCCCGGCTGCACCGAGAACAAGGAGGTGACCCCATGACTCTGCCAGAACACCATAGGCCGTTTATGGGGGGCAAGATCCTGGCCTGCCCCATGCGCGGCCACTCAACCAGCTTTCAATTGGTGGACGAGTTTGGCAGCGGTCAGCCCTATGCCGGGCTGACCTACGAGGTCACCGATTACGAAGACATTGTTTACACCGGCAAACTGGATGCCACCGGTTCCGGCAAGGTGACCAACCACTACTGTGGCCCGGTGATACTCAAGCTGAATAAGCCCTACGAAGGGCAAGACAAAACATATGTGCGCTTGAGAGAAAGAAAGCATTACCCGCTGCCCATAACTGAACTGCAAGTACGTGCCGAAAAAACCCGCTTTTTCAACAAAGCGGGCCTGCGCACGCAGGCCAACCCGGCTCAAGACAAGGCCGGTGCCGGCGCTTACTACCAGGTTGAGGTGAGTGAGCTGGTGAAGCATATGGCGCACCTGCCGCCGCTGGCCGAGCGTGGTTTTCCGCCCAAGGCCCATGTGCTGTCGATGATGCGCCAGCAATCGGACGTGGCCATGGAAATGCTGGGGGGTGGTCCCAGGCCGCCCAGGTTGTATGGCGTTGGCCTGTTGCCGAATACACACCATGTGCTGGAAGTGCGTCCGCTTCGGGCCTTGCGTCCGATGCTCTCGACCCATAACGATTTCTGCGCGCTCAACCTGTACCAACTGGCACTGATGGCCACCCTGAGTTACACGCCGTTTGGGCAGGTTCCTGATAGCCAACCGGTAGAGACCGACCGGGTAAAATTTCCGTTGCAGCCCAGCAGCGGTAACTGGTTTGGGCATGCCTTGCCCAAGGCCGATGAACTCTGGCGAGTCGACGCCGGGCAAAAACCGGAGAAGCCGTACTACCCGCTGTACGAAGAGGTGCCGTACTCCAGGCGTTTGGAAATCGTGCCGTTTGATCCTGAACTGTACCCGGAAGTGAATGCCCCCACATTAGGCAGGGAGCAGGAAAATCCGGCCAACATTCACTCCTTTGATGACAGCAAGGATGATGAGGGGACGGATACGCAAGCCTATATCACGCATCACGATGAGCTGATTTTGATTGCTGTGCGTGGCACGAATGAGATGCCGTGGGACCTTCTGAGGGATATCGATGCGCAGCAAGTGCCTTTTGAGGAAGGGGTAGGTCAGGCGCATCGCGGATTTTATCTGGCCGCGAAAGCCATTCGGGGCTTCGTGGTCACCTACCTGGATAAATTCTACAGCGGGCAAAAACTGATCATTACCGGGCATAGCCTCGGCGGGGCCGTAGCGTTACTGCTGGCTGAAATGCTGCGGCGCAGGGCGGAACAATACGACATTCTGCTCTACACCTACGGCGCCCCACGAGCGGCTGACGAAACCTTTGTAAAAGGCGCCGCTACGCTAAAGCATCACCGCATGGTCAATCACAACGACCCGATACCGAGCGTCCCGGGGACCGGCATGGACACCAAACCAACGGTGTTTGTCACCGGCCTCGTCGTCAGCTTTGTGAACACGCCCCTGGGTGTGGCGATGTTCCTCGCGGGGGTGAGCAACCTCAGTGGTGCACCGTACGCGCACCACGGCACCTTGCATCACTTTATGCCGGTGAGATTTGAGGATGGCCGCCAGTCTTCGATCCTCTGGGAGCCGGGTTGCGACAGTATTGCCCATCACGCCTGTCACGAAGTGCTCCAGCACGTGAACGGGCTGCCGACTCGTCGAGCCTTTGAGCCCGCCTTTTACATACTCAATCACTTGATGGTCGGGGGCTACGTTCCCAATAGCTGGGCCACGCTGCGCCGTTGGCAGGAGTCGCAAGAGCTGCAACGCAGTCTGGTGACGCCGCGAGAGTTTGACTGGGTGAATAACGCCTTGCAGAGCATGAGCAGGCAGTTGCTCACGTTCTCCAGAGAAGCCCGATCCGATGCGTATAGGCGTCTCCACGAGAAAGCGTTCACAGCACTCAGCGTTGAAATCGACAAACTGGAAGGGACGCGAACGCGCCTGGAGAAGTTGCGTTATAAAAGTGCCAGCGAGGTGGATGTTTACGGTCAGTTCGCAACCCAACCCGAGGTGTTGGCAGAGTCCCTACCGCGCTGGAAGGCGCATACCCTCAACACTGCGCCCGAGCAACTGGCGATGACGCCACCGGAAGTCATTCGCATCGTAAGAGGGCACGTGATCGGCGCGCCCTACCACCTGGATATTGATTCGTTCACCTGAATCCTATGGCCACGAGCAGCGCGGTGTTCACGCTGCTTGTGGGCCAATCGATGCGTGTCTTCCAGCCAACTGATGCGTTCGTTCGTCACCTGCACGAACGGCTTTAACCGCATAAACGATAGATCTTTGACATGACCGAACCCACGCTTAAAACCATTGAAGGTATGCAGCAGTTGGCCCGTACGCGGGGAGGACTGTGCCTGTCCGACACCTATTACAATCTGTCTACCCGACTGTCCTGGCGCTGCGCGCAGGCTCATGAGTGGTTGGCGGACCCTTACCGCATTATTCGCGGGAGTTGGTGTCCCGTCTGCGCGCGCCTGCAACGACGTGACACCCTGGAGACGGCGCAGCGTATTGCCGGGGAACGGGATGGCCTCTGTCTATCGACCCACTACGAGTCGCGTGTGCCTATGGAGTGGCAGTGCGCGCTGGGCCATCGCTGGCAGGCGACATTGCCGAGCATCAAACAGGACTCCTGGTGCCCTGCCTGTGCCCATGTAGGCCGACGCGATACGCTGGAAGCGATGCAGCAGATTGCACGCCAGCGAGGCGGGCACTGTTTGTCCCTGGCCTATGTCGACAGTGCGAGCGCCTTGCTCTGGGAGTGCGGCCAAGGGCATCGCTGGGAAGCGGTTCCCGCCAGTGTCAAACACCGTAGCTGGTGCCCTGTCTGTGCCAGGACGGCGCGCTGCAATACCCTGGAAAGCGTTCAGGCCATTGCCCGACAGCACGGCGGCGAATGTTTGTCCTCACGCTACATCAATGGCGTCACCCCCCTTACCTGGCGTTGCGCACAGGGCCATACCTGGGAAGCCGGACCAGCCAACATCGTGCACGGCGCCTGGTGCCGCCAGTGTTATTACGACAGCATGCGCAGCAACATCAAAGCCATGCAGGCCATGGCCCAGGCACGTGGTGGACGTTGTCTTTCAGAGCATTACGTCGACTCGCAAACCAAGCTGCAGTGGATGTGCAGTCTCGGTCACACCTGGCCAGCGATGCCTCACACCATTACGCAGGGCTGTTGGTGTCCGCTGTGCTCGTTTCTGGCCAAGTGTCGCAATAGCAAAAAACGGCGAAAGTATTTGCCGGTTCGATAGGAATTCTACTCACTGGAGGATGCGCAAAGCGCGGCCGCCAGGGCGATCAGGCTTTTGGCAGGTAAATTCATAGCATCGTGACCCACTCCTGTGCAAAGCGATAACAGTCGCCTGGCCAGCGCGCGGTGAGCAGATTGCCGTCGCGGACCACAAAACCCCGCTGCAGGTTCTGCGCCGAATCACGCAATGGCAGTAGCGGCCCGGTCTGGAAATCGTCAGGTCTGGCCAGGGCGGCTTTCACTTCCTCCTCAACCGTTTGCGTATAGGTGCGGTAGTAGCGACCGAGCAACGGTGCTGTCACCGCCCAGGCCAGCAACTCCATGTTTTTCACCAGCGCGGTTACCTTGCGTCCGTGCAGCACCGAGCGACCGGTCTCAGGGTCCAGGGTTCGGGCCAGCAGCAGTACCCCGTGGCAGACGGCGGCGACCGGTTTGTTCGCGGTGAAGAAGTGCAGGGCAATCTGCTTGGCCAGCGCCGACTCCAGCAAGCTGCGCATGCCGACGGCATGGCCACCGGGAATCACCAGCCCGTCGAATTGGCTGGGGTCGACATCGGCGTAAGCCAAGGGTTTACGGAATGCATCGTCGACGATCATGGCCTGGTAGTGCTGAAGATCGGCATCGCGCGTCATCAGGAATGGGTTCAGCAGACCGAAGCCGATTTCGACCAGCCGCGAATCCGCGTAGGCCGGCAAGCCAAGGGGAGTGGCGAAACGCACGTCGATACCGGCCTGGCGGAGCGCCTGCCAGGGCACGCTGCTTTCGGTGGGGTCGTAGTCGGCCTGGGGTAACAGGAAGAGGATCATTCAGGCTTTCTCCGTCGTCACGTCGTGTGAGGTGTGGTCGCTCACATCAGATTCAATCCAAGCGTCTATGCTGACGTGGTTGCTTAAGGGAAATCCCCTTAAACTAGACACAATATTGCCAAGCTTTAAAGGAATAGATCTTCAATATGTCTCGGTCGAGCCTATGACATCTTCTCCCGACTGGATCATCTGCGAGCACTGCGACTCGGTGTACACGGCTGTACCTCTGGCCAAAGGTCAGACCGCACGTTGCGTCCGTTGCAAAGCAATTCTGGGCCGTGGCGGTCAGCTCAGCATTCAACAACTGCTCGCGCTGTCCATCAGCGCGGCGCTGCTGTTCGTCTTCGCCAACGCGTTTCCGGTCATGTCCATCAGCCTGCAAGGCCTGAGTAATCAAGCGACGTTATGGCAGTCTGTGGAGGCCCTGGCGCAGGGACAAATCAGCGTGATTGCAGCAGTGGCGGGGCTGGCAATCATCCTCGCGCCGATGCTGCAAATCATCTTGTTGTGCTGGGTGCTCAGCTTTGCCCTGGTCAGGCGCGCGGCTCCCGGGTTCAAAGCCTGCATGCGCGCCCTGGAGCAGCTGCGCCCCTGGAGCATGCTCGAAGTGTGTTTGCTGGGGATTCTGGTGGCCATCATCAAACTGGCCGGCATGCTCGATGTGCATCCGGGTCTCGGGCTGTGGGCGCTGGCCATGCTGACCGTGCTGATCATTCTGATTTCGGGCAAAGGTATCCGTCGGCTGTGGAAGGACCTGGAGGGCGTTATTCCATGAGCATGCCGCCCTATGCCAGCGAAATGAATCTGGTCCTGTGTCATACCTGCGGCCAGGTCTGCCCATCGTCGGACGCGATCTGCTCTCGCTGCGACGCTCCACTGCATCGACGCAAACCCAATAGCCTTGCCCGCACCTGGGCACTGTTGTTGGCCAGCATGATCTGCTACATCCCGGCCAACGTGATGCCAGTGATGTACACCAACATCTTTGGCAACGGCGCCGAGAGCACCATTATCGGCGGGATCATGGAGTTCTTGCACGCAGGCGAGTGGGACCTTGCGTTGCTTATTTTCATTGCCAGCGTGGCGGTGCCGTGTATGAAGTTTCTGGTGTTGGGTATGTTGCTGATCACCTGTCAGCGCCGCAGTCGCTGGGCCATGCGCGAGCGGGCCAAACTTTATCGGATGATCGAGGTGGTGGGTTACTGGTCCATGCTCGATGTGCTGGTGGTGGCCCTGATCGCCGCCCTGGTGCAGTTTCGCTCGCTGAGTACCATTGACCCGCGGATGGGCATTCTATTCTTTGGTTTGGTGGTCGTACTGACGATGTTCGCTGCCATGAGTTTTGATCCCCGGCTCATCTGGGACGCAGAGGTTGAAAATGCCTGATCACCCAAGTTCTACCGCAACGCCGGCTCCAGGCGCCCCTGAGGTCAAACGCAGACGTTTCAACATATCTCTGGTGTGGGTGGTGCCGATTGTTGCGGCGTTGATCGGGTTGTCGATGGTGGTGCATAACGCCAGGCAAGCGGGGCCGCAGATCACGGTGAGCTTTCTGACTGCCGAGGGGCTGGAGGTCAACAAGACCCAGGTCAAATACAAGAACGTGGTGATCGGCAAGGTCACCTCGATTGCCTTGAGAGAGGACCGCAGCCGCATTGACGCCACGATCGACCTGGACGCCTCTGCCAATTCCTTTGCTTCCGAGGACTCGCGTTTCTGGGTGGTGCGCCCGCGTATCGGCGCTGGCGGTGTTTCGGGGATCGACACTCTGTTGTCCGGCTCCTTTATCGGGGCCGATGCCGGCGCATCGGACAAGACCAGAGATAACTTTGTCGGTCTGGAAACCCCACCGCCCATTACCTACGGCGAAAAAGGCACGCGTTACATCTTGAATACCGACAACCTTGGCTCGCTGGATATTGGTTCCAGCGTCTACTACCGGCGCATCCCGGTGGGTGAGGTGGTGTCCTATAAACTCTCCGAGGACGGCAAAGGCGTCGAAGTACAGATCTTCGTCCACGCCCCGAACGACAAATTCGTGACTCGCGATACACGGTTCTGGAACGCCAGTGGCGTCGATGTCAGCGTGAGCGCCGAAGGCCTGAAGGTGAACACCCAGTCGGTGTCATCGATTCTGGCCGGAGGTGTCGCATTCGTTGAACCCAAGTACAGCCCCAATCCCCAGGTGGCTGAAGAGAACACCACGTTTTCCCTCTTCAATGATCAGGAAACCGCCATGGCTCCCGCCGATGGCGAGCCACGCTACATCCGCATGCGCTTCGATCAGTCCTTGCGCGGCCTGGCGGTTAACGCTCCGGTGGAATTTCACGGAGTGAACCTGGGCCGGGTGGTATCGATTGACCTGGACTATGACGAGGTCAAGAAAGATTTCCCCACTATCATTGGCGCCGTGATTTATCCCAACAGACTGGGTAAGGCCCATGAAAAAATATTGAAAGACCGGGACGCCAACGATGACACCCTGGCAGTACAAGTGATGGCTGGACTGGTCGCGAAGGGGCTCAGGGCGCAGGCCCGAACCGGCAACCTGCTCACCGGCCAACTCTACATTGCCCTGGACTTTGCCCCCAACGCCAAACCGGTGAACTTTGACCTGGCGGCGCGGCCGGTCGAGATTCCAACGATACCGGGCAGCCTGGACAAACTTCAGGAGCAGCTGCAAGGCATCGTCGACAAGATCAGCAAACTGCCGCTCGATCAGATTGCCAACAACCTGAATAACAACCTTGGCGAGCTGCAGAAGACTCTGAAACAGGTCAATGGTGAAGTGCTGCCGCACGTGCGCGATACCCTGGTGGAGACCAGAAAAACCATGGCCTCGGCCAATGAGAGCGTCTCCGAAGAGTCACCGCAACGCCAGCAATTTGGTCAGGCGATGGAAGAGGTTCAGCGTACCGCTCGTTCAGTGCGGGTGCTGACCGACTTCCTGAGCCGGCATCCCGAGTCACTGATCCGCGGGCGTATCAAAGACAACCAGCCTGACAGCTATAAATCGTCGCCTTCGTCCTCTCGAGACATTGACCAGGAATGAACACCATGACTATTCGCTCTCTGGCCATTTTCGCCACACTGGGCCTTGCCGCCTGTACCTCGGCACCGACCCATTACTACACCCTGGTTCCGACCGCGACGGACAGTACTGCGCGCACGAATGCCGCCGCGCCAGCCTTCCAGTTCGAGATGCAGCCGGTGCGCATACCGGTCCAGGTCGACCAGCCGCAAGTGGTGGTGCGCCACGGCAACGGAGCCTTGGCACTGCTCGAAACCGAGCGCTGGAGCGCACCGCTGGCCGACGAATTCCACGACGCCCTGGCCAACCAGATGGAGCTCAAACTGGGTACGCGAGACCTGGCAGGCTTACCCAAGACCTCTGGCCTGCCGATACTCTCGTTGCAAACCGATGTCCGGCGTTTCGACTCGCTTCAGGGGCAATACGCCTTGATCGATGTGGTCTGGAGCATCAGCCTGCGCGGCGATGGCGCAAAGCGCCGTAGCCTGACGTGCAGCAGTGTCATCCGCCAACCGGCCGGCACTCAGGTGCAGGAACTGGTCGTGGCCCATCAGCAGGCCATCGGGCAACTGGCGAGCATTATTGCCGGCACCGCGCGTAGCTGGTCAAAGCAACAGGGGACAGGGTGCCCTTAGGTCTGTTGAATCGCCAGGGCCGGTCAGATTAAGGAAATGAGGTCTCTGTAGGAGCCGAGCTTGCTCGCGATGGACTCAAGGGCGATGCGTTTATTCAGAAAATGCCCGTTATCGTTAACGTCCATCGCGAGCAATCGAGCGTCGACCGGCTGCTCCTACACATCAGGGCAGTGGTCCGGGTTCAGCGCACCAGACACGGTTGTTTGTTGTTGAATTTCCAGTCAGGGATCAGAAACTGCATGGCGACGCTGTCGTCACGCGCGCCCAGCCCCATGCCTTTGTACAGCTCGTGGGCCTTGGCCACTTGGTCCATATCCAGCTCGACACCCAGGCCGGGCTTTTTTGGGACTTGCACGCAGCCGTCGACTATTTGAAGCGGTGCTTTGGTCAATCGCTGGCCGTCCTGCCAGATCCAGTGAGTGTCGATGGCGGTGATTTCACCCGGCGCGGCAGCGGCCACATGGGTGAACATCGCCAATGAGATGTCGAAGTGGTTGTTGGAATGCGAACCCCAGGTCAGCCCCCATTCGTTGCACATCTGCGCCACGCGAACCGAGCCCTGCATGGTCCAGAAGTGCGGGTCGGCCAGCGGGATGTCTACCGATTGCAGCTGGATTGCATGGCCCATTTCGCGCCAGTCGGTGGCGATCATGTTGGTCGCGGTTTTCAAGCCGGTCGCACGCCGGAATTCGGCCATGACTTCGCGCCCGGAAAAACCGTTCTCTGCACCACAGGGGTCTTCTGCGTAAGCCAGCACATGATGCTGATCGCGGCATAGGCGGATGGCTTCTTTGAGCGACCATGCACCATTGGGGTCCAGCGTGATACGCGCGTCGGGGAAGCGCTCGGCCAGGGCGGTGACGGCCTGGATTTCTTCGTCGCCGCTTAACACGCCGCCCTTGAGCTTGAAGTCCTTGAAGCCATAACGGGCGTGAGCCGCTTCGGCCAGACGCACTACGGATTCGGCAGTCATGGCTTGTTCATGGCGCACGCGGAACCAGTCGTTATCCGCATCTGGCTCGCTTCGGTAGGCCAGGTTGGTCTTGTTGCGATCACCAACGTAAAACAGATAACCGAGCATTTTCACTTCATCGCGTTGCTGACCTTCACCCAATAGAGCCGCGACCGGTACGTCCAGGTGTTGACCCAGCAGATCGAGCAGGGCGGCTTCCAGACCGGTAACGGCATGGATGGTGATGCGCAGGTCGAAAGTCTGCAAACCGCGGCCGCCGGAGTCACGCTCGGCAAAGGCCTGGCGCACGTTATTCAAGATTCTCTGGTAAGTGCCAAGGGTGTTGCCGACCACCAGTGCACGGGCGTCTTCGAGGGTCTGGCGGATGCGCTCGCCACCCGGTACTTCGCCGACACCGGTGTGACCGGCATTGTCCTTGAGGATCACGATGTTGCGGGTGAAGAACGGACCGTGGGCACCGCTGAGGTTGAGCAGCATGCCGTCGTGGCCGGCCACCGGGACGATCTGCATGCTGGTAATAACCGGGGCTTTGCCAGCGTCTTGAGCGTTCGAGGTGTTCATTGTGTTGTCCTGTAAGTTCGTATTCGGTTGATCCGGGGCCGTTGCCTGGTCTTTGTCAGCACTGGCGCTCGGCCCCGTCCTTGTCAGGAGTGGCTAGGGGCCGGTTTGCCTATCGCGACGGCGGGTGAGCCTTTAGGCGTGTTGCGGGCGGCGAAGACGATGATCGCGGCTATGATTGATGTCGCGGCCAAGCCGTACAAACCACCCTGGATCGAGCCGGTGCGTTCTTCCAGCAGTCCAAAGGTGGTCGGTGCCACGAAGCCACCGAGATTGCCGACTGAGTTGATCAGTGCGATCACACCTGCGGCGATGCGGGCATCCAGATACGCCTGTGGAATCGGCCAGAACAGCGACGACGCCGACTTGAAACCCAAGGCCGCAAAGCAAATGGCGACGAAGGCGAAGATCGGCCCGCCGGTGGTGGACATGAACATCCCGGCAGCGGCGATCAACAGTGCAGCGGCGACCCAGGCTTGCTGGTGTTTCCAACGGGTCGATAGCGAGGCGAAGGCGTACATGCCGACGATAGACAGTAGCCACGGAATCGAATTGAACAGCCCGACCTGGAGGTCGCTGAGATCGCCCATCTTCTTGATGATGCTCGGCAGCCAGAATGTCGCGGCATAGATGGTCAGCTGGATGAAGAAGTAGATCAGGCAGAACAGCAGGATCTGGCGATCCTTGAGCAGTTTGCCCAAGGTCGGCTTGATCGGTGTTGCGGCTTCACGCGCCAGTTGCTCTGCATCAATGGCATTGACCAGTGCATCCTGTTCAGCGCGGGTCAGCCATTTGGCATCGTGGGGTCTGGAATCAAGCCAGAACCAGACGAAGACACACAGCGCCACTGAAAACAGCCCTTCAATGAAGTACATCCACTGCCAGCCGTGCAGGCCAAAGCCCGTGATTTGCAGCAACAAACCCGATAAAGGTCCGGAGATCAGCGAGGCAATTGCTGAGCCGCTGAGAAAGATGGCGATCGCTTTGCCGCGCTCCACGCCAGGCAACCAGCGGGTGAAGTAGTAGATCACGCCGGGGAAGAAGCCTGCTTCGGCAACGCCCAGGAGAAAACGCAAAATGTAGAAGTGGGTTTCGTTCTGAATGAACGCCATGCAGGTGGCGACAAGCCCCCAGGTCAGCATGATGCGGGTCAGCCAGATGCGGGCGCCGACTTTCTGCAGGAGCATGTTGGAAGGGACTTCGAACAGCGCGTAACCGATGAAGAATAAACCGGCACCGAAACCGTAGGCTGCGGCACCAATGCCAAGATCGTGCTCCATGTACGAACGCACGAAGCCGATATTCACTCGGTCAATGTAGTTAACGATAAACATGATGACGAACAGGGGCAGGACATGACGCTTTACTTTCGAAACCGCCGAAAGCAAAGCCGAATCTGCGCCGTCACTCACCCTGGAATTGGATGTGTTCACAATCTGATCTCCCACTCGTTATTTTTATGCGGGGTACGACTTGATTAGGTGTCAGTAGGGCGTCTACGGGGCAGTATCGAAATCGGTGTCAGGGGAGGAACGTGGACCTTCAGAAAGAATGGCCTTGAGTGCTTGTGGATTCATGGTGAGTTAGCCTGTTTCGCGGTTTTTGTTAGAAGGGGTGCGACTTTAGTTGATAGACATCATACAACTGAGATTTTTCCGTCACAAGACAGGAGAATTAATTTTATCGTTCTAAAATTCCCATTTTTTATGCGTTTAAGCCCACGAAGAACGCTTGATAGCCCTTATTTATAGGTTTTTTAGCGTTATAGGGTTTCGTCGAGGCTGTGATTTTGGTGGTTTCGAGGCGGTGAGCTTCTGAGGGACGATCCAGAAAATTCGAATTACAGGTTTTTTGTTGAGTGTTGTCATACAAGTTAGTGCGGATTTTGAAGCGCCACTTCATGACAAATACGGCACTGAACGCCGCACAAAACAGGCAAGGTGTTACGATTTGATAGCCCAGATTTCCGGATGACCATTATGCAAAACGACACTGGTGCGCCTGCTCCCAAGCGCTCCCACAATCTTGCACATGAATTGGTTGCAGTACTGACCCAGAGCATTTTGCTGGGCCAAATCAAGCCTGGGCAAAAGCTTCCCGCAGAAAACGCGATTGTTCGCGAACAGGGTGTCAGTCGCACGGTAGTGCGCGAGGCCATCTCGAAGTTGCAAGCATCTGGTCTGGTGGAGACTCGTCACGGCATCGGCACGTTTGTTCTTGAACGCTTACCCGAGCAGGGCTTGCGACTGAATGTCGATACAGCCATGAGTGTGCGGAGCATTTTAGAGTTGCGCATGGGCCTCGAAACCCAGGCAGCAGCCTTGGCCGCAAAGCGTCGCAGCCCGAAACAGTTGTCGCAGATGCGCAAAGCATTGGACGACTATCAGCGGTTATTGGCCAATAACGACAGCTGTGTCGAAGCGGACAAACGCTTTCATCTACTCATTGCTGAGGCCACAGGTAATACCTGCTTTACCGAAATCATGCAGCATTTGGGGAGCTCCATGATCCCCAGAACTCGCGTGAACGCCACGGAACGCGGCGGAGTCGACTTGGCCAGGCTTGGACACCTTGCCAATCTTGAGCACGAGGCCATTCTCAATGCCATCAAAAAGCAGGACCCGGACGCCGCTCGAGCGGCGATGTGGATACACCTGACGAACAGTCGTGACAGGTTTTCTGCAGAGTGATCAGGTGACAGTGGGGCGGTGGACCGTCGATGGCCGTCGGTCGGCTTGATCGGATTTTCGTGAACGGGCCTGTCGATATGACGTCAACCGGATCGACTAACCAGCAGATCGAACTGCAATAGACGAAGGAAACTACTCCGAGGTCGATTGCAGCAATTTATGCAATCCAGTCAGGAGATAAGTCATGTCCTATGTTGATGGCTTCATTGCCGCCGTGCCTACCGCCAATCGCGCAATGTTCAAGCAGCATGCTGAATCCGTTGCAGCAATCTTCAAAGAGTACGGTGCATTGAGTGTCACCGAGTGTTGGGGGGACGATGTGCCTGAAGGCAAGGTGACCTCTTTCCCGATGGCGGTGAAACGCAAGGAGGACGAGACCGTGGTCTTTTCGTGGATCATCTGGCCCTCGCGACAAACCCGCGATGCAGGTATGCAGAAGGCCATGGCCGATCCCCGGTTCAAACCGGACGTCAACCCGATGCCTTTCGATGGTCAACGGATGATTTTCGGTGGCTTCGAGATGATCGTGAACGTGTAGACGTCACAACGTGATCTCGTCCCACGCGGGACGTGAGGACGAGATCGAATCACGTGCGGCTCGCACGCTTTATCTTTATACACGTGACCTGTCGAGCCACTCGATCGACGTGCGCCAGATGCAGATACCCAGAAAATAAGCTGACATCGTGAGCCACAGCCCCATCACCACAGGGTTGATGTGGGGATGGTTTACCACCAGTGACAGGCTGCACAGCAGCCAAACGGCCGTCACTGCAATGTTGATCGGCATGAACCGACGCACGCGGAAGGGGTGAAGAAACTTCATCCGGGTCATCGTCAACAGTGCCAATCCGATAATGGTCAGCAGCGTTAGCCAAGGCGTTGGAGCAATGATGTACAGGCACAGGGCGACGACGTTCCACGCTGCGGGGAAGCCCTGAAAGTAGTTGTCCTTGCTCTTCATGTTCACGTTGCAGAAGCAAAAGAGCGACGAGACCAGGATCAGCGAGATGGTCAGCAGCGGTGTGTAGTCCGGCAGCGGGACATAGCGATAGATGAACAGGGCCGGGATAAACACATACGTCAGATAATCGATGACAAGATCGAGGATGGACCCGTCGAAACTCGGCAATACGGTTTGGACATTGACCTTGCGTGCCAGCGCACCGTCCAGTCCATCCACTATCAAAGCGACGCCCAGCCACAGCAGGCAGGCTTTTGGCTGATTCTCGAATAATGCGATGGTTGCCAGGAAGGCGGTGACCACGCCGGTGGCAGTAAAACCATGGGCGCCCCATGCTTTGAGCCTGGCGATGTGTTGAGTCGATATCACGGGGACGTTCTCCAGGAAGTAAGGCAGGCCAGTTGCCACCACCGATGGGCTCACCGGCTAACCTGGCCAGGTTGCATCTATCGACCGGGTATCCGGGGATAAGGTTCACCCGCAAAAAACTTTGGGGCAATCAGGCCACAGCAGCATTGCCACGGACCAACGAAACATTCCTTAACACTAGCTGCTCTGGAGTAGCGCAGTTGGGTGATAATTTCCGCCTCCCAATAAAATATCTTCGACGGACGACCTCAATGCGCCCAAATGGAACGATCCTCGCACAGCTTCTCTTCCTGGGCTGCACGACGTTTTTCGGCACCTTCGCAGCCGCGAGTACAGCGCCAGATATCGACAGCCTCATACACGACGCCGCCCAGTCGGTGATGCAACAGCACAATATTTCGGGGCTGGCTATCGCAGTGACCGCGAATGGCAAACAACAGTTCTACAACTACGGCGTGGCTTCCCGGCAAACCGATCAAAAGGTCACCCGCGATACGTTGTTCGAGATTGGGTCGATCAGCAAGACGTTTACGGCAACCCTCGCCACGTACGCTCAGGCCAGCGGCCGGCTTTCACTCACCGACAATCCCGGTAAGTACCTGCCGCAACTCAAGGGCAGCGAGCTGGACAAGGTGACGCTGATCAATCTGGGGACCCATACAGCAGGAGGCTTTCCCCTCCAGGTTCCTGACAACGTCCAGAACAACGAACAGTTGATGGGCTACTTCAGCGCCTGGCAACCGCAATTCGCTCCCGGCACCCACAGGACTTACGCCAACCCGAGTATCGGGCTCCTTGGCATGATTGCAGCCAAGAGTTTGAACATTCCTTTTGAGGAGGCGATTGAGGCACGGCTCTTCCCCAAACTTGGTATGCGCAATAGCTACATCAATGTGCCGTCGAGCAAGATGTCGCTCTATGCACAGGGCTACAACAAACAGGACGCTCCAGTCAGGGTCAATCCAGGCGTGCTGGCAGCCGAAGCTTACGGGATCAAAACCAGCACCTCAGACTTGATTCACTTCGTCGAAGCGAACCTGTCCCCCATCAAGACAGACGCCATACTCACGCAAGCGATCACCGCGACCCATATAGGCTATTTCAAGTCTGGGCCGATGACCCAGGACCTGATCTGGGAGCAGTACAACTATCCGGTGACGCTGGATACGCTACTGGAAGGCAACTCGGACAAAATGGCCTATGAGAGCACGACGGCCACTGAGCTGATTCCGCCCATGCCTGCGCAGCAAACGGTCTGGATTAACAAGACGGGCTCAACCAACGGTTTTGGAGCGTACGTGGCCTTCATCCCAGCGAAGAAACTCGGCATTGTGATACTGGCCAACAAGAATTATCCCAACGAGTCCCGCGTGCGCCTGGCGCATCAAATCCTGAGCCAGCTGGATTGCTGCTCGGGGGTAAAGAACTGAGGTTGTTCAAGGCCTATAGATCGAAAGTCACCTACGCTTAGTAGGCGCGACACTGGCTGTCGTTTGCCCATCAGCTTGCACGCCGAGGCCAACATGAAAGGCTGCATTCGACGCTTCCCACGACTCGCCATCGGCCAGAGCCTCACGGCCATCATCGTGGCGGTCTGCTTGTCATCTTCCGCTGTTTTTGCCGCCCAGCAGGAAAAAAATCCTCCAGGCGACATTCCTGATTCCCAGGTCTTTGTTACCTATCCATCACCCCTTGGGCTTTCGCTCAAGGTTCCCGAGGGGTGGGCGCGAACCGAGCGTGACGACGGCGCGCGTTTCGCTGACAAGTTCAATGCCGTTGACCTGAGCGTTACTCAGGTGGCTGCCGCGCCCAGCGTGGAGTCGGCCAAGGCCGTCGAGGTGCCGGCGCTGGTCAAGGCCGGAAATAAAGTCGAACCGGGCAAAGTGGATAGCGTCACTCTCAAGGGCGGTCCGGCCATCCGCATTCGCTACAACTCCGATTCAGAACCCAACCCCGTGACCCACCGTCAGTTGCGTTTGGAGCACGAACGCTACCTGTTCTATCACGATGGTCGGCAGGCCGCTCTCGACCTGTGGGCGCCTGTGGGCGCTGACAATGCCGATCAATGGCGGTTGATGGCCAATTCGTTGCGCTGGAACTGAGATGCTGCCTCTCTCGGCGAGCGGGCTCTACCGCTTCTACCATAACGGCGACGTCGAGACAGCGGCACTGAAGGGCGTGTCCCTGCAGATCGCCGCAGGCGAGTTCGTCGCCGTCATGGGGCCTTCCGGTAGCGGCAAGTCCACGTTGCTGGCGTGTCTGGCCGGACTGGACGACCCCGATGGCGGCATCGTCGAAGTGATGGGGCAACGTATCTCAAGGCGCACCGAGCGTGAGCGTGCAGGCTTGCGTGCGCGGCATATCGGCATCCTGATGCAGTCAGGCAATCTCTTCGAACACCTCACCCTGGAGCGCAATCTAAGGTTGCAACTGAAGCTCGCGGGCCTGCGCGAATGGGCCGGAGTTGATGCCATGCTACAGACACTGGGCCTTGCTCAGCGCCTGCAGGCCCGCCCGTCGCAGCTTTCCGGTGGCGAGGTGGCACGCGCCGGGCTGGCGCTGGCGCTGTGCACTCGGCCAGCGCTGCTACTGGCGGACGAACCGACCGCCGAAGTGGATGGACTGACCGAGGCGAACATCCTGGACTATCTGAAAGTACGTTGCCGTGAGGGTTGCTCTATGTTGATCGCAACCCACAGCCGTGCACTCGCCAGCAAAGCCGATCGGCTGCTGCGGCTCGATGATGGATGTTTGGTCAATGGCCTCGCCGCTCGTTGAGGCCGAAGGCCTGGGGCGTAGTTACCTGCAGGCCGGGGAGGCCGTGGTGGCGTTGAGTTCGGCGACTCTGCGCATATGGCCCGGCCAGCGGATAGCGCTGGTCGGCCGTTCCGGCAGCGGTAAATCGACGCTGCTGCATCTGCTCGCCGGGCTCGATGAACCCAGTAGTGGAAGCCTTGCGTGGCCAGCGCTGGGGTCGATTGAGTCGCTGCTACCGGACAAAATTGCCCTGGTATTCCAGGCACCGAGCCTGCTGGACTCACTCAGCGTTGCCGAGAACGTTGCCTTGCCGCTGTTGATGGCCGGACGCGACAGAGATAGCAGTGCCCGCGTTAAATTTGCGCTCAATATGTTTGGCCTGCTCTCGCTGGCTGACAAACTGCCGCAGACACTGTCCGGCGGGCAGATGCAGTGTGTCGCGATGGCCCGAGCCATCGTTGGAGAGCCGAAACTGATTCTCGCCGACGAGCCCACCGGGCAGCTCGACCAGGTCAGCGGCCAGGCCCTGCTCGACGCACTGTTCAGGCACCTGGAGGGTAGCGACTGTGCGTTGCTGATTGCCACTCACGACCCGGTCATCGCCGCGAGGATGGAGATCCACTGGCAAATGGAGCATGGCCTGCTAAGTGTCAGTGAACGATTCGCAGGCTCGGTATGATCTGGATCTGGCTCGGCGGCCTGGTCCGCGCACGCCGAGGACGACTCGCTGGCAGTATGGCCGGCGTCGCTCTCACCGTGGCGCTGTTGACGCTGCTGGGTGTTTTTCTCACCCAGAGTGGTGCCAGCATGACCGCCCGGGCGGTCAGGGAAATCCCGGTGGACTGGCAAGTGCAACGGGTGCCGGGGGAGGAGCTTGCGGGTATTTCCATGGAAGTCGCCAAGGCCGCACGCGTCAGCCGTCAGCAAACGGTCGGGTATGCCAGTGTGGAGGGCTTCCAGGCGCAGACGGGGGGAACGGTACAAACCACCGGTGCCGGTAAAGTATTGGGACTGGGAGCCGACTATGCTCGGGACTTTCCGGGACAGATCCGGCTGCTGGTCGGTACCGACGACGGCGTACTCATCGCCCAGCAAACCGCGGCCAACCTGCATGTAGCGCCCGGCGACCTGCTGACCATCCAAAGGCCTGGGCTGACAGCCGCCGAGGTACGAGTGAGCGGGGTGGTTGACCTGCCCACCGCCGACTCTTTGTTCCAGGCCATCGGTGTACCGCCCGGTGCTGCCCCTCAGGCACCACCGGACAATGTGCTGTTGCTGCCGTTGCCACTCTGGCATTCGTTGTTCGATCCGCAAGCGTACGTCAGGCCGGACTCGGTCCGCCTGCAATTACATATCGCACTCGAACGTAGCCAACTGCCGGATTCCCCTGAAACAGCCTTCATTTTCAGCCAGGGTGCGGCCCGCAATCTGGAGGCGCGTATCGCCGGGCGCGGGGTGCTCGCCGACAATCTGGCGGCGCGACTCGACGCGGTGCGCGGTGATGCCCTCTATGCCCGCGTCCTGTTTCTTTTCCTTGGCGTGCCGGGTTGTCTGCTGGCGGTGTTCCTCACCCTCGCCGTAGCGGCTTCCGGCAGCGAGCGGCGTCGGCACGAACAGGCCCTGCTGCGTATACGCGGTGCCGTGTCTGCCGACATTCTCTGGCTGGCTGCTGCCGAGGCCGCGATGATCGGGCTCGGCGGTCTTTTCGTGGGGGTGGCATTGGCCGCGTTGTGGGCACCGCTGCTGTTGACGGGAGGGCTATTTCAGGCCGCCAGTGTTTCCTGGCTTGGCATCGCCACCTTGATCGGCCTGCTATTGGCACAGGCGGCCATCCTGCTGCCCGCCTGGCATGACCTGCGGCAGGTGACCGTCAAGCAGGCACGCATGAGTAACGAGCAAGGGCCTCCACGGATTTGGCAACGTATCGGTCTGGACTTCATCTGTCTGGCACTGTCAGGTGCGGTGTTCTGGCGCACCTCGAGCAGCGGCTACCAATTGGTGCTGGCGCCGGAGGGCGTGCCGACAGCCCAGATCGACTACCAGGCATTCGTCGCGCCATTGTTGTTTTGGCTGGGGATGGGGTTGCTGATTCTGCGGCTCTGCGGGCTCGCCCTGAAACATGGCCGTCGACCGCTGGCCCGTCTGCTGCGCACACTGGCTGGGCCGCTGGCGGATCTGGTGGCGGCATCCATCAGCCAGCAGCGCCGGCGTGTGACCCAGGGCATTGCCTTGGCGGCGCTGGGCTTTGCCTTTGCCACCTCAACGGCAATCTTCAATACCACTTACAACGCTCAGGCGCGGGTCGACGCCGAGTTGACCAACGGGGCCGACGTCACCGTCACCGGTACCGCACAGAGCCCTGCATCCAGTCGTTTGCACGAGCTGGCGCGGTTGCCAGATGTAAAGGCCGCGCAGCCGATGCAGCACCGCTACGCCTATGTCGGCAACGATCTGCAGGATCTTTACGGTATTGATCCCCAGCATATCGGTGAGGCAACGCGACTGGCCGACGCTTACTTTCAAGGTGCAAGTGCCGAGGCGTCACTCGATCTGCTGGGAAAAACGCCGGACGGCGTGCTGGTCTCCGAAGAAACGGCACAGGATTTCCAGTTGCAGCTCGGCGATGAACTGAACCTGCGACTGCAGAGCGACGCCGACCATCAGTACCACAGCGTACGCTTCCACTTTATCGGCCTGGTCCGGGAGTTCCCGACGGCGCCCCATGACTCCTTTCTGGTCGCCAATGCGGCCTATGTGAGCCAACAGACAGGCGCGCTGGGGGCTGAAATCGTTCTGCTGCGTAGCGATGCAGCGGATCTCACGGGGCTGGCCAAGGCTGCTCGGCAGGTGGTCGCCGACCTGCCGGGGAGCAAGGTCAGTGACCTCGGCGAGGCACGCCGATTGATTGCTTCCGGCCTGACGGCCATCGATCTTCGCGGACTTGCGCAGTTGGAGTTGAGCTTTGCGCTGCTGATGGTCGCCGCCGCCAGCGGGTTGATGCTGGCCCTCGGACTGGCTGAACGGCGCCGCACGTTCGCCATTCTATCGGCGTTGGGCGCCAAGCCACGCCAGCTCGGCGCCTTCATCTGGAGTGAGGCACTGCTGCAGTTTGTCGCTGGCACCAGCTTGGGTGTGCTCACCGGCTTCGGCTTGGCCTGGATGCTCGTCAGACTACTGACTGGCGTGTTCGATCCGCCTCCGCAGAGCCTGGAGATCCCTTGGCTCTATCTGGGCGCGCTGATTTCCCTGGCCCTGATGTCTATTGTCATCGCCGTGTTGGGGGCGTTGCGCGATACGCGGGTTCCTGCGGTGCAGCGCATGCGCGAACTGTAGGGCTTCAAATTAGTGTGCGCTCAACCCGGTTTCCCTCTCTATAGGCCCGCACGAATGCGGGCCAGATTATGTTTCATTTCAAGCGGTTCAAGCGGCAACCTCAACCGATTTGGCGTAAACGGCGCAGGTGGTCGGATGCTCGGCCAGAGAAACGAATGTGCGACTGTTGGCATCCAGCGCATCGACCGAACCGGTTTCAATGTCATACACCCAGCCATGCAGGTTCAGTTGGCCTTTTTCCTGGGCCAACCGGACGCTGGGATGGGTCTGGATGTTGGCCAGTTGAGCGATGACGTTTTCCCTGACCATAGAACTCACCCGGGCGGCGTCGGAAACGTGCTGACGGGATTCGTTGATCACTTTTGCCGATTCGGCGTGTTGCAGCCAACCGCTGACAGCAGGTAGGTGATCCATGCATTTGCAGCTGGCGATAGCGGTCATCGCGCCGCAGTCCGAGTGTCCGCAGATCACAATATCGGTGACGCCCAATACCGCGACGGCGTACTCAACCGTGGCCGATACACCGCCGGGTTGAGGACCGTACGAAGGCACGATGTTGCCGGCGTTGCGGATGACGAACAATTCGCCGGGCTCTTGTTGGGTCAGCAGTTCTGGAACAACACGGCTGTCGGAGCAGGTAATGAATAACGTACCGGGGTGTTGCGTCGTTGCCAGGTGTTTGAACAGATCAGAACGTTTGGGGAATGCTTCATTCTGAAACTTCAGAAATCCATCTATGAGCGCTTTCATGGGTGATCCTCGAGCCAAATGTGCTGAATAAACAAGAACGCGGGGTAGGGTTTGGCCCGCAACGGGTTGCGGGCCGGGCCTGACTCAGAAAGGACGCAGTGGCAGGAACTTGCCATCCAGCGTGATGACGGCACGAGAACCACCTTCCGGGTCTTCGACTTTCTTGATATCGAGCTTGAAGTTGATCGCGCTGATAATCCCGTCGCCAAATTGCTCATGAACCAGTGCTTTGAGGGTGGTGCCGTAGATCTGGATCATTTCGTAGAAGCGATAGATCGTCGGGTCGGTCGGGACACCGCCAGCGATACTGCCGCGCACCGGGATGATCTGCAGCCGAGCCACGGCATCGGCGTCCAGCTCCAGTTTTTCACCCACGACGTTGGCAGCAACTTCTGGCAGCGGATGCTGGCCGAGCAGGGCGGCGGTCACGTACGCCAGACTCAGGCCAGTGCCGTCGGTCAGGTCCTGCCAGGACAGGTTCTTGCGGGCCTTGGCATCAAGGATTGCGGTGGTCAGGGCCAGGCTTGGGTCCTGGTAAGCGTGAGACTGTTGCATGGTGTGACTCCTATCAGGGGAACGATCATTGAGTGGTGTGGTGGGGTCTGGATGAATCTTGCGGCGTTTGATCGATAGCGTCCAAGACCCATATACAATGAAAGGCATAAGCACTGCCTATAGAAGGATTCCTATGCTGCTTCGACATCTTCGTTACCTGCTGGCAGTCGCTGACCACGGTGGCTTTACCCGCGCCGCAGAGGCGCTGCATGTGTCCCAGCCCACGCTTTCGCAACAGATCAGGCAGCTGGAAGAGTCCCTGGGCGTCAACCTGTTCGACCGCACCTCGCGCTCGGTCAAGCCCACCGATGCGGGGGTGGCGTACATCGAGTGCGCACGTCGGGTGCTGATCGAACTGGAGGCGGGCAAGCGCGCGCTGCATGATGTGAAGGACTTGTCTCGAGGAACCTTGAGGCTAGCGATGACGCCGACCTTTATGGCTTACCTCGTGGGCCCTTTGGTTCGGGATTACGTGGCGAAATTTCCGAATATTCATCTCGAGATTTTCGAGTTGTCGATGGACGACATAGAGGCAGGATTGGCCGATGACTCCCTCGACCTCGCCATCGCATTCACTCCGGTGAGAAGTGCCGACATCGAGTGCATTCCTGCGTTTGTCGAGACCTTGGGCATCATGGTGGGGCGTGATCACCCGTTGTATGAGCGTCAGAAACCTCTAACCACAAGCGAAGTGGCGCAACTGGAGTTCGCGCTGTTGACCCCGGACTTCATCACCCGCACCTGCATAGACCAGTACTTCCTGCAGCAGGAAATCACGCCCAAAGTGATGATCGAGGTCAACTCGGTAAACACCCTGTTGGAAGTCATACGCCACACCGCAATCGCCACCATCCTTCCAGAAGCCATCGCCACACAGGATCGGGCACTCAGAAAGATTCAGATGGTCGGGGAAGCCCCCAAACGTGCAGCCGCGCTGCTACGCAGGAAAAATAACTATCACAGCGCGGCGTCTGTCGAGTTCGTCAATCTGGTGATAGGTGGGTATTTGCATCACGCTTGACCGCCCCCGATCAGTCTGGCTCAACCTGCACTGAGCTTGGAAAACGTCAAATTTACGCGGTGGCGGTGGAAATGTGTGTCTTGCCAAGACAGTCCAGGGAAAAATCATTCCAGTAGCGAGACCAGACGCGGTTCAATTGAGGTCTCAAGCACCTCAAGCAAAACCAGCGTCACCGGCAGCTTGAAGCGCCGCCGTCCCGCGCTGCCGGGATTGAGGTATAGCTGTTCGCCGCGCCACTCTATGCGTGGTTTATGCGAATGGCCGGTGATCACCAGCTTTATGCCTGCATCGATCACGACTGGGACATCGGCGATGTCATGCACCAGCAGAGTCTGCCATCCGTTGAGATCGAAACGTAGACAGTCGGCGAGGTTTTCTGCCCAAGGGGCGTCTAGGTCATTGTTCCCGCGTACTACGTGCAACGGGGCGATAGACTCCAGTTGATCGAGAATTTCGGGGTTGCCGATGTCGCCCGCGTGAATGATCCGTTCACAGCCCTCCAAGGCCGCACGGGCTTCGGCGCGGAGCAAGCCATGGGTATCGGAAATCACTCCAACTTTCATGCAAAGCACCAGACCAGGTTCAAGAAGCGAAAGAAGTACAACTAACCAAGCGCCCTCGACGTGCGCGGTCAGCTCGCAAAGTCATAGACGGCCATACTGACCCTGCTGGGGTGCGCTTGTCGCGGTTAAGACTAGCCACTCCCCCACAACATAATTGCATTCCATCAGATTCCTGTTGAGTTCAGGCTGCACTGCCGGCTCGGCTGATTCACGCGAAGTGTCGGTTGTCGTAAAGACAGCATGATCGACGCGTAAGCACTTTTCGTACAACCCCTAGACCGGGCTCAAGCCAGCAGCTCGGTGATCCACCGGGCCTGCCGGGCGGTGTCCTGCACCTTCTCCTCGGGCACGGCCTGCCGCGCCCGGGCGAAGTGGGTCAGGGTCTGCTGCTTCTGGCGCAGGATGCGCTGCCACTTGACCAGAAACGCCGGGCTGCGTGTCTGCATCTGCAGCGGGCCGAAGTACAGCTCCTTGGCGGTGTACATCACCGGCCCGGCGCGCTCGGCGACGATGATTTCGTAGTCGAAGCGGTTTTCCCGCAGCACTTCCTCGCAGAGGATGCGGTAACCATTTTCCATCAGCCATTGGCGCAGTGGCTGCTCGCCACCGTTGGGCTGCAGGATCAGGCGCTCCTGGCCACTCAGACGCGCCTTGCCGCTGTCGAGGATGTCGCGGATCGTCTCGCCGCCCATGCCGCAGATGCTGATCGCCGTGATCCCGTCTCCCGGCTCGATCGCCGCCAGGCCATTGGCCAGGCGCACGGTGATCCGCAGGTCTTGGCCGTTCTCGCGCACGGTGCGTTCGGCCGAGCGGAACGGCGTCAATGCCACCTCGCCGGCCACCGCCGCCGCGATGGCGCCACGGCGCATCAACGCCACCGGCAGGTAGCCGTGATCCGAGCCGATATCGGCCAGGCGTGCACCTGCTGGCACATGCGCCGCCACGCGCTCCAGGCGCATGGACAATGTCTGTTCGTTCAACTGCAGCCCCTTTTCACCACGAACGTCCGCCACCTTTGGCCGGATCGGGGCGCGATTCTGTCGAGCAACGCCGTGCATTTCAAATTTATGCGACCAGGGCCATGGCTCGACCCGTACCTACCGCTCGCGTATCCCACGCCAGTGGGCACCGGAGCTATATCACCCCGCCGCCACTTCTTTTTTGACGTCCTCCTGCGCCCAACCGCCGGTCGGCTTTTCCGTGGGCGGGTTGACGCTTGGCCAAAGCGAACTAACTTTCATTACATGGGAAAATTTCCCACGCCAATGATTCAGGAGAAAAATTTTAGGGTGAGGGGCTGCTTCCAGGTATGCGGCTCCCGGATTGCATTGGCTCTGCTCGCGGTAAATCACCAGGAGACACAAGATGAAGGTTCATATGCTTTTCAAGAGGGCTTTATTGGCTTTGGCAATCGGTGGAGTCTTGTCGGCTTCCATCGTTTTGGTACCTGATGCTGTTTCACATAGCTCAAGTGCATATGCCAAAGACGGTGGCGGTGGTGGCGGTGGTAGTGGTGGTAGTGGTGGTGGTGGTGGTGGTGGTGGTGGTGGTGGTGGTGGTGGTGGCGGTAATGGTGGCGGAGGTGGCAATGGAGGTGGCAGCGGTGGTGGTAATGGTGGCGGAAGTGGTCATGGTGGAAGTGGCAGCGGTGGTGGTAATGGCGGCAGCGGCGGTGGCAATAGCGGTCACAGCGGGAGCGACCATGGAGATGGGCATTCAGGCCAAGGCAACGCTGGTAACTCGAACTCCGGGCGCAACGGAAGCCATTCAGAGCCTGGCGATGATCATGGCAATCACGCTCGCGGTGAGCCCGGCGATGACGATGGCAATCATGTTGGTGGTGAGCCCGGTGACGATCATGGCAATCATGTTGGCGACAAGCCTGGTGACGACCGTGGCAATCATGTTGGCGACGAGCCTGGTGACGACCGTGGCAATCATGTGGGGGGTGAACCGGGTGATGATCGTGGCAATCATGTCGGCGGCGAACCCGACGCTGATAACAGCGGAGTCTGACGGAGGCTGATGGCATCAAACAAAGCTCCGGGGACTGGTTTTGTATGAGGCGTTTGCGCGCAGCAGGTCAGTCCCCCTCACCAAGCGTCATAGATGAATCCAGTGGTCGGGCCTGAAAATTGGCAGGGGGGTAACTCGCACTAGCTCTCATGGGATTTTTTCCCGCACCGCTATACTGCGTTTATCTGTCGAGGAATGCGCTGAATGCAATCGCCCACCCTGCCTGCTTCTCTGCTAAAAGCCCTTAGGCATGTCATGCGCCCTCTGGTACGCCTGATGCTCCGTAAAGGAGTCACCTATTCGGTGTTCGCCGACCTGCTCAAGGAGGTCTTCGTCGATGTGGCGGATCGTGAGTTTCGCCTTGACGATAAAGCCCCGAGCGACAGCCGCATCAACCTGCTCACTGGAGTTCACCGCAAGGATGTGCGGCGCTTGCGTAAGACGAGCGACACGACATTTACCGCTCTTCCCGAAAACGTCACCTTCGGTGCGCAACTGGTCAACACCTGGACCAACAGCATGCCCTTCTGCAAGCGCTCCGGCCAGCCGCTGCCCCTGCCGCGACTCGCCAGTGTCGGCGGCGACTGCTCCTTCGACGCCTTGGTCGCGAAGATCAGCACGGACATCCGCGCGCGGGTGGTGCTGGACGAATGGCTGCGCCTGGGCATCGTTCGTCTCGACGAGCAAGATCGCGTCCACCTCGAAGTCCAGGCCTTCGTGCCGCAGAAGGGCTTCGATGAGAAAGCCGCGTACTTAGGTCACAACCTGCACGATCACGCCTGCGCTGCGGTGCACAACCTGAGCGGGGAAGGTCCGGCTTTTTTTGAGCGCAGCGTCCATTACGACGCGCTGGTCCCGGCCAGCGTCGACGAGTTGCGCGAGGCCGTCGCCAACGAGGGTATGCAGGCCCTATTAGGTTTTAACCGGCTCGCCACTGAACTCGAAAGCCGTGACCTGCCCGGTCTCGAACCGCGCCAGCGCATCACTATCGGCCTTTACTTCTACACGGAGCCCACCGAACCCACTTCACCGACGGCCCCCAAACAATGACCGCCAACCTACGCCTTTTTCGTGCCATCACCCTCGCCCTGGGCCTCGGACTTCCCGCTTTGGTACAGGCCGCGCCGGCCTGCGTCAACCAGGATGACGTGGGCATAGCCAACGCACCGATCATGCAGCGTCCGGGTGGCACGGGCGGCACCGGCGCGAAGCCAGGTGGCGTGGGTGGCACCGGCATCCAAACCGAAAATGGTGGGGCCGGCGGCACTGGCGCGCCGATCGTGCAGCGCCCTGGAGGCATCGGTGGCACCGGCGCGGTGGCAGGCGGCGTGGGTGGCACCGGCATTCGCACCGAAAATGGTGGAGTTGGGGGCACCGGCGCGCCGATCATGCAGCGTCCGGGAGGTACTGGCGGCACCGGTATCGTCGGCACAATCACCGGGTTCGCCTCGATCTGCATCAATGGCGTGGAAGTGCACTTTGCCAAAGACGTACCGGTCAGCGAGAACGGCATCGCTGCCACCAGCACCCAACTGGCGGTAGGCCAAGTGGTCGCAGTGGAGGCGGTCACCTCTCAGCGCGGCCTGGAGGCCGGGCGCATCTCGATCTTGCACATCTATGAAGGACCGTTGACGGCCCTCCCGAGCGCTTCGGCGCCACTGCGGGTCATGGGGCAACCGGTGCGCCTGGCCAGCGGCGCGTGGGTTGCTGAAGGTCTGCGCGCGGGCGAGCCGGTACGGGTCAGCGGGCTGCGCAATGCCCGTGGCGAGGTGGTGGCCAGCCGCATCGACCGGGCGCCCGGCCTCAGGGACGCCAGTGCCATCGGTTCGATTGATCGCACCGGCAGTCTCCAGGGGCTGAAGCTGAGCAATCACCCTGCGCCAGCGGAAGAAGTGCTGGTGCGTGGCCACTGGTCCGGTCGTGAACTGGACGTTACCCAGAGCCGCCCCGACCCGAGCCTCCCCTTCATCGGCCGGGCACACCAGGCGGTGATCGAAGGCCTGGTGCAGGTGCGGCAGGACCGGCATTTGGTTGTGGGTGGCTTCAACGTGACGCTGGAGCACAACGCAGTGTTTGTCGGTGAGCAGCCGTCCGAACTGGCGCTGGATCAACGCGTGCGGGTGAGCGGTGTGTTCAGCGGTGCGCGCGAGGTACGGGCAACGCGCATCGAGATCCGCCACGAGCGCTCCGATACGCCAGCCGGGAACCAACCCGGGCGAGTTCGCGCCACTGACGGCGACACCGATCGGAGAGCGGACGACTCAGGCGACGACAAGAGCGGCCGGACCGAGACCGATGACGGCTCACGCAGCGACAGCCATCACGGGGGCGACGACAGCCGCGGGGGCATCGAGAAACTGGAGAACGTGGGACAGACCGAAAAAGTAGAGCGCGTCGAGAAGGTGGAGCGACCAGACAAAGTTGAGAAGGTCGAACGGCCAGAAAAGGTCGAGAAAGTCGAGCGACCAGAGAAGGTCGAGAGAGTCGAACGACCAGAAAAGGTCGAGAAGGTCGAACGACCCGAGAAGGTGGAGAAGGTGGAGCGCCCGGAACGTCCTGAAAAGAAGGATTAAACAGTGCGGTCATGATGCACTATCGTCATAAGTAACTAGGCTGGGTAAGTCCCATCGCGTTTGCGCCATGACGCCGCAAAGGTGACCCGCGCTATCCGCACGTGCCCATTGGTGGTCGCGCGAAAAAAAATGCTTTGTGAACTTCGATGACTGGATACACGAGGTGAACATGAAATCCAAGCGCATCCTGCTCGCCAGTCTGCTCGCCAGCTTAACCTTGCCGGCCTTGGCCAATACATTCAGCACCTCGATCGGCTTCGACTACTCACGAGGTGACTATGGCACCGGTACCACATCCGAAATCTGGTACGTCCCGCTCGTCGGCAAGTACGAAACCGGACCCATGACGTACAAACTCACCGTTCCCTGGCTGCGCATTACCAACCCCTCGGTCGGCCCCGATGGCGAACCGTTGCCGGGCGGATGCAGCAAAATGGAAAGCGGTCTCGGCGACACCGTCGCCAGTGCCGGCTATGCCGTGCTCGACGGCAGTCAGGGCGGTGTGCTGCTGGATCTGATTGGCAAGGTCAAACTCCCCACTGCCGACGAGGACAAGTGCCTGGGCACCGGAAAAACCGACTACTCCGCCCAAGTCGACGTCACCAAGGCCTTTGGCCCGGTGACCGGGTTCGCCACCCTGGGCTGGAAGAAGTTCGGCGATCCGTCCGGCACCAACTTCGACAACCCGATATTTGCCAGCCTGGGCTTCTCCATACCAGTGGCCGCGCTTACCTCTCTGGGCGCCTCCTACGACTGGCGACAGAAAGTCGTCTCCAGTGGCGACCAAATCAAGGAGCTCACCCTCTTCGTCACTCAGAAGCTCAACCAGAACTGGAAGATCCAGTTGTATGCGGTAAAGGGCTTTTCCGACGCCAGCCCGGACGCGGAGGGTGGGCTGCTGCTCAAGCACACTTTCTGATATTTCCGGTGCCGGCAGCGTTCGCCCGTCGCCGTACCATTGCATTCGTGTTACTGAGTTGCCTGGTTCTGCGACTGACCGAAATCGACCCGAATCGAACAGGCGCGTCCGGCGAGAACGGCCAAAAGTAGACATTAGGTAGGGTATTGCAGCCGAACAACATGGCGCTGTAGAGACACGGTTTTGGGAGGAGTTACTATTTTCGGAGCATCACCCAATCCCGATGTAGATCCGCACCGCACTGAAAGGTTGTTTCTCCAACCGTCTCAAAACCGTTGCGCCGATAGAAACGAATGGCTCGCTCATTGGCTTCGCTGACCGTCAGCCGAATAGGTCCCTCAATGCAACGCAACGTGCTGTTGAGCAAGAACTGAGCCGCACCGGTCCCATGATGACTCGCAGACAGATAACAGCGGGTCAATTCCGGGACGTTATCCGCTTGGGCAACTCCAAGCGTGTCGGGTCTGTAGCTCACCAGGCTGTAACCGATAACTTCTCCTTCACGCAGGATGACTCTTAGCTGCTTGTCATCGTCATCCAGTAGTTCCTCAAAGTGTTGAGGCAGAAGATTTTCCTGAATGAACGCGTCGATTTCCGAGCCTGGGGTATCAGGCGGGCAAGCCAGCGCAAAGGTTTCGGCTGCAATCTGGCTGATGCGCAGGTTATCGGTGTTTAAAGCTTCACGGACTTCCAATGGCATTCATTTCCTCCTTGAGATTTTTATCCTGTCACGCTACCTGGAGCATTTCGAAGTCTGCCTTGGCTTGCGAGAGTAAGGAACGTTCGAGCGGTGGCTGATCGTCCCATACGTAACACCATGAAGGCTTATGCCTATCAGGCCGGAACACCCAGGATGATGTGCGACGCCTTGATCACCGCAGTGGCGCTGACACCCGGTGCCAGGCCCAACTCTGCCACGGCATGCCGGGTGACGATCGAGTACACCTCGGTACCGCCTGGGAGCTGGATCACCACCTCGGCATTGACGGCGCCGTCGTTGACGCTGACAACTTTGCCTTCCAGACAATTGCGCGCAGAGAGGCGAATGTCGCTGGACTCGGTCATCAGCATCACCCAAGGGGCCTTGACCAGAGCGATCACGTCTTTGCCTGCTGCAATACCCAGATTCTTGAGGCTTTCCATGGTGACCACGGCAACCAGTTGCTCACCGCCTGGGAGTGTCAAACCCACTTCGGCATTGACCGCGCCTTCTTGTACCTGACTGACTTTGCCCTTGAATACGTTGCGTGCGCTAACTTTCATGACGGAGAGTCCTTGTTGACCGGGGAGTTAAGATTTGTAGGGCATCATCAAGATTAGCGCGATGCAAAGCAACTACAGTGGCCCATTCGTCATCCGTCGGCGTGAAATCTCCAGGCATCAGGCTCGCACGTAAACCCAGGCGCTGGTTCCGGATTTAAGCGCGACCCTGACACGTTTGTAGTCCGCCACCTCGTATTGGTCGGCAGCGATCAGCTCTTGCGCCGTGATCTCGAAAACGGTGCCAACAATCTCGTCCGACACGTCGCCGCTCTCTTGCACGATGGGGTGATGGGTTTTTCCACTCGCGGTCAGCACCGCGGGATCGGTTATTTCGACCAGCTTCTGTTTGTAGCCTGGCAGGGTGTCGGGACGACCTTTCAATTCGCGCCCGAAGTTGGACAGTTGGACGGCCTGATCCTGCAAGGTGCCGTAGGAGAACAGCAGAACCGGTTGCTCTGTTTCATTTGTCATGAGGTTTCCTTGAGCAATAGTCGATTAGATGAGCAAGTCTTCGTAGAACGCTCCGAATGGACGCTCAGGATGGGCAATCTGGATTTCCAGAATCCATAAACCGGCAGTCGGGTATTGGCCCAAATTTCCGAGATCGCCGCCCCGGTGAATCGCATGAGGGAAATCGCTGACTCGGTGGCCTTTGATGTCCAGGTTGAGCTTCCATCCCAGGGATTGCGCCTGATCGGCCGCATAGCGATAAAGCTCCATGCCGGAAACCCGCTCGCTGCGCCAAAAGCCTTCGACCCGATTGAAAAGCTCCCGAGCGGCCGCGGCACAGGTGATCATTTCCGGGTCGGAACCCGTGGTGAAAGTCGCCCCTGCATCACCTTCGTGTCCTTGCCAGACCGCGCCCATGTCGATGAAGAAAATATCTTCGTCATTCAGTTCAGGATCGCCATCGGAGCGCTGTTTGAACGTCTTGAGCGTGTTGGCCCCAAAGCGGATCAGCAGTGGGTGCCAGATTCGATCCATGCCCAGTTCGGACAGGATCTGTTTGCCCCGCAAATGGGCCTCGGACTCGCGCATGCCAGGCGAGATAGCGCGGGAAATCTGTTCGATAGCCTGCCAGGTCATTTGCTGCGCGTGGCGCATCGACTCCAGCGTGTAATTCTGACCTACCGCTTCCTTATCGATCAGGGCCGTTGTCATCTGTCATTCCTTTTGTAAGAGCGTGCAGGTCAATCGCTGTATAGATTTGTATATTGCGATAATCAATTGCCAAGGTCTACCCCTGTTGCCCCCGTCGTCCCACCCGCTTCGCGCCGCAGCCTGGCGAACTCCAGCAAGGTATCGGCGAATTCGCGGGCGGCTTCGGTCAGTGGTTCGTCCTTGCGCGTGATGATGCCGTAGTCCTGAGGTTCTACTTTGAATGGCGTGTTGAGGATTTTGAGCAAACCGCTCTGGACCTGTGGCTGGACCATGGACTCGGGCAACATGGCAAGCATCGGTCCCGATTGCAGCAGTTGCAGGAAGGTCGGCATCGAGATGGTCTCGACCGTGTTGGTGGGCGTGCGCATATTGAACTCGGTGAAGGCACTTTCCATCCGCCGACGTATGGGGGCATTGAAGGGGTACATGACCCAGGGCCAATCGCTGAGTTGCTCGGTCGCCACCTCGTCGAACTGCGCGAGGGGATGGCGACTGTTGACCACCAGACAAAAGGGCTCAGGCCCTAATGCACGAAATTCGAACGGTTGCTGATAACGTTCATCGGTGAAGCGGGCAATGATCAAATCGAGTTTTTTATGCTCGAGCATTTCCAGCAGTTGATTGCTGGTTTGCTCTATCACTTCGATGGACAGCATGGGCCGGTCCAGTTTGATCCGGGTGATGGCCTCGGGCAGCACGACTGAGGTCGCCGCGAAAATCGCGCCGACTTTCAAATGGCCATGCCCACCTTTGCGCAGCTTATTGAGCTGATCGACGAATGACTGTGTGTCGTCCAGCGTCATCCGGGCATAGCGGACGACGAATTCGCCAAGTTCGGTCAGTGCCATGTTGCGGGTTTGCCGTTCGAACAAAGCAAAGCCGAGCAACAGTTCGATGTCACGCAGCATCTTGCTGATGGCTGGCTGGGTCAGATTCATCAGCTCGGCGGTGGTGTGCATATTGCGGGTCCTGGCCAGAGTATCGACCAGCATCAGATGCTTGATCTTGAGCCATTTGCTGACACTGGCGTATGAAATCTCGTCGTTTCCCATAAGGCGCTCAATCTGGTTGATAACGAAACGATATCAAATGCTGAAAATATGTCATTGGGATTTATCGACCAAGTCCACTAGTTTTCGCCCAGTCGTCACCGAATTGACTTGGATCTCCTTATGCCCACTCTGAAATTGACCTGTAAAAACACCCTCCCGCTCGATGGACTGGAAGGCACTCTGATCGGTCGTGCCTGGGTGCCGGGGGAGACGGCAGGCCCATCGCCGGTGGTACTGCGCGACGATGGCGTGTTTGATTTGTCGCAGGCGTTCGCGACCTTGAGCGATCTGCTGGAGAGCGCCTCACCGCTTGAGGCCGTTCGCAGTACTCGCGGTCGATACATCGGGTGTATTGACGCGCTGTTGGCCAACACGGGACCGGGGTCTGATCCTTCCAAAGCTTTTCTGCTGCCACCGGCCGATCTGCAAGTGATCAAGGCGGCCGGTGTGACGTTCGCCTCCAGCATGATCGAACGGGTGATCGAAGAGCAGGCCGGTGGGGATGCGGTCAAGGCAGAAAGCGTACGCAGCCTGGTCAAGGCGGCTATCGGTGATAATCTGCGTTCGATCAAACCCGGCTCTACCGAAGCGGCCCGGCTAAAGGCTGTGTTGATCGAGCAGGGCTTGTGGTCGCAGTACCTGGAAGTGGGTATCGGCCCTGATGCGGAGATATTCACCAAGGCTCCGGTCCTCGCTTCCGTCGGCAGTGGCAGTGAAGTCGGTATTCATCCTAAATCCAAATGGAACAACCCTGAGCCAGAGATCGTCCTGGCGGTGAACAGCCGTGGCCAGATACAAGGCGCAACCTTGGGCAACGACGTCAATTTGCGCGACTTCGAAGGCCGTAGCGCATTACTGTTGAGCAAGGCCAAGGACAACAACGCGTCTTGCGCGATTGGCCCATTCATTCGCCTGTTCGACGAAGGCTTCTCTCTGGATGATGTGCGCCGCTGCGTGGTCAGCCTGGACGTCGAAGGTGATGACGGTTTCATCATGCGCGGCAGCAGTTCGATGGAGCAGATCAGTCGCGACCCGCTGGAGTTGGTGGCCCAGACCGTGGGCAGCGATCACCAGTACCCGGACGGCTTCATGCTGTTCCTTGGCACGCTGTTCGCTCCAACGCAGGATCGTGAAGAGCCGGGCAGTGGCTTCACCCACAAGCCGGGCGATAGCGTCAGCATCGGCAGTCCGCTGCTGGGCACTTTGCACAACCGCGTCACCTACAGCAATGAAGCCACACCATGGACGTTCGGCCTGCGTGCATTGATTGGCAACCTGGCCGCTCGTGGCCTGGTGGCAGGTAAATCTCACCACTGATTTGCCCTGCCACAGGTTCTGGCAGATAGAAAACAGGTGGTCGCTGGACATCTAATAATAAGGCGCAAATGATGATCAAAAATATAACAAGATCGGACCACGCGGCAGCTATTGAGAGCGCCATCGCCAAGTGTCGATGGAAGCTGTTGCCGTTCCTCGCATTGATGTTCGCTCTGGCGATGATCGATCGCTCCAACGTCGGCTTCGCCAAGGCGGCGCTGCAAACCGATATCGGCTTGAGTAATGCGGCCTTCGCCCTGGGGGCAGGCATTTTCTTCATTGGTTATGCGATCTTCGAAGTCCCCAGCAACCTGATGTTGCACCGGGTCGGCGCGAGAGTCTGGCTTAGCCGGATCATGATTACCTGGGGGCTGGTGTCTGCGGCCATGATGTTCACGCGCGATGAAACGACGTTTTACCTGCTGCGTTTTCTGCTCGGTGTGGCCGAAGCGGGCTTTTCTCCAGGTGTCATCCTGTACCTGACCTACTGGTTCCCGGCCCAGCGTCGCGGTCAGGCCATCGGAATCTACTATTTCGGCCTGCCATTGGCCTTGATGTTAGGCAGTCCGTTGTCGGGTTGGTTGTTGGAAATGCACGGCGTGTTCAACCTGACCAACTGGCAATGGATGTTCCTGGTGGAAGGCCTGGCGGCTGTCATTGTGGGGATCGTTGCGCTTTTCTACCTCAAAAGTAAGCCACAGGATGCCAACTGGCTGACCGGCGAGGAGAAAGCCGCCCTGAGCCAAGAGCTCAAGGCTGAAGACAAGCTCAAGCTGGCCCATGGGCCGAACAGCCTGCTGGGTCTGGTTCGCAACAAGCGCGTGCTGAAATTCATCCTGATTTATTTCAGCGTTCAGGTCAGTGTGTACGGGGTCATCTTTTATCTGCCGACCCGAATTGCGGAGCTGCTGGGGACCAAGGTTGGCCTCGAAGTGGGCATGTTCATTTCATTGCCATGGCTGTGCGCCGCGGTCGCCATGTTTTTTGTGACCCGCTATGCCGACCGGCATGGGGCACACCTGAAGATGGCGATGTGCATGCTGGGCATGGCTGCGCTGGGCATTGCCGCCTCGGCATTGCTCAACAGCTTTGCTCCGGTATTGCTGGCTTTCTGCTTTGCAGCCGCCGGTTTCGTGACCGTTCAACCACTGTTCTGGACACTGCCGACCAGTTACCTCGGTGGGGTCGCCGCGGCAGGCGGTATTGCCCTGATTGGTTCTATGGGAAATATCGGCGGCTTCGTCGCGCCAATGCTCAAGGCCAATATGGAGGTCTGGTTCACCGATCCCCGTGCAGGGATGTTGTCACTGTCGGCAGCGGGACTGGTGGGGGTCTATCTGTTATGGACGTTGCGCGCGCCGAAGGAGCAACTGCGGGTGGCAGGCGGGGTTGCCAATAATACCTAGGCACCTTCGAACGCTTGAAAGAAGTGTCTCGAAAAGAGACCTTTAAAAACAGCCGAAGCCTTTAGGGGCTTCGGCTGTTTTTTGTGCTTCCCCAAGAGGTTCCTGAGTCTTCGATCAAGCGAGTGTCGCATCACCTGGTTCAAGCCCTGTTGTGAACCGCCGTAATATGGCGCGAGAAGGGCTATAGGCTGCCTTCGACATCTTCCAGGCTGAACGTCTCGGTGTGGTCGTCATAGGAGAAAATTTCAGCGTATCGCCCCCAAGTGATCACGCTTTCCAATGTTTTCTCCACAAACGCCTCAGTGAGTGAATCTTCCAGTTCCTGCTCGAAGCGCACACGTGGCGCCCGGTGTCCGTTTCGTTCCTGCAATACCTGCCGAATACGTGCGGCCAGTGGCACGTGCTTGATCAGGTGCTCGGCGAATATGGTTTTTCGCTCCTGGGTGCCGTACTCGGCGAACAACTTGCCGGCTTCTGTCAGGGTGATGTCGGCGCCCTTGAGCTCAGCGAACCCCAGGTATTCCAGCATCTCTGCTATCGGGAACAGGTCGTCCACTTCCAGTAAGCGCCGTTCTGCAACGTCTGGCAGGCCGGCATGTCCGTTATAGGGTTCGGCCGCGAGGGTTTCGATCAGGCCGGCCATGAGGTTGGTGGAGACTTCCGGCAGCGGACTGCCCATCTTCAGCTCGGCTTTGCCGGTGCTGGCGTCAGCGCTGCGCCGGTCGGTCATCAATGCATAGATGTCATCGACCATTTGGCGAAAGGTCGGGTCCAGACGGTTGCGTGGATGGGTGAATGGCACCTTGATTTGGGCCACGACTCGCCCTGGGTTCGACGACAAAACCAGAATGCGGTCGCACATCAAAACGGCTTCTTCGATGTTGTGCGTCACGATCAGGATGGATTTGATCGGCAGCTGCTCGCCGCTCCACAAATCCAGCAGGTCGGTTCGCAGGGTTTCGGCGGTTAAGACATCCAGCGCCGAGAAGGGCTCGTCCATCAGCAACAACGTAGGGTTAACCACCAAGGCTCGGGCAAAGCCCACGCGTTGACGCATCCCGCCCGACAGTTCACGGGGATAGGCGTTTTCGAATCCATCGAGGCCGATCAGGTCGATCGCGGCCAGTGCGCGCTTGCGGGCGGCCTTGCGTTCGACCTGTAGTGCCTGAAGGCCGGCCTCTACGTTTTCGAGGACGGTCAGCCACGGGAACAACGCAAAGGTCTGAAAGACCATCGCGACACCTTCGGCCGGCCCGGTGAGCAAGGTACCGTTGTACCGAACCTCACCCGACGACGGCGGTATCAGGCCGGCAATGATGCGCAGCAAGGTAGATTTGCCCGATCCGGAGCGGCCCAGCATGCCGACAATCTCGCCTTCGCGCAGGGTCAGGTCAACATCGCTGAGCACTTGCAACTCGTCCTTGCCCTTACCAAACGCCCGGCTCACGTTGTTCAGCGCGTAGATTTCGGGGGATGCCTGTGTATGTTCTGTAAAGGTATTCATGACATCGAATCCCGTTAATTGAGACGGAGTTTGTTTTCAGCAATGGCGTACATCGGCCGCCATACCGCGCGATTGAAGGCCACGACAAAGAGCGACATCACCACCACGCCCAGGGTGATTTTCGGGAAGTCACCGGCGGCCGTATTCTGGGCGATGTACGCACCTAAGCCGTGAGCGACGACCTTGTCTTGTCCCCATGAAACGAATTCGGAAACGATACTGGCGTTCCACGCGCCGCCAGAGGCTGTAATTGCCCCGGTCACGTAATACGGGAAGATGCCCGGCAGCATGACCTTGCGCCACCACAGCCAGCCGCGAATGCGGAAGTTGGTCGCGGCCTCGCGGAAATCGTTCGGGAATGCACTGGCGCCGGCGATAACGTTGAACAAGATGTACCACTGCGTACCCAGCACGATCAGCGGGCTCAGCCAGATATCCGGGTTCAACTGGTAACGCAGAATCACGATGACAAACACCGGGAACAGCAAGTTGGCGGGGAAGGCCGCGAGGAACTGCGCCAATGGCTGGATTTTTTCCGCCAGGTGCGGACGCAAACCGATCATCACACCCAGCGGCACCCAAATCAGCGAGGCCACGGCAATCAACAACACTACCCGTACCAAGGTAATCAGCCCCATGCCGAGCACATGCCCGACCTCATCGAGTGTCACTTCGCTGCTCATGTAGAGGGCGATGTGGTACAGCGTGTAGAGGGTCAACACCGCAATCAGCATTCCCCACACCCAATCTACCAGCCGTGAAGTGGCCGGGTTCGATGGCATGGCGGTGCGGTTCGAGCGCGGCAGGCTGAAGCGTCGGTTGCCTATTCTGCCGATGGTTCGGGTGATGGGACGCAGGACGCGCTGGATCATGCGAGTGCGCTGGATCAGCTTCAGCACCCAAGACTCCGGTGAGCCTGCCTGTGAGGCGGTGTTCTCCATGCGGAATTTATCGGCCCAGGCCACCAGGGGCCGGAACAGAAACTGGTCGTAAATCAGGATCACCGCGATCATCGCCAGGATGACGTAGCCCACGGCTTGCAGGTCTTGCTGCTGGATGGCGATCGCCAGGTACGAACCCACGCCAGGTAGCATGACGGTCTTGTCACCGACCGTAATGGCTTCGGAAGCCACCACGAAGAACCAGCCGCCGGACATGCTCATCATCATGTTCCAGACCAGTCCCGGAATGGCGAACGGCACGTCCAGCTTCCAGAACTTTTGCCAGCCGGACAGCTGAAGGTTGCTGGACACTTCTTCCAGGTCGCGCGGCAGCATGCGCAGTGACTGGTAGAAACTGAACGTCATGTTCCAGGCCTGGCTGGTGAAGATGGCAAAAATGGCCGCGAATTCTGCGCCGAGCACCCGCCCTGGAAACAACAGCAGGAAAAACGTCACCGTGAACGAGATGTAGCCCAGAACGGGTACTGATTGCAGGATGTCCAGCACTGGCACCAGCAGTTTTTCGGCCCGTCGGCTTTTGGCGGCCAGTGTTCCGTAAAGCAGGGTGAACACCAGGGACGCCGCCATCGCCGCGAGCATGCGCAGGGTGGTGCGCATCGCATACTCGGGCAGGCTGGCCGGGTCGAGTGAGATGACTTCACCCTGCAAGGTGGACATCGGTGCCCAGGTTTCCCGCGCGGCTATTGAGAAAAACAGCAAGAAGCCGATGACCAGCGGCAAGGCGACCAGATCCCAGCGGTTGGGCAGTAAGCGCAGGGTCGTGGCCGGGATGTAATGACGGAATATCTTGTTCATATTCAGTGATTCCTACAGCGTTCTGAGTGGGACTCATGTCCACATGCCAACACCTATTTGAGCGCCAACGCCCAAGCTGCCCGGCATGCAGTCAAATCAACCTCTTGAGGGTTGGTAAAACGACGGAGTGAGATCACGCAACGAGCAGAATTGCCCCGCTTACTCAGTAAGGCAGATCGCTGAGTAAACACCATGCACCGGCTATATTACGTTTGGCTTTTCTATGCATGGGCCACCGAAAAAAGGCAGGATCCACGGATGGACTCTCCTTTGGTGGGTTGAAATTGGCATTTGGGTTGTCAGCCTGATAACGCCATCAGGCCATCAGCATGTGTGTCGAAGTTGCTATCGAGTCAGGTGCCAATGCATAGCTTTCCGGGGGCGGATTATACGTATCGAAATGTTGCAGAAACATAAAATTAATGTCATTTTCGAGGGTTAAAGATAATCGTACGACTAACCCACATTGCATGATTACGCCGGTTGACAACGATGCGGCAGCAGCTCCGCAATCTCCGGACGCATAGTGAGCCCGCCGGATATGCAGCACCCGGCTGCTCAATATGAGCGTCGCTCAGGCAACGATTCGCCGAGGGCTGATTACCGATGTACTTGGTTGCGCCCATTGCGCTTGGCCTGGTAAAGCGCGTCATCGGCGCGAGTCAGGAGGCTTTCCAGGTTGTCACCCGCTTCGAAGAGGGCGACACCAAAGGATGCAGTGATCGTGTCGAGCACCTTTTCGGTGCTACGTGCCTTGATCCGTAACGACTGGATTTTCAGACGCAGTTGCTCAGCGAAGGCATGGGCGCTGGTGAGATCGGTGCACCCCTGCAGGATGACGCAGAACTCCTCTCCGCCATAGCGCGCCGCCATGGCGTGAGATGGAAGTGAGTTACGTAGCACCTGACCGACATGTTGGAGTACCCGGTCACCTAAAGGGTGACCGTACTGGTCATTGAATTGCTTGAAGTGATCGATGTCCAGCATGACCAGAGCCACACCCTGGGGGGCCTTGCTCAGCGCTTGCTCCAGTACGCGGGTGAAGGTGTTTCGATTGAGCACCTGAGTCAGACCGTCCAGCGTCGCGGCCAGTTGGGTGCGTTCAAGCTTGTCCCGCAGGCTTTTAATCTCATTTTGAGCAGCATGCAGTTGGGAGAGAAAAAGCTCTTGCTGATCCTGCATGAGCTGGGTGCTCTGCTGCAGCTCGCTCAGTAGGGTGGGCAATCCATCGCTGCTCGGTTCCTCAAGCATTTCCAGGCAGTGTTCAAGACTTGCCTGAAAGTTGAGGCTGCCCTTCACGCTACGCGAGACGTCGCGCTCCATATCGTCAACCAGATTGATCACTTCTTGTTGCCCGGCGCGGGCGTCCTCCAATTCGTCGCGAATGATGTAGTCGCGAAAAAGCTTCGCAGCGGATTCCGGGGGGAAGCTGTCGAAGTCTTTGACAACCCTATCCAGGTGGCGATTGAGCTCTGGCTCCAGACCTTTGCTGTAGGTGTACCAGAGAGCGTAATGCACGGGGTTGGGCGCAATGTTATGACGCACCATCAGCGGTATAGCTTGCTTGAGCAGGGCTGCCGCCTCGCGGGTGTCCTCTGGATATCGCGCCAGGGCAGTCGCCCGCTTCTCTGATTGGCTCATAACGTCACTGCCGTTGTTTATTTTTGGCGAATATACAGTAAGAGACACATAACCATACGTCTGGCAATCGGCCATGTCTGCATCGGATGCGTCTATGGAACCAGAGGCCACTCGGCCAGCGGCCGGTAGCGGCCTTTATGCGACTCGAATAGGGTGAAGTGTTGGGCACTCAGGTGAAAGTCTGGTGGAGTATTGGATTCAGGGACAGGGGTTCGATAGTCCCGCATCAAGGTCAAGTGAGGGCGAAATTCCCGAGGGGCATCCACAAACCCAAGAGGTAGCAGGGCCTGTTGCAAGGCATAGACCAGCTGGCGCAATACCTGTGGTTCCTGCGCGGGAGCGAGTAACAAAATGCCGGCTCGGCGCCATACATCCAGACGGTCGAGCGGTACCGTCAAATGCTCACCTGGCGTTCGGACACTGGCGGCAGCAGCGCAGATGCCCGGAATCTGCGTCACGGCGACAGCCCCCAGAAACATTAGCGTCAAATGAAAGTTTTCCGCTGGTACCGGGCGTCCGTTACTGAGCTCAAGATCGCTCCGCCATTGGGCTATGGCCCGGCGTTGTGCAGCGGCGCAGGGCAGGGCGAAAAACAAACGCTTGAGCGGTTCGCCCTGCTCACGAGATTCATAGCTCATACCTTTCACCTCCAGGTTAGGGTGAGCGCAGCGATACCCACGAGGTCACCCGGGGGAGCGGCTTTGCGCTTCAACTCAGACGACGCGCAGGAATCAAGGGTAGGTTCATTATCCATGGGCAGCGTGCGATGCAAAGGAGGGTGAGTGCGCCAGTACGGTTTTTTTTTGCGGACCCACTCCCATGGAACAGCATTTTCTCGATACCGTAGGTCAACTCAAAAAGACGGCCAGGAACCATGCCTATGTCTCAACGCCGCTCGACACTGATTGCCTTGCTGGTGGCCGTGACGTTCTTCATGGAAAACCTCGACGCCACGGTGATTGCCACGGCATTGCCGGACATGGCCCGCACTTTTGCTGTGGCGGCGGTGGACCTGAACATCGGTATGAGCGCCTACATGTTGGCCATTGCGGTGTTCATTCCCATCAGCGGCTGGTTGGCGGATCGCTTCGGTTCGCGCCTGGTGTTCGGCTCGGCGATTGTGCTGTTCAGTGTATCTTCGTTGTTATGCGGATTGAGTGACAGCCTGGAAACCTTTGTCGCTGCCCGTGTGCTTCAGGGCATCAGCGGCGCGATGATGGTGCCGGTCGGACGCCTGGCGGTGTTACGGGCGACGGAGAAAAAGGATCTGGTGCGGGCCATATCCTTCATCACCTGGCCTGGGTTGGTGGCACCGATTCTGGGACCGCCGCTGGGCGGGTTCATTGTTACCCATGCCTCCTGGCCGTGGATCTTCTATCTCAATTTGCCGCTTGGCCTGGTGGCGTTGATCGCAACCTTTATCCTGATTCCCAAGCACAATGAGGTCAGTGCCAGAGCCTTCGATCTCGGCGGATTTGTGCTGGTGGGTGGTGCCTGTGCCGCGTTGTTGTACGGCGTCGAAATGCTCGGGCAAAGTCGCGCCAATCTGTGGCCTGGGCTGATGCTGGTCATTGCCGGGACGACGCTTGGCGTTCTGGCGTGGGCGCATATGCGTCGGCGTGCCGAACCGTTGCTGGCTTTGGGAGTAGTGGGGATTCGCACGTTCAGCGTCAGCCTGTTTGGTGGCTCACTGTTTCGCGTCGCCATCAGCACGCTACCGTTCCTTCTGCCGTTGATGTTTCAGCTGGGCTTTGGCCTGTCGGCATTCGATGCCGGGCTGCTGATGCTGGCGGTGTTCGCCGGCAATCTGGCGATGAAACCCTTCACCAGCGTGGTGATGCAGCGCTGGGGATTTCGCCCTGTGTTGCTGGTCAACGGGATTCTTGGCGTGTTGGCCATCGCCGCCTGCGCGCTGCTCGAACCGCGCATGGGCTGGCCGCTGATTCTGTTCATCCTGTTCGTCGGCGGTCTATCGCGATCCATGCAGTTCACTGCCTTTAATACCCTGGGTTTCGCCGACGTACCCAAGGAACAAATGAGCGACGCATCGACCCTGTTCAGCATGTTCTTTCAGCTCAGCATGGGGTTGGGAGTGGCCATTGGCGCATTACTGCTGCGCCTCGCAATGAACATCCATGGGAATACCGAACACGCGCTGACCGCCGATTTTCAGCTGACGTTCCTTTGGATTGCGGTGATTGCTGGTATTGCGTTGCTGGATAACCTGCGTCTGTTACCCCAGGCCGGGGAGGCGGTGTTGCAGCGAAAGTGATGTCCGGGTTTCGGACATCCCGAATCTGAGGAATAACCCGGAGAGTTTATTTCGCTTGTGGGGACCGCTCGATCATCGCTTACATAGCGGGCACTTTCATTGTCAGCAGGATGACCGGCCATGGCCTCCACCTCTATCAGCAGCTCTATTTCCTTCGTTCATCCGATCAGCCTCAGTCACGGAAAAAATGCCGAAGTCTGGGACGTGAACGGCAAGCGCTACATCGATTTTGTCGGCGGTATCGGTGTGTTGAACCTGGGCCATTGCCACCCACGTATTGTCGACGCCATCTGTGACCAGGCCAAACGGCTGACCCATTACGCGTTCAACGCCGCACCTCATCAACCCTATGAACGCTTCATGGAGCGTTTGGCGGCGTTTGTGCCAGTGAGCTATCCGGTCAGCGGCATGCTGACCAACAGCGGCGCCGAGGCCGCGGAAAATGCCCTGAAAATCGTACGCGCGCATACTGGCCGCACTGCGGTGATTGCCTTCGACGGTGCGTTCCATGGGCGTACCCTGGCCACCCTCAATCTCAACGGCAAAGTCGCGCCTTACAAGCAGAAGGTCGGCGTCTTGCCTGGCCCGGTTTACCATTTGCCTTACCCCAGCAAAGACACCGGCGTCACCACCCAGGACGCGCTAAAGGCCATGGACCGTCTATTCAGCGTGGAAATCGATATTGATGAGGTGGCCTGTTTCATTCTCGAGCCGGTGCAGGGCGAGGGCGGGTTCCTGGCGCTGGATATCGAGTTCGCCCAGGCATTGCGCAAGCTCTGCGATGAGAAGGGCATTGTGCTGGTCATTGATGAAATCCAGTCGGGCTTTGGCCGTACCGGACAACGCTTTGCCTTCACGCGTCTGGGTATCGAGCCGGACTTGCTGCTATTGGGCAAAAGTATTGCTGGCGGCATGCCGCTGGGGGCGGTCGTCGGACGAAAAGCACTGCTCGATACGTTACCCAAAGGCGGTCTGGGCGGTACCTATTCGGGCAACCCGATTGCCTGTGCAGCGGGGCTGGCGACGCTGGATGAAATGACTGATGCGAATCTGTCGGCGTGGGGCGAGATGCAAGAAAGCATCATCGTCAGCCGCTATGAGCGTTGGCGAGACCAAAAGCTGTCGCCTTACCTTGGACGCCTGACGGGTGTGGGCGCCATGCGCGGTATCGAGTTGATCACCCCCGAAGGCCATCCCGCGACGGCGCAGTTGGCCGCCTTGCTGGAAGCTGCCAGAAACAGCGGACTGCTGCTGATGCCGAGCGGCAAGTCGCGGCACATCATCCGTCTGCTGGCGCCCCTGACCATCGATTCGGCGATGCTGAATGAAGGTCTGGATATTATCGAAAAATGCCTGGCGGACATTCGCTGAGTCCATGACATGACTGAACGATGAGTTTTCAGCAAAAGCGTCTGGTTTCGCAGAGTCGGTCGGTGTTGGCGTAGGCGCTCAGGGCAACTGAGGACAACCCTGGCGACGTCAAACAATCAACTCTGCGATAGTCAGCTATCGGCCTATTCAGGCCATGGAAAGTAAATCTGTACCCTTACTGCTGCATCGCTGGGATGCAGTGAAGAGATTGCGACCGAGGGCTCGCGCGGCGTCCAAATGGGCAGTCGGATCCTGCGTTTCCGATTCGAGCAGGAGTTCGGACGTCACGACGCATGCGCCGCAATAATCGAAGATCCCATGGTCAATCTGCGTCTTCATGGCGTCGGCATAGCCGTGCCGCTCATAGGTTCCCCCATCGGCGCCGCCGACACCGACAAGATGAACCCGTAGGTGGCGAAGCTTCTTCACCAGCTTGGCATCCGAACTGAAGTCGAACGCCCAGCCATTGGCGAATACGCGATCGATCCATCCCTTGAGAAGCGCCGGCATCGACCACCAGTAGACGGGATAGACCAGCACAAGGGCGTCGGCACGATCGATTCTCGCCTGCTCGGCGGCAACATCGGCGGGGGGCGGCGTCTCCCTGTGATGGACAGCGAAATCAGCCGCGCCGAACCTCGGTTCGAACGCTTGCGCCGAGAGGTCCGCGATTTCAAAAGAGTTGCCGGGATCGGCCAGGACCACGCCCTCAGCGACTTGCGCTGCGAGGCTATGGGTGAGCGACTGGGGGTCGTGATGAGCGACAACGATGAGCGCGTGCATATCGAAAACTCCTGCTACTGATTGAGGGCGAAAGGCGTACCTTATATACTCTTGGTAAGTTACGTTTAGTAAGTTACTTTTGGTATATTGCCATGTCAAGCACCGAAACAAGAGAGCAGGACTCCAGCCCGCAGCCGCGTCGCCGCATGACGAGGGAGGAGAGACAACGCCAGTTGCTGGACGTCGCCTGGCGGCTGGTCCGGGAGGAGGGCACGGAAGCCTTGACGCTTGGACGGCTCGCCGAGCAAGCGGGCGTTACAAAGCCCGTGGTTTACGACCATTTCAGTACAAGGCCCGGGCTGTTGGCGGCGCTCTATCAGGAATTCGACGCACGTCAGACAGCGCTGATGGATGCCGCGCTTCAGACGAGCGAACCTACCTTGCTGAGCACGGCTACGGTCATCGCATCGTCTTACGTCGATTGCGTGCTTCTCCAAGGCAACGAGATACCCGGCGTGATCGCGGCGTTGGCCAGTTCGCCGGAGCTCGAAAAAATCAAGCGCGAGTACGAAGCGGTCTTCATGAACAAGTGTCGGATTGCCCTCTCCCCATTCACCAAAGAGGGTGCTATCGCACCCGCGGGTCTTCGGGCGATGCTCGGTGCGGCCGAAGCCCTGTCCCATGCCGCCGCGACCGGAGAAATCACACCCATCCAGGCGCAGGACGAACTCTTCGAAACGATCGTCGCAATGGTCGACAGAAGCGCACGCGGCACTCATGGCCTTGCCGAGGCTGACAGGCTTGGCGGCGAGTGAATTGAATTGGAATGGAAGCCAACTCCACACCTGTCGAGTTTGTCGAGTTGGCCCGTATCGACGCTGCCCGACGCCTGGTCGAGGAGTCTGCTGTACCCTTGAAACGCCTTGCCGACGAAGTTGGCTATGCCAACATCGACGGCTTTCGACGAGCCTTTTTTCATCGCTTGGGCGTCACCCCAAGCGACTATCGTGCCCGGCTCACAAAGACCTGGAAAAGGCCTTCGAGCTCGTCACTTACCAGAGGATTTTACATAACTGCCTGGTGCCGGTTCCAGAGGCGGGTATTTGGCATTTCCGGCGTGCGCAACCGCTGGTTGGCGCTCACCGGAGTGTCCGGCCAGCCAGTTGAACCAGTCATTCCACCAGCTGCCGGGATTCTGTTCGGCATTCTTGAACCAGGTGTCCGGGTTTTTCGTGACCCGATTGTTGGTCCAGTAATGGCGCTTCTGCTTGGCAGGCGGATTGATGACGCCGGCGATATGCCCGGAAGCGCCCAGTACAAAGCGCTTGGTCCCGGAGAGCAGGTTAGTGCTGGCGTAGGCGCTTTTCCAGGGCACGATATGATCGTCATGGGTGGCAAGGATGTAAGCGGGTGCGTCAATTGCACGCAAATCCAGCTTGTCCCCACAGCACTCCAGCTCTCCCGATTTCAGATCGTTCTGCAGATAGGTGTGGCGCAGGTACCAGCAGTACATCGGGCCCGGAAGGTTGGTGCTGTCGTTATTCCAGAACAGCAGATCAAGCGGAATCGGTTTCTGCCCCTTGAGGTATTTGTCGACGTTGTAGTTCCACCACAATTCGTTGGGACGCAGCAGGGAGAAGGTATTGCCCATGTCCTCGCCACGAAACAGACCGATGGGGCCATTCACGCCACCGATGGTGCGCTCGCGGTGGGCCACCAGTTCTTCATCGACGAAGATGTCGATGGCGCCGGTATCGTGGTAATCAAGGAAGGTGGTCAACAGGCTCACGCTGGCGATCTCTCGGTCACCGCGTGCAGCCAGTACGGCCAGTGCAGTGCTCAACAGAGTGCCGCCAATGCAGAAACCCACGCAATTGAGTCGCTTCTCGCCACTGATCTCGCGGGTCACTTGCAGGGCGTCGATTACCCCGTGTTCAATCAGGTCATCCCAGGTGGTGCCAGCGTGTTCCTCGTCAAAGTTGCGCCAGGACATCAGGAATACGGGATGTCCCTGTTCCAGCAGGTGGCGGACCATCGAGTTTTCCGGGCGCAGATCAAGGATGTAGTACTTGTTGATCGACGGCGGTACGACGAATACCGGGTTTCGGTACTGGGTTTCGCTTTGCGGGTAATACTGAATGAGCTGGAAGAGGTGATTCTCGAAGACGATTTCGCCGGGAGTGTTGGCCAGATCGACGCCAACCTTGAAGGCGCCGCTATCGCACTGACGCATTTTGCCTTCGTCCATGTCGCTGGCCAGATGCTGCATACCTGTGATCAGGCTGGCACCTTGAGTCTCAACCACACGCTGGAGCGCATCAGGGTTACTGACCAGGAAATTGCTTGGCGCACTGGCGGCAATGGCTTGCTCCACCAGGTAGCGCAGGCGTTGGCGCGGTTTATTTTCGTCGATCAGCAGCTTGTCGAGCAGTTTCAGGAGAAAGCTGGAGTTGAGCAGGTAAAACGCAGCGAGGGAGCCGAACAGTGGCTCGCTCCAGTTGCCGCTGGCGAAACGTCGATCATCGAAGCTGAAGGGTTGGCCTGTCAGCAGTTTTTGGCCGAGTTGGCCCCATTGAACCTGATAGTCCGCTTGAAGGCTGTCCAGGGTTTCGCGAGGTAGCTCGAACCAGGCATCGTGCTCATGCCCGGAAAACCAGGGATTGGTGCTGACCCATAGGCGCAATTGTTGCACTGCAAAGGAGGCGATGAACGGAACCTGGCCTGACCAATAGGTCTTGAATGTATGCGCGTTGTTGTCCATAAAATTCCTTGCCCATACAGATGAGCCGGGCAGAAAAAAAGCCGCGCTTTGCCGGACTCCGGCGTAGCGACGGCAGGAATGCGGGCAGCATTGTTTGACGCCAGCATGATGCGCGGAACAAGGATCCCAAGTCCGCGCATTGTCTACTCAGATGCTGTTGGTTAGCGCTCGATAGCCAGGCCGACGCCTTGTCCGCCACCGATGCACAAGGTGGCCAGACCCTTCTTGCCGTCGCGACGGATCAGTTCGTGCACCAGCGACACCAGAATCCGTGCCCCTGACGCGCCGATCGGATGGCCAAGGGCGATCGCGCCGCCGTTGACGTTGACTTTGCTGGTGTCCCAACCCAACTCTTTGCCAACCGCCAGCGACTGGGCGGCGAAGGCTTCATTGGCTTCGATCAGGTCCAGGTCCTCGATGCTCCAGCCGGCCTTTTGCAGGGTCAGACGTGTAGCCGGGACCGGGCCGATGCCCATGATCGACGGGTCCACACCGGCGCTGGCATAGGCTTTGATCCGTGCCAGTACCGGCAGGCCCAGCGCTTGTGCTTTAGCGGCGCTGGCCAGCAGCAGCACGGCAGCACCATCGTTGAGGGTCGAAGAGTTGCCGGCGGTCACGCTGCCGTCTTTCTGGAATGCCGGTTTGAGTTTCGCCAAGGCTTGCGCAGTGCTGTCGATTCGCGGCTGTTCGTCAGTGTCGAAGACCAGTGGTTCGCCCTTGCGCTGGGGAATCAGGATCGGGGTGATCTCACTCTGGAAACGCCCGCCCTCAATGGCTGCAGCGGCCTTCTGTTGCGAGGCGGCAGAGAAGGCATCCTGCGACTCACGAGAGATCTCGTACTTCTGCGCCAGATTCTCGGCGGTGATACCCATGTGGTAGTCGTTGAAGGCGTCCCACAGGCCATCCTGGATCATGCTGTCTTGCAGTTGCGCATGGCCCATGCGCAGGCCGGTGCGTGCCTTGGGCAGTACATAGGGGGCCAGACTCATATTTTCCTGACCGCCAGCGATCACCAGTTCCGCGTCGCCGCAACGGATTGCCTGGACGGCGAGATGGACCGCCTTGAGGCCGGAGCCGCAGACCTTGTTCAGGGTCAGGGCAGGCGTGGTATGTGGCAAACCGGCCTTGATCGCTGTCTGGCGTGCCGGGTTTTGCCCAGCGCCGGCAGTGAGTACCTGGCCGAGGATCACTTCATCAATTTGAGCAGCATCGATACCCGTCTGCTCCAGCAAGCGGCGAATCACTGCGGCACCCAGCTCGGTCGCGGGAATTGCAGACAAAGCACCCTGGAAACTGCCAATGGCGGTACGAGTAGCGGCAACGATTACGACTTCGTTCATGCGTGACCTCATTGAAAAGACAAGATTCGTCGAACAAACCAGGGCATTTATACCCTGGTTGGGGTTATTGCATGTTCATGCCGCCGTTTACCGAGAAGTCGGCACCGGTGCTGTAGGCGGACTCATCGGAGGCCAGCCAGGCCACGATTGAGGCGATCTCTTCGGGTTGGCCAAGGCGGCCGACCGGAATGCCGGCAATCATGCCGTCCAGAATGTCTTTGCGGATTGCCGCAGTCATGTCGGTCTGGATGTAGCCTGGGGAGACGGTGTTGACGGTCACGCCCTTGCCGGAAACTTCCCGGGCCAGTGCCATGGTGAAACCATGGATGCCAGCCTTGGCTGCCGAGTAGTTGGTCTGACCGAACTGGCCACGCTGGCCGTTGATCGACGAGATGTTGATGATCCGCCCCCAGCCCTTGGAGAGCATGCCTTCAATGACTTGCTTGGAGGTGTTGAACAAACTGTTCAGGTTGGTCCCGATCACCGTGTTCCAGTCTTCCGGGGTGAGCTTGCGGAAGGACGCGTCACGAGTGATGCCAGCATTGTTGACCAGTACGTCGATCGGCCCGAAGTGTTCCCGTACCATCTCAAAGGCCTTGCGGGTCGATTCCCAATCGGTGATGTCGGTTTCGACGCATTCGAATTGATAGCCGGCTGCAAGCTGTGTTGCCATCCAGTCATCCTTGCGGCTGGAATTGGCACTGCAGCCGACAATGACCTTGAAGCCTTCCTTGTACAGACGTTGGCTGATCGCTGTACCAATGCCACCCATACCACCGGTTACCACTGCAATACGACTACGCGACTCCATACTTCTACTTCCTTATTTTGCGCTGCAGGAGAGAAGATTGTTCGATATCGACGGGCCGTGCGGAAGTGTTTGTAGGTGACGTTTTCGTGTCCATCGGTGCCACGCGGGCGTTTTGGCCCGCTGGCAATAAATGAGGAGTACCTATACTGGGATCAATACCTGAAACTCAACAGACAGTTAATATTTATGCAACATAGTTGAAATATGTTCTACACAGGTCGATATTGGCTCCGGACAGGATGTTCGGTTCCACAGGTCATTGAGGACGCCATGTATAGAATGAGTTCAGGTTATGCCAGCGTGCTGGCGAATACGCTTTCGGCTCAAGGACTGGATGTTGCCCGTCTATGCGAGGAGGCTGGACTAGATGTCAAGCTCGTGAATAAGTCGGGAGCATTCTGCGAGCGAAGCGTTATTTATCGTTTATGGGAGCTGGCCGCTCAGGCCTCGGATGATCCTGACATCGGGTTGAAAGCCTACGGGAATTTCCATCCCGGCAGTTTTCAGATCGTGGGCTACACAATGATGTCCAGTTCGAATCTGAAAAAGGCGCTCGAACGTCTGGTTCGTTTCAGCCCGTTGATTAGTACTGGATTCAGCCTTTTCTTTGTCCAGGAGCAGCAAAATTACCGTCTGGCCAGCCTCGATCATCAGCAACGTGGCTCGGCCAAACCCCGGCAATATACGGATGCAGGCCTGGCTTCGCTGCTGGGTTTCTGCCGTTGGCTGGCGGGTGGCAAGTCGCCGCAACCGTTGAGCGTGGAGTTCACTTATCCCGAACCTGAAGACACGTCGGAGCATCAGCGGCTTTTTGGCTGTCCGCTGCGTTTCGGAGCGGCTTATGACAGCATCTTGTTCGATGGTCAGGAGCTTCTGAGCCCTTTGAGTATGGCCAACGAGGCGTTGGCCACACTCCATGACAGTTTTGCCGAGGCTCAATTGGACCTGTTGTCCGGCTACTCTATTGTCGGCAGGATTCGCGCGCTGATTACCGAGCGCTTGAGTCAAGGGCAAGGCCAAGGGCAATGTGATATGGAATCGATTGCGGCGGCACTGAGCATCAGCAAGCGAACGCTTCAACGAGGCCTTGAGAAGGATGGCACGCAATTCAAGGATGTCCTGAACGATGTGCGTCGGCAGTTGGCCGACTTTTATTTGCGCCATTCTCATTTCAACATGAAGCATGTGACTTATCTGCTCGGCTTTCATGATCACAGCAGCTTCCATAAGGCATGCACCCGTTGGTTCGGCATGACCCCCGGTCAGTATCGAGCCGACGAGTCGTTGCTTGTGCTCGAGGAAGTCGAGCCGGTCCGACCCATGAACCCCGTCGCTCTGCGCAGAGATCAGAAGATCGCAGGCTTCGCCGAACGAATGCACCGCTAATCTCTTGTGATGGTTCATCGAGGCTTGGGGCCTTTTGTCCCTTTGCTCGCTTTGCGCTTCGGGGCTTTAACTACGATGGCGGGAGCGGGCGTTGGTGTGATCTCCGGCGGCAGCGTTACTGCAAGCGGGGGTGGCTGCGCAGGGGCCTCCTGCGGGATGACAGGTGTTTCACTGGGTGGTTGGGTGAGACTAAAGCCGGGCAGGGGGACTTCGAGCAGTGCGTGCAGTTCACGCCAGAATTCACCTTCAGCTCCAGTAATTGTTAGCAGTTCGGGCATCAATTGCCCAACGGCTGCGAGGACCTGTTGGCGTGCCTCGGTGTCCGGGAGTAGCAAGGGCAGGCTGCGCAAGCTTTCTTGCGGGTGGGCAAAAACCAGCAGGTTCTGCAATCGGATGGCTTCGCGCAGGGCAGTGGGCTCACTGCTGTAGTTCTGGACCAGCAGATGCACCTGCTGGATCAGTATCTCGATGCTTTCCTTACCCGCCTTGTCGCTGTCGCGGCCCAGCAAAAACAGAATCCGCACCAGCGCTTCCAGGGGGCCGCCATGAGGCAGCGCATCCTGCAGGCGTTCGATCAGAGCCTGGTCCTGCTGGTCAGCATGTGCCTGGAGATTTCGCACAGGCTTGTTGCTGGTGAGGACACTCAGTGCGCCGTAAACACCGTAAAAACACAGCTCCTGAGTGGCATCGCGCACATCGCGATAAGCATCCAGGGCGTCTTGCATCTGGTTGGAGAACAGCTCCTGCCAGGCCAGCAACGGGTTGTCTTTGCGTGCAGGACGACGATCACTGCTCACTTGGGAGGCGGTCCCTGCTAACCACCACAGCGCGGGATTCAGGCTGCTCCATAGCACTTGCTGCTGATGGAAGGGGTGCGTTCTGCGCATCAGTTCGGCAACGGGCTCGTTGACTATCTGACGCAGCCACGGACGTATGAACCCGTCGTAAAACGCGCTGTTGATTTCAGAGGCGCGCTCCACCAGAGAGAATTCGCGATCGTCATCACGGGCCGGCTCGACGTCATCATGAATATCGGCGATTCGCCTTGATTCGAAACGTACGCGGTATTGCACATCACCGCCGCCTGACGGAGCCGGCAGATCGTCGATCAGCATTTCATACAGCCCTGCCGGCAGTGCATTGATGGCTTCGACCGCGCCGAGCAACCCACGGTGTTCGCGCCGCGCTACCTTGCCGGAAACAAAAATACCCAAATGGCCGATGCTGGCATGCCGCAGGTAGACAATGGTACGTCCTGCGTCATGCAAAGCGAGATCGCTGGGATAGACATCGGTGATCCAGTTCAATGCCTGCTGCGGAGGGGTGATGTTGTCTCCGTAAGAGCAGAACACCACCACCGGTACTTCGATCCGTTTCAGGTCAATACCGCTGCTCTTGCGGCCGAGACCGCCGGACAATTGGTTGCCGATGAAAAGGTCATCGACAATCATCTCGATCTCTTCGCCATTGAGCAGGGTCGGGCTGCCCCACCAGCGCTCGAAGTCGAGGAAGCGCACAGCCTCGCTGTCGATCTGGCTGAACAACTGGTAGTACTTGCCCCAATAGGTGTTGGCCGGGTCCAGACTTTCGAAATTGCTGACCAGCCAGGTACCGTCGAAACGGTCATTGCCCAAGTCGCTGCCCAGGCGAGCCATCCAGCCGCCACCCAGCAGGCCACCGGTATAGCGCATCGGATTGCGTCCATTGACACCGGCCCAGTACGACAAGGGGGCACCATTGATAATGATCAATCCCGGCAGTTCCGGTCGTGTTGCCGCCAGTCCCATCAAGGCCCAGCCGGCCTGGCAGTTGCCGATTATGATCGGCTTGCTGTTGGCCGGGTGAAGGGCGCTGACGACTTCGATGAACCGGGCTTGGGCTTCGACAATATCGGCCAGGGTTTGCCCAGGCTGTGGTGAGTGACTGAAAGAGATGAAATAGGTGGGGTGGCCGGCTCTGAGGCTTTCGCCTAATACCGAATCCTGTTTGAAGCCGCCGATTCCCGAGCCGTGGCCGCCGCGCGGATCAATGATGATCACCGGCTGACCGTTGCTGCCGACTTTTTGCTCTGGTCCGGGGAGAATTCGCAACAGTGAATAGTTGACCGGGCGGGGGAGATCGGCGCCTGCGATCAGGGTTTCATGATCGAACTTGAGCAGCAGCGGATACCCGGCGCGTTCATGGGCCAGCGTATTGTCGCCGCGCTGGCGCAGGGTGTCCCAGAACAGCAGGCTGCGTTGGCCGAGGTCGGTGAAGTATTCCTGCCAGTCAGCGGGCGTGGGTAGTCTGAGTTGACCCTGCTTCAGAGGCGCGAGGGTTTTTTCCTGGCGCTGGCGCAAAGCATCAAGGACGTTCAGGGTATTGAGGCGCTGCAGATGACTCAGGTGTTCGAACAGACCGCGTTGAGAGGAGAGTCTTTCATATTGCGATGCAATAATATCTTCCTGGCCCATGGTGATCTCCTGGCGTTATGCATGAGAAGCAGCTGCCTGCGCCTCATTAATAAAGAGAGCTTGGCTGGCTGTTCGATGTCCGGAGTCTATAGCGAATAGCAGCGGGAGGGGAAAGCTTTTTGTGCGGCGCACAAAAAAATCATTGCCAAATGAATTTGTGCACTGCAATATCAAGGCTAACGCGATGACCGGCAGGATCGCTATCGCGTCCTCAGGCCCATGTCGGCCTTTCAGAATCAGGAGATTCAAGCATGTCTTTTTTTAACTTGGAAAAATTGCAAGACGCTCAGAAAGCCAACCTAGACCTCCTGCAGCAAATCAGCGGCAAAATCTTTGCCAGCGTTGAACAGCTCACCCAACTGCAGATCAAGACTCTGCAGGCCTCCACCGAGGAGCAGTTCGACGGTTTCCGCAAACTGCTGGCAGTCCGTGATCCACAAGGATTCGCCGAGCTCCAGGCTTCTTTCACCCAGCCAAATGTGCAAGCCGAACGCCTGGCTGAGTTCAATCGCCAAGTGCAAGCGCTGATTGTTGGTACCCACTCGGAAATCGCCAAACTGACCACGCGTCAGGTCGAAGTGGGCACCAAGCAGGTACAAGAGTTCGTTGAAGTGATCAGCAAAAATGCACCGGCTGGCTCCGAGCCTGTCGTGGCTGCATTCAAGTCGTCGCTGGCCAATGCCGGCACCGTTTTTGAAAGCGCACAGAAAGCCGTAAAACAGGCTGCTGACGTTGCCCAGAGCAGTTTCGATGCAGCGACTGCAACTGCAACTGCCGCAACCGGGAAAGCTGCCCCAGAGGCAACCAAGGCAACAAGCGGTAACAAGTAAGTCACATTAGAATGGTTACACTGATGGCGATGGGTTTATTCCCCATCGCCATTTTTTTTCGGCCCGCCACCGGCGCCTGGCTTAGGCGGCGTGCCGCCGAACAGGCCGAAGAGGTTCTGAGTGTTCAGGTAGAGGGCTTTTGACTGGTCGACATACTGGCGCATTAAGTCCTGCATGACCGGTGCTTGCTGGTGCATGAACTCGCCCCAGGCTTCAGAGGACTGAGCGCCGGTCTGGGACTGAACGTCGATGACTGTCTGGATGCTTTTATCCAGGTAGCTGCCGAGGACGCCCTGGTAGGGACCGTAGAACTGGATAATCCCCATGAGCATCTCAATGGAGAAGATCGGCTGACCGCCACTTTCGGCTTCCAGAATGACCTGCAGCAAAATACTTCGGGTCAGATCCTCGCCAGTCTTGGCGTCGACCACCTCGAACGGGATTTTATCGACGACCAATTGGCGTATATCCGCAAGGGTCAAATGACTGCTGGTGTGCGTGTCATATAGACGGCGATTCGGGTACTTCTTGATCAGACGGGTAATGTTCCGACTGTTATCTGTCATGCGGGGCTACTCACAGCGAGCCTGATTAGCAGGCATCTTATCCTACTCTGACCACTGCGGCAGTTTGGTATTGCGGGAGGGGAGTGCAGACTTGCGGAGGACTGACCATGTCCTCGCTGATATCCGCTTTGCGCTCGCGCCCAACGCCGCGACTGTCGTGGCGTTACCGGCCAAGGGGGGTGAAGGTCCTCTAATGTGAGTCCCAGAAAAACGCCAGGAAAACCGCTCATGCGCTGCGTTTACCGTGGGGATTGAGTCGCTGTACTTCAGCAAAAATCTCGGTAATCGGCCGGCGTGGCTGGCGTTTGTGCAGTGCGCGCACCTGTTGGCTCATGTGCAGCAGCGCTTCACTGGGCTTGGCCCATTGCTCTTTGGGCAGCGGCTCGGACCACTGGCGCATGGCCTCGGGCAGGGCGTGTTGGCCCATGGCGTTGATGCGGCGGATTTCCCATTCGGTGAGGCGGTTGGGCAGGGTCCAGAGGGTCATGACGTGGTACAGGTACCAGAAGAACCCTGAAACCCGGCTGCGTTCGCCATCACGAATTTGCTGGTGCATGCGCGCCCGGGCGTTGCGGAAGGTGTGCAGGCCTTCGTGGGGCGGGTCGTTGGGGCCTTGCAGGTCTTGCGGGTCCTGGATCGATTTGAGGTCGTTGACCTCGTACTCCATGTAGCCTCGAATCGCTTCCCAATGGCTGATGGCCAAGGGCAAGGCGGCGCAGGGGAATTCGACGATGATGAGCCGGTCCTGATGATAAAAGCCGAGGCCCATGCCGTACTGGCGGTGCACGCCGTATTGGGTGTGGCCCTGGGCTTCGATGACCCAGGCCGAGAGCGATTCCCAGGGGACGAAGACCGGTTCGGTGGCGTCCTCGGGCATGAAACAGACTTCACGGCGCTGGCGGTTGAAGCGGGTGGGGATGATTTCGCTGTATTTGTTGTGGTTGTTGAGCCAGACGCAGAGGCTAATAGCCAAAATGGCGAGTCCGCCCCAGATAGCTATTTTGTAGATGGCAAAAAAAACATCAGTTGTAAATTCTATGGAGTAGGTGAGGTCATATCCCAGTATTAGACCAATAGAGCCGACGACTACCGGGAACAAAAAAGCAGCCATAAAAAAAATACTGAAGGGTACCCCCAATATAAACTGCCACGAAAACACTTCCGGCCATCCCAGCCCGAAGTCCATATACACATCGTTTAACTCCCCGATGTGAGGTCCATAGGGTGGCAGCGTTGAGGGCAGTGGCAAAGGCGCCAGGTAGGTGACTTTTCCGCTTGGAAACGGCTCAACGTCCCCCGCCTTATGGGGCTGCTCAAGGTGCGGCTGAGGTATGGACACTTCAAGATTGTTGGGCATGGTCGGCCAACTCCAGCAAATGGGTGTCAACCAGCCACAGAGGTGGATGTTCCGTGACTGATTGGGTCGGCAAAGGAGGGAAGCGTCCGTCAGCCCCGGGATCGAAGCGAAAGACGTAGGTCCGGGAAAGCCACTTGCCGTTATCAGCCAAGGTCTGCAGGCACACCCCCAGCTCCAGCGTTTTGGAGTAAGGGCCCATCGGGGCGTCGTAATTGAGCGGATCTTTCAGGCACAGGATCAGGGGGGCGGCCTGCACGATCTGCAGGCGGTCGAGCACGTCCTCGCTGATATCCGCTTTGCGCTCGCGGTCAACGCCGCGACGGTCATGGGGGACGGTGAGTACGCCAGGAAAACCGCTCATGCGCTGCGTTTACCGTGGGGATTGAGTCGCTGTACTTCAGCAAAAATCTCGGTAATCGGCCGGCGTGGCTGGCGTTTGTGCAGTGCGCGCACCTGTTGGCTCATGTGCAGCAGCGCTTCACTGGGCTTGGCCCATTGCTCTTTGGGCAGCGGCTCGGACCACTGGCGCATGGCCTCGGGCAGGGCGTGTTGGCCCATGGCTTTGATGCGGCGGATTTCCCATTCGGTGAGGCGGTTGGGCAGGGTCCAGAGGGTCATGACGTGGTAGAGGTACCAGAAGAACCCCGAAAGCCGGCTGCGCTCGCCATCGCGTAGCTGCTGGTGCATGCGCGCCCGGGCGTTGCGGAAGGTGTGCAGGCCTTCGTGGGACGGGTCGTTGGGGCCTTGCAGGTCTTGCGGGTCCTGGATCGATTTGAGGTCGTTGACCTCGTACTCCATGTAGCCGCGAATCGCTTCCCAATGGCTGATGGCCAAGGGCAAGGCGGCGCAGGGGAATTCGACGCTGATCAGCCGGTCCTGATGATAAAAGCCGAGGCCCATGCCGTACTGGCGGTGCACGCCGTATTGGCTGTGGCCCTGGGCTTCGATGACCCAGGCCGAGAGGGATTCCCAAGGGACGAAGACCGGTTCGGTGGCGTCCTCGGGCATGAAACAGACTTCACGGCGCTGGCGGTTGAAGCGGGTGGGGTTGATTTCGCTGTATTTGTTGTGGTTGTTGAGCCAGACGCAGAGGCCGATGGTCAGGCCGAAAAGCCCAGTCCATATCGCATATCCGTAGATTGCGAAGAAAAAATCGATTGTGAATTCCCAAGAGTACGTCAGGTCATGCCCCAACGTAAGACCAATAAAACCGACGACTAGAGGGAACAAAAACGCAATCATAAAGGCAACGCTAAATGGTCCGCCTAGTGTCATCTGCCACATAAAGACTTGCGGTGACCCCAGTCCGAAGTCCATGTAGACATCGTTTAACTCCCCGATATGAGGTCCGTAGGGCGGCAGCGACGAGGGCAGTGGCAAAGGCGCCAGGTAGGTGACTCTTCCGCTAGGAAACGGCTCAACGTCCCCCGCCTTATGGGGCTGCTCAAGGTGCGGCTGAGGCATGAGGAGATCAGGATGGTTGGGCATGGTCGGCCAACTCCAGCAAATGGGTGTCAACCAACCACAGAGGTGGATGTTCCGTGACTGATTGGGTCGGCAAAGGTGGGAAGCGTCCGTCAGCCCCGGGATCGAAGCGAAAGACGTAGGTCCGGGAAAGCCACTTGCCGTTATCAGCCAAGGTCTGCAGGCACACCCCCAGCTCCAGCGTTTTGGAGTAAGGGCCCATCGGGGCGTCGTAATTGAGCGGATCTTTCAGGCACAGGATCAGGGGGGCGGCCTGCACGATCTGCAGGCGGTCGAGCACGTCCTCGCTGATATCCGCTTTGCGCTCGCGGTCAAAGCCGCGACTGTCATGGGGGACGGTGAGGCGATTGGCGCCAATGCCCAGACGCCGAGGGGCGTTACCGGCCAAGGGGGGTTGAAGGTCCTCTAAGGTGAGCCCCGGCAGGGTTAAATGGATGTCGCTGGGGTTGGCCCGGAGCAGCAGCTCTTTCAGCCACGAATCATGCTCGTTCGGGCCCAGCTGTACGTAGGGCGCATGGAGCAAGTTCGTCAGATAACGTTGGTATTCTTCCAGGGTATGGGAGCCGCGCTGATCGGCATCCCGGCTCCAGGGCGTGCTTTGCAGCCATTGATCGTGGGCGCTGGTGTTGTAGCGATTGAAGAGCCAGGTGCCGCCCAACTCCAGTACGCTAAACAGCGCACCGGCCAGGTTGACGCGGAAAAACACGCTGGACAGGCGAGTGCCCGCAGCGGCCCAAGCAGCCGTTCTTGCTGCGCTGTCTTTTGCGATCAGTACCGTATAGCCCGCGTGTAAGGTGTGGCCTAAACCATAGGCATTGACCGATGCCATGCCACCAGCCCCAAGTGTTGTGAGAGCGAGACCACTCTGTGCCGAGCGGTTCCCACTACGCGTTGCGTGCTGCCAGTTCTGTTGCTGGGTATTGAGACTGATCAGTGAAGAAACAGAACCTAAAAGGTAGGTAACGATTCCCAACCCAATATGCATCTTTCCCATCTGCACATGAACATTCTGCAGCGCATGGTGCTGAAGCCCGGCAACGAGCTCCGTACTACGAGCCCGCAAGGCTGTATCGGTGAGGCTTTGTGCTGCGGAGAATCCAGCAGCACCCGATGCAAAACTTGCACTAATCAACGGCTCCAAACTACGTTTGTTTCTTGATTGGCTAAACGTTTCCCTTATGACCCCCACCAAATTAACCACCTGCACCAAAAACACCACCAACCCCATCCCCTCGCTCTTCACCAGACTCGCCTTCGGCACCGCGTTAACCCCCAGCCGAATGTTCTTCAGCAAACTCCGCACTTCCTGCTGCTGCGCGGGCGGAAAAACCACGGTCAGCCCGGCGCGCGCCGGGGTGGCGCCTGAGGTGCGCAGCGACGGGTCGAGTACTTCGCTGATCGGGCTGAGGGCGCCGGCGAGTCGGGCTTCGTACTGGCTGAGCACTTGCCGTACCCGCGTGATTTCGTTTTGTAGCTCAATGGCCCGCGGTGTTTTATGGCCGTCGCGGTTTTTGTTGCGAACGAGCCGGTTGCGTTCGCGGCTCAGGCTCCTGAGGTAGTCGCGCTCGCTGAGAGCGTGTTTGATGGTGCTTTGCAGGGCGGAGTGTTCGGCCGGGGTGGCGACGGTGAAGGTCACGCCGGTGGTTTTGGCGGCATCGAGCAGCCGTGCCGGCAGGGCGTTGGGCAGGTGGCGGAACAGTTCGTCGAGGTCGGGGATTTTTGAGCCTGAGAGGTCGAAGCGTTCCAGCGCCTGACTCATGCCCAGGTTCAGCGCCGGGCTGAGGCTGTGCTGGGCGGCGTCGGCAACGGCGCGGGTGCTGTCCGGCAAGTCGTCGAGGGCCGGCAGGTGCGGTTGTTCAATCTGCTGCAGCACCCCCAGCCAGTGCGGCAGGTTGTTGAACAGACCGATGCCGGCGTTGTACAGCACGGTGTACTGCACCCGCAGTTCGGCCTGAATACCCAAGGGCAAGGTATAGAACAGAGGTCGCGTCAGTTCGGGGTGTTTTTCGATATAGCCGAGCAGGGCGTTACTGGCCTCGTCACTGCGGCCGATGTCTTTGAGGCAGGCGTATTCGGCGACAAATGCCTGGCCCAGCTGATTTGGCGCCTGCGCGTCGTAGTACCAGGCTGCACGGTGGTAGTACCCGGCGCAGACCAGCGCGGTGCGGTCGGCGGTGATGCGCTCGAGCAAACGGTTCCAGCGGCCGAGGTCGGCGCGGTGGCGGAACAAGGCATGGTCCATGGCCTCTCGGTCGATCAGGTCGTTGACCCCGCGTTGGCCGAACCTGGCACCCATGAGTACCTCCTTGATGCGCGTGTTGTGTGCCTTGCCAAGGGTGAGCAGCGTGTTGAGGTGGCGCTCGACAAACGCCGCCGGGGCGACCTTGAAGTGTTGGCGGGTGTAGTAGTTGCGGTCCGCCTGGTCACTGGCCCGGCTGAGGGCGGTGAAATCCGCACTGGCGCCTTGGTACTTGGCCATTTCAAAGGCTTCGGCGTGGGCCTGTTTGCGCAGTGCCGCCAGTTCCGGGGGAACCGCAGCGCCCGGCGGTTCGACCTTGCCGCCCTTGTTCAGGTAGTCGAGCAAGGCCTGCCGGGTCTGTTCCCGATCCGGCTCCGGCAGCTGCTGCAGCTCGGTGAACAGCGCTTTGACCTGCGGGTCGTCGCTGGCGTTGGCCAGTTCGCTGACATCTGCAGCGCTGAGCTGGCTCAGGGATTCGATGTAGCAGGCCAGCAGGTAGTCGCGTTCGTTGTCGACAGCGTTGCTCCAGTCATCGATCCAGCCGACCACGGTGTCCTGATAATCGGCCAGGTCGCGCAGCACCCCGAGGTCGTCCTGCACCAGCAGGAACAGGGTGTCGCTCTGGTAAGGGCGGCGAACCTGGCCGAGGAATTCACCCATGTCGGCGTCACGAAAGCGCCGAAGCTGTTCCCACAGGTAGGGTTCACGTTCGTGCTCCGGTGCATCGTGGACCTTGACCGGCGGTAGCAAGGTGGCCTCCGGCAGCGGATAGGCGGCCAGCTCTGCCTGATGTTCGGCGCGCTCTTGCGCGGCGTGCGCCTGTCGGGCGGGAACCGTGGCGATTTCTGCCAACCAGCGTTTGCTTTGCTCGACGGTGAGCACATGCGTGCCGCCAGTTTTGCAATTCACCGGGCCGAGGTCGACGGCCTGCATGAAGTGTTCGCGCTCTTTGGCGCTGTCCAGCACTTGATGGCATTTGGCGGCGGTCCACTGCACCTCGGCAAAGCTCACGTGCAGGGTGCTGCGCCTTGAAAACACCAGCGCCGGACGCGCTTCGAAGGCGTCGCGCTGATCGCTGTCGACCTTGGCACCCTTGTGCAGCAGGGCGCTGACCAGACCGTCGAGCACGCGGTATTCGTGCAACTGGCCGTCGACGCTGTCGATAATGTACAGCCAGCCATCGCGCAGCAGGCGCACGCCCAGCGGGCGGGTTTTCAGGGTGTAGGGCAGCTTCAGCTCGGCGCCTGGGTCCAGCGGGTTTTCCACCAGGCCGTAACGCAAGGGCAGCAACTGCACGTGGGATAGTCGTAGCGGGCAGGCGCCAAGGGAGCCGATCTCGGCTTTGGACGCTGCGGCGGCAGCAAGGTTGGCCGGTGCGATCATGAGGGCTCTCTTTGGGTAGCGAAGCGGTGGGCCAGTTCAGCGGCAAGCGCAACACGCTCGCTGGGTGATTGCAGTGAAGGGGTATGCAGCAGGCGGGCGATATCGGGGTGTTGTTCCAGCGTCGAATCGCCGAGCCAGTTCATGACGTTGGTGTAATAGAAGAGGTCGGACTGGCTACTGAAACCGAGGCTGCTGGCCTCGTCCAGCAACCGCTCCAGCCTCGGCCAACGCTGGGCCAGGCTCTGAAGGGCGTGACGCTCGGGGAAGTAGGTGAGCAGATGAACGTCGAGTTCCCTCAAGGCGCGCCGCCGATCAACGCGGTCCAGCGCAGCGTTCTGTTCAGGGCTGAGGCGGTAGGGCGCGGGCAGTTCCGGGCACTTGGGCAGCCGAGGCTGATGACGATGCCAGATACCGTCGACGCTATCCGGGATCACCACGCCAGAAAGCGGGCCGAACAAGCGCTGATCGGCACTAGCAAACAGTGCCTGCGCCACCCCGGCATCGGCCAGACGCAGAAATACCTCCTGACCCGTCGGCAGTTCTACCGTCAATAGCTTGCGCAGATGTTGAACCAGCTCATAGGCCGGCACGCTGCTGAAGAGCAGTAACCCCCATTCCTCAAAAGCGTGCTCAAGGTAAAACCGAAAGATCGGATTGTCCGGCTCCTGGATGTCCACCAACAATGGCGAGATATCGTTCAGCGCCCTGAATCGTAGGCAGTCGTACAGGGCAAACCGGGTGGTGTGTGGATGCAACGTCGCCAGCCGGTCAGATAACTCACTATGGGCGGTGCCATCCACCAGCAGAAACGCCTTGTGTTCGGCCCAAGGGAGATCGTCAGGCAAGGCAGTCTTTAGATTCATGCTTGAGCGTCCTCGCAGATCAGGCAGCGCGAGCTGCGTGTCGCGAGCAGTGCCTCGCGTTGCTGTACGGGGTCAAACGTCGACACCATCGCTGGCAACTCACCTGGCAGCCGTGGTTGTGCCGGCAGGGCATCGGCGGGCGCGCCGCCTTCGACAATCGGTACGCTGCTGAAAATGCCCTCCGGCCCCAGCGTAAGCCAGTGGCCACCGGCCTGGATCGTCAACCGTGCACCGCCATCGATCACGACCTGTTGACCGGCGCTGAGGTGGATGTGTTGCACCGCGCTGAGTCGGTGATTGGTGGCGCCGATGTGCTGATCGCCCGCCACCACCAGATGATCGTCCTGTTTGAGTTCGGTCAGGCGATTGCCATGAGTCAGGTGGTGTTCTTCACCGCGCAGGTCGTGGCGGGCAATGCCGCCGACCACCACGGTACGCTGGCTGTCGACCTGAATGCGCTCGTCATTGAGAACGTGTTGGACGAAGTCGCGCTGGGCACGCACGGCAATTTCCTCGGCGCCTTTTCGGTCCTCGATACGCAGTTCGTTGTATCCGCCACCCCCCGGGCTGCTTTGGCTACGAAAGATGCTGCGGGTCATCTCTGCGGGCAGGTTCAGTGGAACCGGCGTTACTGCGTTGGGCAGGCAGCCGAGAATGAGAGGTTTGTCGGGATCGCCTCCACTGAAACCTACCAGTACTTCCATGCCGACCCGAGGGATCTGCACGCTGCCATAGCTGTCGTGGGCCCAGCCAGTGGCAACCCGCAACCAGCAACTGGAGCGCTCGTTGAGCTGTCCGTTGCGGTCCCATATCAGCAAAACCTTTACCCGACCGTACTTGTCGCAGTAGATTTCTTCGCCGGGCGGGCCCGTGACCACGGCATGTTCGGTCCCCGTCGCGGATATTTTCGGGTGCTTGAGTGGCGGCCGATAGATCACCTCCCAGGGCGTTGCGAGGAAGTGGTTGCGATAGCCCTGGCTGAAATCGTCGTCCGACTTGCCTTGTGGCACCGACTCTTCGAGTACCTGCGGTTGTTTACCAAAGTGCTCGACTTCGGTCAGCAACCACAAATTATTCCATTCATCTCGTGGATGTTTACTCAACTTGACGAAATGCCCGCCGCGCAGAGTGCTTTGGTCGCTGCGTCCGCTGGCTTGTTGGAAGTCGGCGCGATGGCGTTCCAGGGCGCGGTTGGCCAGGTGCTTGCCGCGTTCGCGGTGGGTGAATTGCCCCGGGAAAGCATAGTCTTCGAGCTTCGGTGCGGCATCGTATTTGACGTTACTGTCCAGTTTCAGACGCGGCTTTTGGAAGTCGTAATCTCGACGGCTGACATGGGTGGTGCGGGTTTCCAGACGCACGTTAAAACGATCGATCACCGGTTCCTCGGCCACCATGCCGTTGCCTGGCATATAGGCCGTGGGCCGTGCAGGTTCGGGGAATACGGTTTGATTCTCGCCAAATACCAGCACATGACCATCGGCGCTGTGCTGGAAGTGAAAGTGCAGGCCTTCCTCTTCGCACAGGCGCTGGATGAAATACAGGTCGGTTTCGTTGTACTGCACACAATAGTCGCGAGGTTGATAGGTTGTTGCGAGATGGAAGCGCCAGGTATCGGCTTGCATGCCATGGTCCGTCAGCACCTTGGCAATGATCTGTGGGACGTTCAGGTGCTGGAAAATGCGTTTGTTGTGGCGATGAGCCAAGTAGGTGAGATGGGGCACCAGGGTCATTTGATAGTGAGTCAGGCGTTTCCCAGAGTCGCCTTGGGCGACACGGTAGATCAAACCGTGCACCCCGACGCCGTGGGTACCGAAACTCAGAAAGGCCGGACGGTGCAGCAGACTTTCCAGATCCAGACTGGATCGCTCACTGACCAACTCAAGATCGAAGCGAAAGGCCTGGTTGATGGCCTCCTTGCCGAGAAACTCATGGACTTGAAGGTCGTGTGAAAGACCTTCAATGTTGAGTGAGAAAAAAAACGTCTGATCGGCAGCGTGGTCCATCCACAAGTCCTTTGTGCGTTTTGAAGGCGCGTGACTCTGGATGAGAGTTCAGGGCATTTAAATCGGATCAGTCTTTTTGTGATGTAAGAGGTTTCGCTTTGTTAGGGTGGCCCGGTGTCAGGAAGCGTATCCAGGCACGTGAGCTAGAGTTGCGCTGCAAAGGCGACGGTTTGTTCGCTTACCAGATGGGCAGGCTATAGCTGACGATCAGACGATTTTCGTCCAGGTCACTGCCAAAGTGGGTCGAGCGCACCGTCGCGTTGCGCCACTTCACACCGAGGTTTTTCAGCGGGCCACTCTGGAGTACATAGCCGATGTCGGTATCGCGTTCCCACTCCTTGCCCTCAGGACGGTTGCTACCCAGGTCAATATCGGAACCCTTGATGTAGCGGGTCATGAAGGTCAGGCCGGGGATCCCGATCGCGGCGAAGTTGTAGTCATAGCGCGCCTGCCAGGACTTTTCGTCCTTGCTGGCGAAGTCGCCGATCTGTACGAAATTCACCAGGAACGCATCGCTGCCGTTGATGTAGGCGTAGCCGGTGTCGCCGCTCATGGCTTGATAGCCGAGACCGAAGGCGTGCCCACGGGCGTAGGTGAACATGGCGCCCAGCGCGCGGTTGTCGACGTTGCTGCCGCCATCGCCGGTGGAGCGGGCGAAGCGCAGATCAGTCTTGAACGACTGGCCCGTGGTCACCGGCAATACGTAGGTCAGGTTCACCAGGTGCTGGCTGTAGAAGTTGTCGAGATGACCGAAGCTGTAACCGGTGGCGAGATTGCTGGTCCATGTGTAATTCAGGCTGGCGAAATCGAAGCTGTCGCTGTCCAGATGACGCGTCGTGATGCCTTTGGCACCGGTTCGGGTGATGCCCATATCCTCATGGTGCCGAGTTTCAGCACGCTTTTGGAGGCGCGCAACTTGGCGGTCAGACCCAGTTCGCCATACTCATCCTGAGCACCTTTGCGGGTGTCGCTGTGGCGTTTGAGCAAGCCTGAGCCGGCGCGGTCGGGGCTGGAATCAAGTTTTACGCCGACCAGGCCGATGGCGTCGAAACCGACACCGATCATGCCGTCGGTGAAGCCAGACTCGTAGCGCAACAGGAAGCCCTGCGCCCACTCTTCTTGCTTGGATTGAGGGGCGTTGGCCTGGCGATAGTCGCGGTTGAAGTAGAAATTGCGCAGTTCCAGGCTGGCCTTGCTGTCCTGGATAAAATCCGCAGCGGCGGGGGCTGAGAGGCTGATGACGCCGCCGGCCAGCAACAGACGGGTAGCGAGGGTGCAGGTGTTACGGTCCATGGTGAAGCCCCTTTGTTTTTATTATGGAGTCGCGGTTCCCGCATCGAGCTTCAGGGCTCGATATTCGGGGGGTAATACTTCGAAATTGTGGCGAGGGAGCTTGCTCCCGTTCGGCTGCGAAGCAGTCGTAAAGTCAGTGAATGCGGTGTGCCTGATACAAAGCGTTTGCAGGTTTTAGGGCCGCTGCGCGCCCCAGCGGGAGCAAGCTCCCTCGCCACAGGTTCAATCGTTAGAACTGTTCGGCAGTCAGGCCGTACAGCGACGTACTGCCAGCCCGAATACTCTGTTCCAGGCTCAAAATGCGCGGCAGCAGGCGGCTGAAGAAGAAGTCGGCGGTGGCGATCTTCGCGCGATAAAACCCTGGGTCTTCGCTGAGCTTTTTCTCGGCAACCCGAGCCATGCGCGCCCAGAGCCAGGCGTAGGCGACGTAGCCGAACAGATGCAGGTACTCCACCGATGCAGCGCCGACTTCATTGCGGTTGGTCGCGGCCTGGTCCTGCAGCCAGTCGCTGAGGCTTTCCAGTCGCTGCACGGCGTCGAGCAGTTGAGTGGCGTACACAGCGCTGGGTTGGCTGGCGAACGCACGGATCTCACCGGTGAACTGACGCAGAGCCGCGCCGTTATCGGCGAGCACTTTGCGCCCAAGCAAGTCCAGCGCCTGAATGCCATTGGTGCCTTCGTAGATCTGTGCAATGCGCACATCACGCACCAGTTGTTCCTGGCCCCACTCGCGGATATAGCCATGGCCGCCGAACACTTGCTGGCCGTTGATGCAGCTTTCCAGGCCGGTGTCGGTGAAGAACGCCTTGGCGACGGGCGTGAGCAGCGCGACCAGGGTTTGGGCCGTGTCCCGTTCTTGCGCATCATCGGAAAACTTGGCCAGATCCAGTTGTTGCCCGACATAGCTGGCGAAAGCGCGCCCCCCTTCAGTCATGGCTTTCATGCTGAGCAGCATGCGACGCACATCGGGGTGGACGATGATCGGGTCGGCCACTTTATCCTTGGCGATCGCCCCGGTGGGCGCGCGGCTCTGAATGCGTTCGCGAGCGTAGGCGACAGCGCTCTGATAAGACGCTTCAGCGCAACCGATTCCCTGAATACCAATGGACAGGCGCTCGTAGTTCATCATGGTGAACATCGCCGCCAAGCCCTTGTTGGCTTCGCCGATCAACCAACCGCTGGCACCGTCAAAGTTCATCACACAGGTGGCCGAGGCCTTGATGCCCATCTTGTGTTCGATCGAACCGCAACTGACCGCGTTGGCATTGCCGAGGGAACCATCGGCGTTGATCAGCACCTTGGGCACCACAAACAGTGAGATACCTTTCGGGCCAGCGGGTGCGTCCGGCAGTTTGGCCAGGACCAGATGGATGATGTTTTCGGTCAGGTCCTGGTCGCCGCCGGTGATGAAAATCTTGCTGCCAGTGATGGTGTAACTGCCGTCGGCCTGAGGTTCTGCACGCGTACGGATGATCCCCAGATCGGTGCCGGCATGGGCTTCGGTCAAGCACATGGAGCCAGCCCAGCGGCCTTCATACATGGGCGGCAGGTACAGGCTTTTCAACGCTTCGCTGGCGTGAGCATCAATCGCCAGGCAGGCGCCGGAACTCAGTGCCGAGTACAGGGCGAAGCTGGAGTTGGCGCCGTAGAGCATTTCTTCGAATTGCACGGCGAGCATCTTCGGCATGCCCATGCCGCCGAACTCGGCGTTGCCGGAAAGACCCACCCAGCCGCCGTCGATGTAGGTGGCATAGGCTTGTTTGAAACCGATGGGCGTGCTGACCTGACCTTCGTGCCATTGCGCGCCTTCTTCGTCACCGCTGCGGTTCAACGGCGCGATCAGGTGTGCGGTGACTTTAGCCGCTTCTTCGAGAATCGCGTCAGCAGTGGCGGCGTCGACACTGTCGGCCAGGGCGGGCAAGCGAGCCCACAAGGCTGGGGCGTCGAACACTTCATGCAGGACAAAGCGCATGTCGCGCAGTGGGGCGTTGAATTCGGGCATAACATGAACCTCGTTGTGACGGTTGTGCGCTGGGGCAGGTGTTTGGCCAAATTCGGCCTGCACGAGCCCAAAGCGGCAGATAAAAGACCTGCCGCTTGACGGGTGAAACGTCGGTTTGGGTTAGAGCGCTTTGGCCATATCGCGCAGAACGAATTTCTGGATCTTGCCGGTTGAAGTCTTCGGCAGCAGGGTGAAGACCACGGTGCGCGGCACTTTGAATCCCGCCAGGTGTTCGCGGCAGAAACTGATGATGTCGGTTTCGCGGACGTCCTTGTGATCAGCCTTGAGGGTGATGAAGGCGCAAGGGGTTTCTCCCCACTTCTCATCGGGACGGGCGACCACCGCGGCTTCCATCACTGCCGGGTGGCGGTAGAGCACGCCTTCCAGTTCGATGGTGGAGATGTTCTCGCCGCCAGAGATAATGATGTCCTTGAGCCGGTCCTTGATCTCGACATAGCCGTCGGGATGACAGACCGCCAGGTCGCCGGTGTGGAACCAGCCGCCTTCGAAGGCTTCGGCCGTGGCGGTTGGGTTCTTCAGGTAGCCCTTCATCACGGTATTGCCACGCATGAAGATCTCACCGATGGTCTGACCGTCGCGCGGGGTCGGCTCCAGGGTCGTCGGGTCTCCCACCATCACGCCTTCCAGAGTGGGGTAGCGCACGCCCTGACGGGATTTGATTTGCGCCCGTTCCTCTAGAGAAAATTCATCCCACTCTGCATGCCAGGCGCAGAGAGTCACCGGGCCATAGGTTTCGGTCAGGCCATAAACATGAGTGACCTTGATGCCCATTTCCTCCACGGCACCGATCACCTTGGCTGGCGGCGCGGCGCCGGCGACCATGGCGTTGACCGGGTGATCGATGGCAGCCTTCGCCGACTCTGGCATGTTGACCAGCGCATTGAGCACGATCGGCGCACCACACAGGTGAGTCACTTGATGTTCGCGGATCAGCGTGAGGATTTTCTGCGGATCAACGCGGCGCAGGAACACATGCACGCCAGCCAACGCGGTGATGGTCCACGGGTAGCACCAGCCGTTGCAATGGAACATCGGCAGCGTCCACAGGTACACCGGATGGTTGCCCATGGCCCAGGTCATCTGGTTGCCCAATGAGTTCAGGTAAGCACCGCGATGGTGGTAGACCACGCCTTTTGGGTTGCCGGTGGTGCCTGAGGTGTAATTCAGCGAGATGGCTTGCCATTCATCATCCGGCCATTGCCAGGCGAATGCCGGGTCGCCTTCGGCCAATAGCGCTTCATAGTCGAGATCACTGACCGCCTGACCTTCACCGTATTCCGGATCGTTGACGTCGATCACCAGCGGCGGGTGATCCAGCATGCCGATAGCGGCATGGATGACTTCATGGAACTCGCGATCAGTGATCAATACTTTGGCCTCCCCATGCTGCAGCATGAAGGCAATGGCTTCGGCATCCAGGCGCACGTTGAGCGGGTTGAGCACGGCGCCAATCATTGGTACACCGAAGTGCACCTCGAGCATCTCGGGGATATTGGGCAGCATTACCGCCACCGTATCGTTCTTGCCGATGCCGCGGCCGGCCAGCGCCGAGGCCAGGCGCCGGCAGCGGGTATAGGTCTGTGCCCAGGTACGGCGGATCGAACCATGGATGACGGCGGGGTAGTTGGGGTAAACGCTTGCGGTGCGCTCGATGAAGCTGAGCGGAGACAAGGCAATATGATTGACAGCCGTAGGCGCTAGCCCTTGTTCGAAGATCGACATGTACGGGTACTCGGTGGCTGATTGTTAGCTCTATAGGTGACCTTGCAGCGTACGCCGCTGAGGCCAACTTTATGTCCGATGTGCTTTATATAATATTCACCAATGAATATGGAAGTACAACCTGAGTAGTATAGTAAAACTACTATATATAATTCGTTTAAAGCTAAATGAGTACAGCCATGCCGCCGAGGCCGGTATATGCTTGGCTTCCCTGACGAAGTGGACCCGCGATGACCCTTACCCCCGTTCGATTGCACAGCTGGTTGCGCCTGCAGCGCGAGGGTGTGCCTCTGGCCGCCAGGGCCGATGCCTTGTGCCGGGCGCTGCAAGATTGTCCCGAAGTGCGCCGGGCGGTGTATTTGAGTTGGCAACCGCAAGCGTGCATTTTCAGTCACGAAGGGGCCGCCCAGCATTTCCCACCCGGTCTGGGGGACCCTGCGCTGGCCAGCGATCAGTTGCTGTTCGAGCGTCTGGTCGAGGAGGGGCGACTGGATCTGGATCAAGTCCGTCACCTCGATTGCTGGTTGGCCGGTCGCTTGCGTCGGGCCGCCATCAGTCATGGTCAGGTGTTTGACCTTGCCCTGCAGCCGGGGCAAGCGGGGCTACTGCTGGTGGAAGTGTGCGAGGGGGTGAGCCTCGATTGGCTGGGCTGGGTGCAGGACCTGTTAACGACCCTGCTGAACAGCGTCAACGGCATGCTGCGTGGCTCGCCACTGCTGGGCCACGATCCGCAACCGAGCTTACTGCTGGATGCACAGGGCCGGCCGCTGGAATTCAATGCGGCGCTGTTGGCGCTGCTCGCCGAAAAACCTTTGAGCGATGTGTTGGACTTTTTGCCGGTGAATCACCGGGTGCTGGTGCGCGCCTGTCTGGACCAACAGCGCGCCATCGAAGGGGTCGAGGCACAGTTCGAAGCGCAGATATTGATCTGGAGCTTTATCCCCGATCCGCAGGACAACCGTGTGCTCGCCCGTTGCCGCGAAGCCACTGCACAGGTCCTTGCCGAGCGCGAGGCGGCCAAGGCGCGCCGGCTGTACCGGTTGATCATCGAGAACACCACCGACCTGATATCCCGGCATACACCGGACGGACGTTTTCTCGACGCCTCGCCGGCCTCCTGGACCTTGCTCGGATACTGGCCCGAAGAGTTGCGCGGGCAAATGGCCCAGGGCTTGTTCCATAGCCAGGATCTGGCCAGCCTGGTGCAGCGCGCGCGGGACGCCCTGGAGCAGGATGGTTATCACACCATGACCTATCGCATCCGTCATCGTGCCGGGCATTACCTGTGGTTCGAAACGGCCAGCCGGGCGATTCGTGAAACCTACACCGGTGCGGTGGTCGAGGTGGTCAGCGTGTCGCGCGACATTACCGCTCGGGTGCAGGCTGAAGAAAACAAGCGACGCCTGGCGGAAGTCGTCGAGGCCAACACCGACCCGGTGTTGTTCATTGACCCCAGCGGCCAGGTCACCTACCTCAACCCGGCGGCGCGACACACCCTCGGGCTCGACGAGCAGCAACCGATGCCGGCCCTTGCTGAACTCTTTGCCAGCGACGACCTGGCGCGCCTGCAACGTGAGGGCTGGAGCAGCGCTGAGCGCAATGGCGTCTGGAGCACCGATGCACGGCTGCAACCACCGGGCGGCGGCGCTTCAGTACCGGTGTCGCTGGTGCTGCTGGCTCACCGTTCTGCCGGGCAGGAGCGCTACTACTCGCTGGTGGCGCGTGACATGACCGAACGTGAACTGCGTGAAGTGCAACAGCGCCGTCATCAGGACGAACTGGCGCATACCGCGCGGCTGGTGACCCTGGGTGAACTGGCCTCGGGCATCGCCCACGAAATCAATCAGCCGTTGGCGGCAGTGGTCAACTATGCCAACGCCAGCCAGCGTTATTTACAAGCCCTGGGGACCAATCCGCAGGCCGCCGAACGGGTGGCGCAAGGCCTGGAGCGCATTACCCTGCACGCCACTCACGCGTCGGAGGTGATCCGGCGTTTGCGGGCTTTTCTGCGCAAGGGCCAAAGGCGTATGCAAGCACTGAACGTCGCCGAAGTGGCGCGTGAGGCGGTGCGTTTGTGTGCCTGGGAGGCGAGCAATTGCCAAGTGGCAATCGAGGAGCGACTGCCGGATAATCTGCCGCCCATTTATGCCGACCGGGTGCTGCTGGAGCAGGTGCTGCTCAATCTGTTGCGCAACGCCATCGACGCCAACCGTGAGCAACATCCGGGGCAGCCTTCGCTGATTGTCCTCACCGCAGGGAAGGGCAGCAGCGCAGACCTGGAAATCAGCGTGCAGGACCAGGGACCGGGCGTGAGCGAGCCAGAGCTGGAACAAATATTCACCCCGTTCTACACCAGCAAAGCCGATGGCCTGGGACTTGGCTTGTCCATGAGCCGCAGCATCATCGAAGGCTTCGGCGGCGAGTTACAGGCCCAGCGTCAGCCCGTCGGGCTGCTGATGTGTTGCCGCTTGCCGCTTGCCGGCCCAACAAAACAACAACAGGAGTAATGCAATGGCAAGTGTCGCGGAGCAGGTGGTCTATGTGGTCGACGACGATCAAGGCATGCTCGACTCGACTGTCTGGTTGCTGGAGTCGGTCGGGCTCAAAGCCTTGCCGTTCACCAGTGGCCGGGCCTTCCTCGATGCCTGTGATGCCCGACTCAATGCCTGCGTATTGCTGGATGTTCGCATGCCCGGCATGGGCGGACTGAACGTGCAGGAAGAAATGCGCACACGCGAGCTGAACTTGCCGATCATCTTCGTCAGCGGCCATGCGGATGTGCCGATCGTGGTGCGGGCGTTCAAGGCTGGCGCCCATGACTTCATCGAAAAGCCCTATAACGAACAGTTGCTGCTCGACAGCGTGCAACAGGCACTCAGCAACTGCGATGCACACCGTTCTGGCAATCAGGGCCACGAAGACTTGCAGGCGCGTTTGCTCACACTGACGCCACGCGAGCGCGATGTATTGCTGCCGCTGGTACAGGGTTACACCACCCGTGAAATCGCAGAGCAGCTTGGGGTGAGTGCAAAAACCGTGGACCTGTATCGCTCGCGCGTGATGAAACGCATGCAGGCCAACACGCTGTCAGACCTGGTGGGCATGGCCATCGTGGCCGAAATGGTCGACCCGCTGAAGCTGCGTTGAGAGTGTTACATCACCTGAGCGGGTTGCCGCTGAACTGGAACTTGAACAGGGTGCATTCATGACCATCGATCGACAGCTGATGACGGGTGAACTCGCCTTGGGTGAGGGCAGGGATGACCTTGGCCCAAAATGACCGGGCAGGCTGATTGGCGTCGATGTGGAAAATCTGCCACTGCCCCGGAAATTTATTGAGTAGCGCAGAGACAATAAACGTCCCGACACCACGACCTCGATACCGGCGACTGACAAAAAAATAGCCAATGTTGTACTCGACACCGTCAAAACGGACGTCATCGTCAATCGTCACGAAGCCGGCAATGTCCCCGTCAACCTTGATCAGGAAAGGCTGTGTCGAAGCCTTTCTCCAGTAATCGGTTCTTGGCTGGATATTGAAAAAGCCATGGGCGCCGAACTTCAGCGGCAGCCACTCGCTGAAATCGTACACGTAGAACTGCATCAGGTTCTCGATGCATTCGAGTTCGTCGCGTTGTGCGGGGTGCAGTTCTATCGAAAGCATTTCGCAAGGTTCCTTTTTGTCATCCCTACATGATGGGTGGAGCTGCTGCAGGCCGCGATCTTTTGATCTTGCTCTTGGGCAATATCCGGATCCGCCAAAAGATCGCAGCATGCGCCAGGTCACCGACCGCGTATCCCCGCCATAACCTTGTAAACGCGAAGCCCTTTGTAGGGTTCATATGATCACTCCAAGCACTGACTGACCACAGAAACATAGCTTAGGTTAGAAAGTTATTTCACTAGGAAACCGGTACAGCCCATGTCGTCATAGTATTGGCCGCATAAGATCTGTTCGTGTCGAGCAGATTTAGATCGATCCTTGAAATTCGGCATCGTGAAAGGCAACTCCGTTTGTAAGAGGCGGGGGTACGGCGAGGCACGTCAGTGCGCAAACGCTTCAGGGTATTTGTCCAGGTAGGCATCATTGAGCTGCGTATCCTGGGAACGCATGAAAGTTTTGAAATCGGGTACCAGAAAGACCAGCAGAGACAACAGAAGCACCATGACGCCCAGCAGCGTGATTGTCAGTGCGACCCCCAGATAGGCGATCAGGGTGTTCATCGCGAAACTGCCCAAGGGGCTGGCCGCCGCAGACAGAAATGAAACCGTGGCAAAAATCCGGTTGCGATGGAGCTTGGGCGTCGCCAGCAACCTCACAGCGGAGGTGGGGATGTTGATCAACATCAGGCCGACGCCGCCGCAGAAAAAGGCCGCGGGTACGATGAACGACGATGAAACGGTGCCGACTACCACCAGGTTGCACCCCAGTAATGCAAAACCTGCGGACACACACATGTCACGGGGGACCCGGTCGGATAACCAGCCGATGATTTTGTAACTGCCCGCCAGAATACCCAGCCCGAAGCACGAATCCAGAAGACCGATATAAGTGACCGGGTACTGGATGACGTCCTTTACGTACAGTGGGATCAGGATGGTGAAGAACGGAAACAGGGCAAAGTTGATCAGCATTGCAATGATGGCCAGGTAAAATTCGACTTTCACTCCGTACACCACTTTGAAGCCGGAATAGATCATGCTGAAGCCGCTGGCACCCGGGGCTTTTTCGCCTTGACCAGTGGTACCGATATGGCTCGGGATGGTCGCGATCAACGCCCCAGCGATGAGAATCGCAAAAAAATCGGCGGCAAAGGCGAACGTGATACCGAACCCGTAAATCAACCCGCTGGCCAGTACCGGCCCCAGCAGAATGGAAAAGGACGACATCACGCTTTTGGTCCGAAAGGCCAGGGAGACTTTATCGTCGTCTGCAAACAAAGGAATGATCGACGCCTGGAGAGGGTCGCGCACGCCGACGATCGCACTGCTGATCATCATTAGCGCGCCCACCGTCCAGGGGTTGAACGACCCCGTGGCGGACAGCACCACCATCAACAGCGCTGTCAGCAGGCTGATCCATGAGGCCAGCTTGATGATCAGGATTTTGTTGTACTTGTCCCCCAGCCATCCCAGCAGGGGTTTGGCTAACACCTCCGCCGCGATGGAACAGGCAATCATATTGGCAAAATAGAGCGCAGAGCCTGTTTCCTGCAAGGCCCACCAAGCCACCGCCAGTTGATTGCACCGTCCCCCCAGAACCATCAGCAAAAAGCTGAATTGCACTTTTAGCAGACGCCGGTCGATGCCGGGAAAGCCCCACGTAATGCCTGAAAAATTTGTACTCATTGACGTTCCTTTGATCCGGATAGGGCGACTGCGCAAGCAGGGGCGTTCAAAAAACGACGGGGTAACGTTCATCCTGGTTGGTGGGAGGTGGTAAAACAGCAGCCTACTTTGCCAAGGCGGGTGAGTTACAACAGCTGTTCATTACTACTATTCCGGTCTTCATCGGCACAGGCGTTGCCGTACTCCCCGTTAGCCATAACATTAGCGTGACCCCTAAAATGCAACGTATCTTGCAGAGCTGCGCGATGGAATGTGTCTTGGATGTGAAACGCGGATTCCGTGAAGAACCCATCAGGTTCTCGATGCATTCGAGTTCATAACGCTGTGCGGGGTGCAGTGCTATCGAAAGCATTTCGTGAGGTTCCTTTTTTTCATGGCGATGATCGCCTCGTTATGCTGCAACGCTACGACTATCGGAAGCGGGGGCTGGCTTAAATGGGACAGGTCCAGAAAAAACATTCAGGGTTGAGGTACAGGTGAGCGTCGATATCGAGTGTGTGGTGGTCGGGGCCGGTGTGGTTGGGTTGGCGGTCGCGCGAGCGCTCGCCAAGGCCGGGCGGGAAGTGATCGTGGTCGAGGCGGGCGAGGGTATTGGCGTCGGCATCAGCTCCCGTAATTCTGAAGTGATCCACGCCGGCATTTATTACCCGACCGGTAGCCTTAAAGCCCGGCTGTGCGTGGAGGGCAAGCAGCGTCTGTATGCCTTTTGCGATGAGCGCGGGGTCGATTACCGGCGTCTGGGCAAATTGATCGTCGCCACCGACGACAGTCAGCGTGAGTCGTTGCAGGCGTTGTTCGACAGAGGACGGCGCAATGGTGTCGACGACCTGCAATGGCTGGATGCCGCGCAGGCGCGAGAGCTGGAGCCGGCAGTGTCCTGCGTGGCGGCGTTGTGGTCGCCATCGACCGGGATCGTTGATTCCCATGCGCTGATGCTTGCCCTTCAGGCGGACGCCGAAGCCTTGGGCACGGTGATTGCGCTGCACACGCCGCTGCATTCGGCGCACTGCGCCGAACAAGGGTTCAGCCTGCAGTTGGGCGGTGCACAGCCGATGACACTGGGCTGTCGCCTGCTGATCAATTGCGCCGGGCTGACGGCGCCGCAAGTGGCCGGCCGGATCGTCGGACTGGACGCCCGGCACGTGCCCAGGGCTTACCTGTGTAAGGGCAGTTACTTCACCCTCAGTGGCCGCGCGCCTTTTCGGCATCTGGTCTATCCGGCTCCGGAAAGCGCCGGCCTGGGCGTTCATATGACCCTGGACCTGGGCGGCCAGGCGCGCTTCGGGCCGGACGTCGAATGGGTCGAGAAGACCGACTACCGGGTCGATCCGCTGCGAGGGGAGGCCTTCTACCAAGCGGTGAGACGCTACTGGCCGGCATTGCCTGATGGAAGCTTGCAACCGGCCTACAGCGGTATACGCCCCAAAATCACCGGTCCGACTGAGCCGGCCGCGGACTTCGTCATTAGCGGCCCGGATGATCATGGCGTTCCGGGGCTGGTTAACCTGTTCGGTATCGAGTCACCCGGGCTGACCAGTTGCCTGGCGCTTGCCGAGCGGGTGGTACTGGCCGTTGCCAAGTAGCGACTGACGCCAGTGTTCGGAGTTGGGTGAGCGAAGGAACCCAAAACCAACGTAGGAGTTTTCGGTTTTTGACCTGTGTCGATGCGCTATCTCGTATGGCTTGGTAGGCTTCGCGGCCCCTGCCGAAAGGAACCGGCCGCATGACCGACCAGCCGAAAACCAACAAGTTCACCACCGCCCCCCGTGGCGAGCGCACCCCAATACCCCTGACCGCGCGTCCTGCCAACCCGAACTCATCACGACCAACCCAGACCATGCCGTCGTCTTCACGGGCTTACGGCTTCGATAATCCACCGCCTCGCGAGAGCTATCGCCCTGAGCGGGCTCCTTCCGCTGACCCAGGGTTCCATGTAGTACCACGCAGCCTGCCGGTGGGTGAGCTCTACCGCAGCCTGTTCGAGGCAATGCCGCCGGGTGCAATGAGTAAGTTCAGCGCGCTCAACCCGGGCCGGGAGGACACGGTCAAGGCAGGCAACCTGATTGTGCTCAATGATCTGAACAACACCTCCTGCACTCACGAACAAGCCCAACTGGATGCACACCTGCTGAACTCCACTCGTCTGCGTGGCCAGACGACCTTGGGCGACCACCCCAAGTTGAAAACAGCGCTCGGCATTTCCAGCCATAGCCGTATGAAACGAGTCATTCAAAGTCTGATCTTCGGCAGTTGCACGGCCCTGACCGTGGGCTGTTCGGCCACCGGCAAGACGGACAGTTTTACCTTCACCGCTGACTTGCCGCCGAGCTTTGCGTATGTCGCGACGGTGTACTACGTGCCTGCCGAAGGGCAAACCTGCACGGTGCCGACAGCGGACAATTTATCCCCTCAGTTCAATCGGGAGTGGCGAACCGAATATAAACCCGACGCGCAGATAAACCTGCGCCGGACCCGCAATGGCTGCGATCTGGTGCTGCATCGCATAACGCTGGATATCAACGCAACCTACGGCAAAGAGCGTGGCGATTTTGGCGGTGACTCAGCAAACGTGGCAGTGCGCGAAACGTTGCTGGAAACCTCCAAAGGCACCTTCAACGCCGCCGGTGAAAGCGAGTTCTCCGGTCAATGCCAGTGGCTGTTCCGTACATCGGGTAAACCTCGAATCTTGAGGAAAATCCTCGACTGCAAAAACACCGATGCACAGGGCGTTGTCACCAAAGGCCATCCGTTTGCGGCGTACACCCTCGATCAGCTACCGGGCAAAACCGTGCGGCTGAACATCAAGCTGGCCGATGAGGAAGAGCCCTACATGGGCGATACCTGGGTCAAGGTCCCCAACGGCTGGAAACACTGCATGGGTGACAATTTTGAAGACCAGGATGCGTTTTGCTTCGGCAATTACACCGATTTCAGCACCTTCAAAATGGCCGATGGGCGTCACTGCACGATTTATCCCGGCTGCACCGAGAACAAGGAGGTGACCCCATGACGCACCACGAAGCGCTGTTTTGGCAGGGAGATGCCCCCGTATGAAACGAGTCGTTCAACGCCTGATCCTCGGCAGCTGTCTGGTCCTGACCGTGGGCTGCTCGGCCACCGGCAGATCAGACAGTTTTACCTTCACCGCGGATCTACCACCCAACTTTGTTTACAAAGCCACTGCCGTTTACGTACCCGCCAAAGGCGAAACGTGCACCGTACCCGGTGGGAAAAATACCCAAGTCGTTTTTAATCGTAAGTGGCGTAAGGAATACAAACAAAACTCTGAAGTATTGCTGCACCGAACAGTGAGTGGCTGCCCATTGACGCTGTATAGCGTGGACTTGGATGTCAACGCGACCTACGGCAAAGACACGAGTGACTTTGGGAGTGATTTTGGAAAAATTGCAGTGCGAAATGAGTTAGATACACGGGACAAAGGCACCTTCAGCGCCGCCGGCGAAAGCGAGTTCTCCGGTCAGTGCCAGTGGCTGTTTCGCACGATAGGGCCTAAGCGCTACATCGCCAAAATCCTCGACTGCAAAAACACCGATGCGCAGGGCGTCGTCACCAAAGGCCATCCGTTTTCGGCGTACACCCTCGATCAGCTCCCGGGCAAAACCGTGCGGCTGAAAATCAAGCTGGCCGATGAGGAAGAGCCCTACATGGGCGATACCTGGGTCAAGGTGCCCAACGGCTGGAAACGCTGCATGGGCGACAATTTTGAAGACCAGGATGCGTTTTGCTTCGGCAATTACACCGATTTCAGCACCTTCAGAATGCCCGATGGGCGTCACTGCACGATTTACCCCGGCTGCACCGAGAACAAGGAGGTGACCCCATGACTCTGCCAGAACACCATAGGCCGTTTATGGGGGGCAAGATCCTGGCCTGCCCCATGCGCGGCCACTCAACCAGCTTTCAATTGGTGGACGAGTTTGGCAGCGGTCAGCCCTATGCCGGGCTGACCTACGAGGTCACCGATTACGAAGACATTGTTTACACCGGCAAACTGGATGCCACCGGTTCCGGCAAGGTGACCAACCACTACTGTGGCCCGGTGATACTCAAGCTGAATAAGCCCTACGAAGGGCAAGACAAAACATATGTGCGCTTGAGAGAAAGAAAGCATTACCCGCTGCCCATAACTGAACTGCAAGTACGTGCCGAAAAAACCCGCTTTTTCAACAAAGCGGGCCTGCGCACGCAGGCCAACCCGGCTCAAGACAAGGCCGGTGCCGGCGCTTACTACCAGGTTGAGGTGAGTGAGCTGGTGAAGCATATGGCGCACCTGCCGCCGCTGGCCGAGCGTGGTTTTCCGCTCAAGGCCCATGTGCTGTCGATGATGCGCCAGCAATCGGACGTGGCCATGGAAATGCTGGGGGGTGGTCCCAGGCCTCCCAGGCTGTTTGGCATTGGCCTGTTGCCGAATACACACCATGTGCTGGAAGTGCGTCCGCTTCGCGCCTTACGTCCGATGCTTTCGACCCATAACGAATTCTGCGCGCTCAACCTGTACCAACTGGCACTGATGGCCACCCTGAGTTACACGCCGTTTGGTCAGGTTCCTGATAGCCAACCGGTAGAGACCGACCGGGTAAAATTTCCGTTGCAACCCAGCAGCGGTAACTGGTTTGGGCATGCCTTGCCCAAGGCCGATGAACTCTGGCGAGTCGACGCCGGGCAAAAACCGGAGAAGCCGTATTACCCGCTGTACGAAGAGGTGCCGTACTCCAGGCGTTTGGAAATCGTGCCGTTTGATCCCGAGCTGTACCCCGAAGTGAACAACCCCGAATTACGCGAAGCACAGGAAAGTCCCAGCAAGCTCCACTTCTTCGACGACACAAAGTCGGGGAAAGAAAATACCAACACTCAGGCCTTCATTACTCACAGCGACGAACTGATTTTGATTGCTGTACGCGGCACGAATGAGATGCCGTGGGACCTGCTCCGTGATATTGATGCGAACCAGGTACCTGTTGAGGAAGGCGACGGAGTTGGACAAGCGCATCGCGGCTTTTATGAGGCTGCACAAGCTGTTCGAGACTTCGCAGTAACGTACCTGGATAAGTTTTATAGCGGGCAAAAACTGGTCATTACCGGGCATAGCCTCGGCGGGGCCGTAGCGTTACTGCTGGCTGAAATGCTGCGCCGTAATAAAAAATATGCTGCGGACATTCTGCTCTACACCTACGGCGCCCCACGAGCGGCTGACGAAACCTTTGTAAAAGGCGCCGCTACGCTAAAGCATCACCGCATGGTCAACCATAACGACCCGATACCGAGCGTCCCGGGGACCGGCATGGACACCAAGCCGACAGTGTTTGTCACCGGCCTCGTCGTCAGCTTTGTGAACACGCCCCTGGGTGTGGCGATGTTCCTCGCGGGGGTGAGCAACCTCAGTGGTGCACCGTACGCGCACCACGGCACCTTGCATCACTTTATGCCGGTGAGATTTGAGGATGGCCGCCAGTCTTCGATCCTCTGGGAGCCGGGTTGCGACAGTATTGCCCATCACGCCTGTCACGAAGTGCTCCAGCACGTGAACGGGCTGCCGACTCGTCGAGCCTTTGAGCCCGCCTTTTACATACTCAATCACTTGATGGTCGGGGGCTACGTTCCCAATAGCTGGGCCACGCTGCGCCGTTGGCAGGAGTCGCAAGAGCTGCAACGCAGTCTGGTGACGCCGCGAGAGTTTGACTGGGTGAATAACGCCTTGCAGAGCATGAGCAGGCAGTTGCTCACGTTCTCCAGAGAAGCCCGATCCGATGCGTATAGGCGTCTCCACGAGAAAGCGTTCACAGCCCTCAGCGTTGAAATCGACAAGCTGGAAGGGACGCGAACGCGCCTGGCGAAGTTGCGTTATAAAAGTGCCAGCGAGGTGGATGTTTACGGCCAGTTCGCAACCCAACCCGAGGTGTTGGCAGAGTCCCTACCGCGCTGGAAGGCGCATACCCTCAACACTGCGCCCGAGCAACTGGCGATGACGCCACCGGAAGTCATTCGCATCGTGAGAGGGCACGTGATCGGCGCGCCCTACCACCTGGATATTGATTCGTTCACCTGAAGCCTATGGCCACGAGCAGCGCGGTTTTCACGCTGCTTGTGGGCCAATCGCGGATGATCAAACCTTGAAAGTCATCGCAATACTAAACCCGAGTAAAGATCTCCAGCAGATGCCCGTCCGGATCATCGAAATACACTCTTCGGCCACCGTCGAGCCGATTGATTTCGTCCGGACGCAGCTTGCAAGGGTCGGCCCAGTAGGGGAGTCCCCGGCTCTGTAGGCGGGCAAAAATCGGGTCAAAGTCGTCCTCGCCGATCAGGAAGGCGTAGTGCTGGGAAGAAAACTCGTCGTTGTCGTAGTAATCGAGCGAGACACCGTTATCGAGCTGGACAATTAGCATTGGACCGAACGGAGTAGGGCTGGGCAGGCCCAGGATGTCCACGAGAAAGGTCGCTGACGTCTGCTTGTCGCGGCACCAGACGATGGTGTGGTTCAGCTGCACGTTCACGTTGCGATCCTCCTTGCACCACTGACATTCAGGTTAGGCGACATTGGCTGTTCTCACGAGCCGCCGCCGACTGGCTCCGTCGCCAGGCCGCTGGCGGTGAGCCGAACTCGCGACGAAATGCCCGGCTGAACGCCGTATCGGTCTGGTAACCCACCTCTTCGGCGATGCGCGCCAACGAGGCATTGCTGCGACACAACAGATTGGCGGCCAGCAACATGCGCCATTGCGTCAGGTACTGCATCGGTGAACTCCCCACCAATTGCTGAAAGCGTTCAGCGAGCACCGACCTTGAGGTGCCTGCGGTGCGCGCCAGTTCATCCAGGGTCCAGGCATGGCCGGGGTTCTTGTGCAGGGCGTTCAGCGCGGCACCGACAATCCGGTCGCCCACTCCCGCGAGCCAGCCTGTACGACCCTCGCTCTGTTCATTCATGTACAGGCGCAACACCTCGATAAACAGCACCTCGGCCAATTTTGCCAGCACCCCTTCGCCGCCGGGCCGGGGCGATCGGGCTTCGGCCAGCGCGTAACGGACCGAGGACTCCAGCCAGATACCGGCATTCGATCCACGCACGTTGACCCTGACCAGTGCCGGCAACCCTGCCAGCAGCATTCCCGCCAGGCGCGTATCGCACGCCAGATAACCGCACACCAAGCGGGTTGTCGCGCCGCCACCGCCATAGCTCAACTGCCGTGGGCGGCGCGACAGCACCACATCCAGGCGTGCACCTTCTGCGGGCGCAAGCCCCGGTTCAGAGCTCATGCGATGGGCGTCACCCTGGGGGAAAACCACGACGTCACCGGCGGCCAGGCGCAGCGGAGGATCGTTGCCAAGTTCGACGTAACACTCGCCTTCGGTGATCAAGTGGAAGATCACCACGCGCTCGGCGCCGGGTTCCAGCAGCGGCGCCGCCGAGTCGGCGCTGGGTGACTGGTAGCACCAGGGCGCGGTGAACCTGGCGTTGATAAAGATTGCGCCTACCAGGCGTACAACGCGCAGCGTCTGTGACAGGGCGTCCATTGTTGTTTTCCCGTATTTGCGGGGGTCTCTGATTGTGAGCGTGTCGCCGTGTTGCGGAAAAACGCCGGACGATCGGACAGTCCTGGCCGACGATCGGGCAGGACGTCGGCGTGCCCGAGCGCGATAGTGATCAAACAGGGTCACTGCCGTCCCTGTCATCAATAACAAGAGAGAGGTTGCCATGCCCAAGTTCGTCATTGAACGCGAGATTCCTGGGGCCGGAACACTGTCGGAACGGGATTTGAAAGCGATCTCGCAAAAGTCCTGCAAGGTTCTGCGCGAGATGGGGCCGGATGTGCAGTGGGTGCAGAGTTACGTCACGGGAGACAAGATTTACTGCGTGTACATCGCGCCGAACGAGGAGCTCGTCAGGGAGCACGCCAGACAAGGCGGTTTTCCTGCCAATAGCGTTTCCCAAGTCACCGCCATCATTGATCCCACAACGGCGGAGTAATCGTCCTCGAATGCTCTGCCTGTGTTCCAGCCCATACGGAGTCAGCTCCCATGAGCACACCCATTGATTTAAACGCCCTGAAAAACCGTCAGATGGCTTCGTGGGCCAGCGGCGACTATGCCGTGATCGGCACCACCTTGCAGATCGTCGGCGAACTGCTGGCGGAGGCCTGCGACCTGCGCTGCGATGAACGCGTGCTTGATGTGGCGGCCGGCAACGGCAATGCCACGCTTGCCGCAGCGCGCCGAGGCTGCCAGGTCACCTCGACCGATTACGTGGCCGCTCTGCTCGAACGAGGTGAGGATCGGGCCAGGGCAGAGCACCTGGAGGTGACCTTTCAAGTGGCCGATGCCGAGGCATTGCCCTTTGAGGATGCAAGTTTCGATGTCGTGCTGTCGACCTTCGGCGTGATGTTTACGCCGGACCAGCCAAAAGCGGCCGCCGAGTTGGCACGGGTGTGTCGTCCGGGGGGACGAATCGGTCTGGCCAACTGGACCCCGGAAGGTTTCGTCGGCCAGATGTTCAAGACCCTGGGACGCCATATGCCTCCGCCCGCCGGAGCGCTACCGCCGTCGTTGTGGGGTTCCGAGGCGCATCTGCAGTCGCTGTTCGATGAACGCGCTGCGTCAATCGACGTGACGCGGCGGTTGTTCAATTTCCGCTACCGCTCGGCCGCCCATTTCATCGATACGTTTCGCAACTGGTACGGACCGATCCACAAGGCCTTTACCGTGCTTCCCGCCGAAGATGCCCTGGCGCTGGAAAGTGACCTGACGGAGCTGTTGCACCGCATGAATCGGGCCGGCGAAACGTCGCTGGTGGTACCGAGTGAGTACCTGGAGGTGGTTATTACGCGGCGTTGAACCGAGGGTAATTGTCAGTCAGTTAAGGCGCAGAACCTGTGGGAGCGTGGCTTGCCCGCGAAGAACGATGACGCGCAATGCCTGAAAGACCGGGGTGTTCGCTTCGCGGGCAAGCCACGCTCCCACAGGATTTTCATCGCTCAAGTATCTTAGTGCTCAAGCCACCGCAACCTGAAGACAAGGCGCTTGCGCAGAGCCGGGGCCAAGCAGGCGCTCTATCGCGCCCGTCACCAGGTTTTCTATCAGCCCTTCGCGCTCTCGATCATTGAGGCTGTGTTGTGCCAGCCAGGACGGAGCGCTGTTGAGCAAGTTGGCAATGGCATGCCCCGTGGCCAGCAGTCCCTGTTCGGTCAACTGCGGGTGATGGCCAAGCATCGCCAGCAGTTGGCGTTCGTATTGCTCGCGCAAATCCTTGACCCGCTGCTGTTGATCTTCGTTCAGACAGCAACTGTCGCGTTCGACCAGGCGAAAGTGCCGAGGCAATTCCCGGTGCAGTTTCAGGTGCGCGCGGATGATCACCTGCAAGGTGCTGGGCCCGCGCCTGGTTTTTTTCTCGATTCGTCTCAGCGTTGCCAGCAACTCTTCATAGAACTCTTCGATCAGGTCGAGCAGCAAATGCTGTTTGCTGGGGTAATGATGGTAAAGAGAGCCAGGCGCCAGCCCCAGGTAGGTCGCCAACTCGCGCATCCCTACCTGGCCGAAACCCTTGTTGGCGAACAACTCAAGTGCCTTGTCGCGACTCTGCGCAAAGCGTGAACACCGCTCAGGCATAGGCATGGAAGCCGCGCCCGCTTTTACGACCTAAATAACCTGCGGCGACCATCTCTTTGAGCAACGGTGCCGGGCGGTATTTGCTGTCGTTGAAACCGTCGTAGAAGGCTTCGAGAATCGCCAGCAAGGTGTCCAGTCCGATCAGGTCGGCCAGCGCCAGCGGGCCTATCGGCTGATTACAGCCAAGACGCATCCCGGCATCGATGTCTTCGGCGCTGGCCAGCCCTTCCTGAAACACCAGAATCGCTTCATTGATCATCGGCACCAGAATCCGGTTGACCACAAAGCCCGGGCGGTTGCCGGCGGTGATGGCGGTTTTGCCCAGTTTTTGCGCCAGTTCCAGCGCCAGGGCATGAGTGGCGTCGTTGGTCTGCAGGCCGCGAATGACTTCGATCAACCCCATCATCGGCACCGGATTGAAGAAGTGCAGGCCGATAAACCGTTCAGGCTGACTCACGCTGGCGGCAAGCTGAGTGATGGACAGCGAAGAGGTGTTCGAGGCGATCACACAGTCGGCACTGACCTGGGCCGCGATCTGTTGCAGGACGCGCAGTTTCAGGTCGAGGTTTTCGGTCGCCGCCTCGATCACCAGGTGAGCGCCTTGCAGCGTTGCGTACTGCGTGCTGGTCTGGATGTTGTCCAGCGCCGTCAGCTTTTGCTCCTCGGTAAGGACCTGTTTGGCGATTTGCCGATCCAGATTCTTGCTCACGGTCGCCATGGCGTGTTGCAGCGCAGTCTCGGAGATATCCAGCAGCGTCACGTTGAAGCCGGCGAGGGCGCAGATTTGCGCAATGCCGTTGCCCATGGTGCCAGCGCCAATCACGCCGATAGTGTGCAGATTCATGTTCAGGCCTTCCCTATTCAAACGCGTTCGAACAGCACAGCGATGCCTTGACCGCCGCCAATGCACATGGTCGCTAGGGCATAACGCCCCTGACTGCGGTGCAGTTCGTGAATAGCTTTGGTAGCAATAATCGCGCCGGTGGCGCCAACCGGATGGCCCAGAGAGATGCCCGAGCCGTTCGGGTTGACCTTCTCTGGATCGAAGCCCAGCTCTTGCGCCACGGCACAGGCTTGGGCCGCGAACGCTTCGTTCGATTCGATCACATCAAGGTCGGCGACAGTCAGACCGGCACGCTTGAGCACTAGTCGGGTGGCGGGAATCGGTCCCAACCCCATCATCGACGGCTCAACCCCGGCATGGGCGTAACCCACCAGCCGGGCCATAGGCTTGAGGCCTTGCTCGCGAACGACCTGACCGGTGGCCATGATCAATGCACCGGCACCGTCATTGAGCCCGGAAGCGTTGCCAGCGGTGACGCTGCCGTCCTTCTTGAACGCAGGTTTCATTGCACTCAGTTGTTCGAAACTGACATCCGCTCGCACATGCTCGTCAGTGGCGAACGACACCGTGCCTTTGCGCGTAGCCACTTCGATAGGCACGATCTGCTGGACAAAACGCCCTTCGGCAATGGCTCGGGCCGCACGTTGCTGGCTGAGAAGGGCCAGTTCATCCTGCGCCTGGCGACTGATGCCGAAATGCTCGGCGATGTTTTCCGCGGTGATGCCCATGTGGAAGCCGGCAAAGGGATCCTGCAAAACCCCCAGCATGTAATCGATAGCCTGCACGTCACCCATGCGTGCACCCCAGCGCGCTTGCGGCAGCAGGTAAGCGCCCCGGCTCATGGACTCGACGCCACCGGCCAGCACGGCCCCCGCATCGCCCAACATCAAACTTTGCGCGGCACTGACAATGGCCTGCAAACCGGAACCGCACAGGCGATTGACGTTGAAGGCGGGCGTCTCTTTCGACAGGCCGGCATTCATCGCCACCGCCCTGGAAATGTAGGCGTCGCGGGCTTCGGTCGGGATCACATGGCCCATTACTGCATGGCCGATATGTTCAGGCGCCAGGCCCGAACGCTCAATGGCCGCGCGGCAAACGTCGGTGGCCAACTGGATAGGCGTCACGTCTTTGAGCGATCCGCCGAAACCGCCAATGGCGGAGCGCACCGCGCTGACAACGAAAATATCGGAATGGCTCATGTCGACTCCCTGAAACAGTGTTCAATTGGCACGTTGAAGATCGTGGGCTGTCAGCGACTGGCGTACTATGGGCGCCGTCCGGATTTAGACGATTCCCACAGCAGCTGCGCTGTAGCACCTGTTATGGGACACGAGTCTAGAGCCGGCAGGGCTGGCGGCCTATGCCATAACTGTTCAAGGACACTGGTGTTTTTTGCCATTTCAGGCGATCAAGAGAGAAACGTTCACATGCGGGAAAAGGATTCGGTTGCCGTCTACTTTGTGCATGCAATGGTCCATGCACTGCGCGAGAACCCGCTGCGCCTGCGGGCGGTACTTGAGCAGGCGGGAATCGACCCGGCGCTGATGGAGCAGCCTACGGCGCGGGTGCCGGCCAGTGCTTTTGCCGCGTTATGGTTAATTCAGATTCGCGAGTTGAACGACGAGTTCTTTCAGCTCGACTCTCACGGCATGCTGCCGGGCAGTTTCGCGTTGATCTGCCGGGCATTGATTCAGGAACCTGATTTGGAAAAAGCCATGCGTCAGTGCCTGGCCAATTTCGCACTGTTCCTGCGCGATTTTCGCGGCAGTTTGAATGTGCGCGGCAAGCGTGCGGTCATCAGTTTGCAGGCCCGATCGGACAACAGCGACGTCAGTCGTTACGGCGAAGAAACGTTCCTGGTGTTGATGATCAGTCTGCTGTGCTGGCTGGGCGGGCGGCGAATCCCCATAGACCGCGCGGATTTTCGCCATGAGCGGTTGTCCCTCAGTGACGATCCATTGCTCTGGGGCGCCAATCTGACTTTTGGCGCTGAGCGTACCGAGATCGAGTTCGCCAGTCACTACCTGCGTCTGCCGGTGGTTCAGGACCTTGCGTCGCTGAAAGTGTTCTTGCGCAGTGCGCCGCAATGGCTGGTGATTCGTTTTCGTAACCAGCATGGCCTGGCGTCGCAGGTCCATCAGCGTCTGCGCAACTGCCATTACAGCCAATGGCCGACCTTGCAGGCCTTTGCGATAGAACAGCATCTGAGCCCCAGTACCTTTCGCCGAAAACTGGAGCGTGAAGGCTGTTCATTTCAGGAGATCAAGGACGAAGTGCGCCGTGGTGTTGCCTTTGAACAGCTACGCCAGAGCCGAGCGAGCATCACCGACATTGCCGAGCAGATCGGCTTTCAAGAGCCCAGCGCGTTTCACCGGGCGTTCAAGAAATGGACGGGGGAAAGCCCGGGGCGGTATAGGGCGAGGTTTCAGGATAAGCCGTGATGCCTACACAAAACCTGTGGCAAATGAAAACCTGTGGGAGCGGGCTTGCCCGCGAAGCCAACAGCGCGGTCTTTCAGACATTGCGCGTTATCGTTCTTCGCGGGCAAGCCCGCTCCCACAAACCCGTTTCAACAGAAGTCTTCATTGCTCAAACAATCGCGCTTGATTCAACCCGGGCTCCTCCCAGGCATCTCTATCCGGTGCTGATGCACCCGTCGATAAAGCGTCGCACGGGAAATGCCCAAGGCTTTTGCGGCGGCAATCGGTTTCCAGCGGTGACGCACCAACGCATCGAGCAGTGCCTGGCGTTCCGGGCAATCCCCGGTTTCGTCGCAACCGGCTGAGGGCAGTGCCTCGAGACCTGAGCCCAGCAGCTGCTCCGGCAAATGGCTCAACTGGATGACGTCCGTCTCACACACCGCGCAGGCGTAGCGAAGGACATGGCGCAGTTGGCGGACATTGCCCGGCCAGCGGTAGCCGAGCAGGCATTCCAGCGCTGCCGTACCGAATTTCAACTGCACGCCGCACAGCGCGGATTCTTCGCCGAGGATCCGATTGACCAACGCCAACCGGTCACTGCGTTCGCGCAGGGGCGGTAACTGGAAGCGTGCTCCGCCGAGGCGAAAGTACAGGTCTTCACGGAAATCTCCACGGGCCACCAAGCCTTCAAGATCACGGTGGGTCGCGCAGATCACCTGAATATCCACGGCCTTGCGGCGCGACGCGCCCAGAGGCGCCACTTCGCCTTCTGCCAGGACCCGCAGCAGCCGCGTCTGCAACGCCAGCGGCATGTCGCCGATTTCGTCGAGGAACAGCGTGCCAGTATCGGCCTGTTGCAACAGGCCTTGCATGCCCTTGCTTGACGCACCGGTGAAAGCCCCGGCGACATAGCCGAACAGTTCGCTTTCGATCAGGCTTTCCGGGATCGCTGCACAGTTCACGGCGACGAAAGGGCAATCACGTCGCCTGCTGGCCTGGTGCAATTGGCGGGCGAACACTTCCTTTCCGGAACCGGTTTCGCCCTGGATCAGCACCGGCAGGTTGCGGTCCTTGACCCGCACCGCCAGGCGCAGGTTTTCGGCGATACGTGGGTCGAGTTCCGTCGCGGCGATTTCAACCCGCGAGGTCCTCCTGGCCGGGCGGCTAGGGGCACTCAAGCGGGCATGCAATTCATTCTGCCCACCGTGGCTGCGTAGCAGGCAAAGGGACTCATCCGCCGCCCGATGCAGCATCTGTTGGTCGAACACCTGGCCGATATGCTCGGGCAACTGACCGTAGTGCTGCAGCAAAAAGTGCCGCGCTGCCGGGTTCAGCGCCTGGAGGCGGCCATCGTCATCCCAGGCAAACAGGAAGTCAGGGTGACTATCAACATAACCGGGAGTCCCGTGGGCGCGCAGAACCCAATAGCCCCGGGCACTGTTCATGAAAAACGCTTGTTCGATTTCCCGGGCGCTCTGCACCACCATCTGCCGGATCAAATGCTGGGAACGGCGGTCGTCGGGGGACTGCACGGCCGACACATCGAGCACCCCGAGCAGTTCGCCCTGCGGGTCGAATACCGGCGCGGCGGAGCAGGTCAGACCGATAAACGCAGCGCGGAAATGATCGCGCTTATGGACGGTGATCGGGGCCTTGGCGGTGAGCACCGCGGCCACCCCGCAGGTGCCTTCTTCACCCTCTGACCAGCAGGTGCCCAGGTACAACCCGGCCTTGCGACAGTCATTGCGAATCGCCGTTTCGACCCGGTAGTCGATGGTCTGCCCTTGGGCATCGGTGAGCAGCACGCAGTAGTCGGCGCCGCGCACCCGGCCGTGGAGGCGGGCGACTTCTTCGCTGGCGATACGCAGGAACAGTTCGGAACGCTCGCGGCATTCATTGAGCACGTTCTGCGAAAGAATGCGCGGCCCCTGCAACGAGCCGGGGTCGAGATGGTGTTGTTCCATGGAGCGGCGCCAGGAGTCGAGAATCAGGCTCGGCACCGGCATTTGCGGCAGGTGCGCGGCGTTCTTCAACACGCGGCTGACACAGTCCACATGGGCCTTAGAGTGTGCGGAAAGCATTAGGGCCTCCGGTTCCAGCTTTTGTAATTGTGCGGCCATTAAGCGCCGTTCATGCCCGTCAGACAAGCGCCAACGCGCCGGCTGGCGGAGTTGAGACGCAACGTCTCAACGTCTCGCGTTGAACCCAGGCAACCTGACATGTCGCGTCTCAGAAGCGCAGTGTTCCGAGCGCTCTCGCATTCAGTCTCAGCCCCTCTGGCTCGGGCGTTACCAGCGATTTTCAGGCATCTGGCATCGCCCTTGCTCTAGCTCTGGTAACGATAAAAATAACCAGAGGTGCCCTATGTCCAACTGCCGATCCGTTCCTGAACGCACGACTGTCCAGGTTGTGCCATGAGCCGTCCACCCTTGACGGTGGGGATCATCGCCAATCCGGCATCAGGCCGTGATCTGAGAAGGTTGACCGCCAATGCCGGGCTGTTTTCCAGCACCGACAAAGTCTCGGTGATCCAGCGTCTGCTCGCTGCCTTCGGCGCTACTGGCGTCGAGCACGTGCTGATGCCCACCGACATGACCGGCATCGCCGCTGCGGTGCTGAAAAACAGTCAGGGCCGACAGGCTCGCGCCAGCCACTGGCCGGCTCTGGAATTCCTCGACATCACCTTGCGCCAGAGCGTCGAAGACACCCGCAAGGCTGCGCGAATCATGGCCGAGCGCGGTGTTTCGCTGATTGCCGTGCTCGGCGGTGACGGTACCCATAAGGCCGTGGCCGCGGAGATCGGCGATATCCCGTTGCTGACCCTGTCCACCGGGACCAATAACGCTTTTCCCGAATTGCGCGAAGCCACCAGCGCCGGTCTGGCCGGTGGGCTGTTCGCCAGCGGCCGAATTCCCCCTGAGATTGCCCTGCGGCGCAACAAGCGCCTGTTGGTTCGCGAACCGACCCGCGGCTTGTGCGAATGGGCGCTGGTAGACGTTGCGGTGTCCTCGCTGCCGTTTGTCGGCGCGCGAGCGATCAGTCGTGCAGCGGATCTGGCGGAGGTCTTCGTGACCTTCGCCGAGCCCCAGGCCATCGGGCTTTCGGCGTTATGCGGCTTGTGGTTTCCAGTGTCCCGCCAGGCCCCGGGCGGTGCCTGGATGCGTCTGGATCCGCAATCCCCCGAAGCACTGCTGGTACCGCTGGCTCCCGGGCTGTTGCAAGGCTGCGGAGTCCTCGCTGCCGGCAGCCTGGAGCCGGGCGTCGCCCATTGCCTGTCGCTGGCCAGCGGCACTCTGGCCCTGGATGGCGAACGCGAGATTGAGTTCAACGCCAATGACCGTCCCACCGTCACCCTCGATGCCTGCGGTCCGCTGAGTATCGATGTGAACGCCGCACTGGCTTACGCGGCGCAACACCGCTTGCTGGCCATCGGCCGTGAACACCCGCGACACCCCGTGAACCTTTCGTCCCGAGACAACCCTGGAGAATAAAAATGTCGACACACCTGACTGTTGATCAATTGCTGCATGCCTACACGGTGATGCGCACTATCCGCGCCTTTGAAGAACGCCTGCATGTGGAATTCGCCACCGGCGAGATTCCCGGTTTCGTCCACCTCTATGCGGGCGAAGAAGCCTCTGCCGCCGGGGTCATGGCCCACCTTGGCGATGACGACTGCATCGCCTCCAATCACCGTGGCCATGGCCATTGCATCGCCAAAGGTGTCGATGTGAACGGGATGATGGCCGAGATCTACGGCAAGAAAACCGGCGTCTGCCAAGGCAAGGGTGGCTCCATGCACATTGCCGATTTCGAGAAAGGCATGCTCGGCGCCAACGGTATCGTCGGTGCCGGAGCACCGCTGGTGGTCGGCGCGGCACTGGCGGCCAAACTCAAGGGCACCGACAGCGTGGCGGTAGTGTTCTTCGGCGACGGCGGCTCCAACGAAGGCGCGGTGTTCGAGGCGATGAACATGGCGTCGGTGTGGAACCTGCCGTGTCTGTTCATTGCCGAGAACAACGGCTATGCCGAGGCCACAGCGTCCAACTGGTCAGTGGCCTGCGATCACATTGCCGATCGCGCTGCCGGATTTGGCATGCCTGGGGTCACGGTAGACGGTTTCGACTTCTTCGCCGTTCACGAAGCTGCCGGCGCGGCCGTCGATCGCGCCCGTGCCGGCGAAGGTCCGTCGCTGATCGAGGTCAAGTTGACCCGCTACTACGGCCACTTCGAGGGCGATGCCCAGACCTATCGGGCCCCTGACGAAGTGAAGCACTTTCGCGAGCACAACGATTGCCTGATGCAGTTCCGCGAGCGCACCACGCGGGCCGGTCTGGTGAATGCCAGCCGACTGGATCAGATCGACGTCGAGGTCGAGCAACTGATCGAAAACGCGGTGCGCAAAGCCAAATCCGACCCCAAACCAACGGCTGCCGATCTGCTGACCGACGTTTACGTCTCCTATCCCTGAACGCCCCCTATAACAAGAATCGAGACCCTCATCATGGCGAGAAAAATCAGCTATCAACAAGCAATCAACGAAGCCCTGGCCCAGGAAATGCGCCGCGACCCCACGGTGTTCATCATGGGTGAGGACGTGGCGGGCGGCGCCGGTGCTCCCGGTGAAAACGACGCCTGGGGCGGTGTGCTTGGGGTTACCAAAGGGCTTTACCATCAGTTTCCCGGACGGGTACTGGACACGCCATTGTCCGAGTTGGGTTATGTCGGCGCAGCGGTCGGTGCCGCGACCTGTGGCGTGCGCCCGGTGTGTGAATTGATGTTCGTCGACTTCGCCGGCTGTTGCCTGGACCAGATCCTCAATCAGGCCGCGAAATTCCGCTATATGTTTGGCGGCAAGGCATCGACGCCACTGGTGATCCGCACCATGGTCGGTGCCGGCCTGCGGGCGGCCGCTCAGCACTCGCAAATGCTCACTTCACTCTGGACCCATATCCCCGGTCTGAAAGTGGTCTGCCCATCGTCGCCTTACGATGCCAAAGGGCTGCTGATTCAGGCCATCCGCGACAACGATCCGGTGATTTTCTGCGAGCACAAGTTGCTTTACAGCATGCAAGGCGAGGTCCCGGAAGAGCTCTATACGATTCCTTTTGGCGAGGCCAACTTCCTCCGTGAAGGCAAGGACGTGACCCTGGTGTCCTACGGCCGCACGGTCAATCTGGCGATGGACGCGGCACGCAGCCTGGCGGGCCGTGGCATTGACTGCGAGGTGATCGACCTGCGCACCACCAGCCCGCTGGATGAGGACAGCATCCTTGAAAGCGTGGAAAAGACCGGTCGCCTGGTAGTGATCGATGAAGCCAACCCGCGCTGTTCCATGGCCACCGACATTTCCGCGCTGGTGGCGCAGAAAGCCTTTTCGGCCTTGCAGGCACCGATCGAAATGGTCACCGCGCCGCACACCCCGGTGCCGTTCTCCGATGCACTTGAGGATCTGTATATCCCCGACGCAGCGAAGATCGAAGCCGCGGTGCTCAAGCTCATCGAGTGGAGGAAGCGCCCATGAGCCAGATTCACGTTCTGACCATGCCCAAGTGGGGGCTGTCGATGACCGAAGGCCGGGTCGACGTCTGGCTCAAGGAGGAGGGCGAGACCATCGTCAAGGGCGATGAAGTGCTCGATGTGGAAACCGACAAGATTTCCAGCAGTGTCGAAGCGCCGTTTTCCGGGGTGTTGCGACGCACCATTGCACGTCAGGACGAAACCCTGTCGGTGGGTGCCTTGCTCGGCATCATCGTCGAGGGCGACGCCAGCGAGGAGGAGATCGACGCGGTGGTCGAGCAGTTCCAGGCCAGCTTCGTCCCGGGAGATGCCAGCGATGAAGACAGCGGGCCAGCGCCGCAAAAAATCGAACTGGACGGGCGCATCATCCGCTATTTCGAGCGCGGCGAAGGCGGCACACCGCTGCTGTTGGTGCATGGTTTCGGCGGCGATCTGAACAACTGGATGTTCAACCACGAAGCGCTGGCCGCTGGGCGGCGGGTGATCGCACTGGATCTTCCAGGTCACGGCGAGTCGGGCAAAAACCTACAGCGCGGTGACCTCGATGAATTGAGTGAGGTGGTACTGGCGTTGCTCGATCATCTGGATATCGAAGCGGTGCATCTGGTGGGGCATTCCATGGGCGGCGCGGTCTGCTTGAACACCGCACGTCTGGCCCCACAACGCGTGCGCTCTTTGACCTTGATCGGCAGCGCCGGGCTCGGCCGGGAAATTAATGGCGATTACCTGCAAGGCTTTGTCGACGCCGCCAACCGCAACGCACTCAAGCCGCAACTGGTGCAACTGTTCTCGAACCCTGAGCTGGTGAACCGCCAAATGCTCGAAGACATGCTCAAGTACAAACGGCTGGAAGGCGTCGACAGCGCGTTGCGAAAACTCGCCTCGACGCTGTTCGCGGGCGGGCAACAACAGGTCGACCTGCGTGCGGTGGTGCAAGACGGCCAGCAACCGGTGCTGCTGATCTGGGGCAGTGATGACGCGATCATCCCAGCCGCTCACACCGAGGGCTTGTCGGCACAGGTCGAGCTGCTTTCGGGCCAGGCGCACATGGTGCAGATGGAAGCGGCGGAACAGGTCAACCGGTTGATCCTGGATTTTGTGCAACAGCACTGACGGCATACCCGGCTGCGCCACTGATGATCCAGGTGCAGTCGGGCCTGAGCGATTTCAAGGAGAACAGATCCATGAGCCTTTCAATCAACGCAACCCGCAGCATGCGCGCGGCCGTCTGGCATGGCCGCAACGATATTCGCGTGGAAGACGTGCCGCTGCCCATCGCACCCCCGGCCGGTTGGGTGCAGATCCGCGTGCTGTGGTGCGGTATCTGCGGTTCCGACCTGCATGAGTACGTCGCCGGTCCCGTGTTTATCCCGGTGGACGCGCCGCACCCGCTGACCGGAATCAAGGGGCAATGCATTCTCGGTCATGAGTTTTGCGGCGAGATCGTTGGGATCGGTGCCGACGTGCAGGGCTTCACGGTGGGCGAGCAGGTGGCCGCCGATGCCTGTCAGCATTGCGGCACCTGTTATTACTGCACCCACGGGCTGTACAACATCTGCGAGAACCTGGCCTTCACCGGATTGATGAATAACGGTGCATTCGCTGAACTGGTCAATGTTCCAGCCAACCTGCTGTACAAATTGCCAGCCAATTTCCCTGCCGAAGCCGGAGCACTGATCGAGCCCCTGGCGGTGGGCATGCATGCGGTGAAAAAAGCCGGCAGCCTGCTCGGGCAGAACGTGGTGGTGGTCGGTGCCGGGACCATCGGCCTGTGCACCATCATGTGCGCCAAAGCCGCGGGCGCCGCGCAAGTCATCGCCCTGGAAATGTCTAGCGCACGCAAGGCCAAGGCCTTGGAAGTTGGCGCCAGCCATGTGCTCGATCCAAAGCAGTGTGACGCCCTTGCCGAAGTTCGCCGACTGACCGGTGGCCTGGGCGCCGACGTCAGCTTTGAGTGCATCGGCAACAAACACACCGCCAAACTGGCCATCGACCTGATCCGCAAGGCCGGCAAGTGTGTGCTGGTGGGCATCTTCGAAGAACCCAGCGAATTCAACTTCTTCGAGCTGGTGGCCACCGAGAAACAGGTCATGGGGGCCTTGGCCTACAATGGCGAGTTCGCTGACGTGATTGCTTTTATCGCTGACGGTCGGCTGGATATCAGCCCGCTGGTGACCGGGCGCATCCATCTGGAGCAGATCGTCAGTCAGGGGTTCGAGGAGCTGGTCAATAACAAGGAGCACAACGTGAAGATCATCGTCTCGCCGAACACACTCTGATCGGATTAAGGCGTTGAGCCGTGCGATGGCCTTTGCGGGGCATCGCACTTTTTCGATTTTTTCGGCCCCGCTTGAACTACGACCAGAACCTGCTGCTGATGAGTTGTCTGCCAGTGCAGTCAATGAGAAATGGCACCCTCCATAAGTGCAGCCTTGCGCTGAAACCAGCTCGCGATTGGTAATGGCGAACACTTTGGAGTCGAAATCTGACACGTCTGGATGATCCCCTACGCCGACAATCCGGTGAGTACCTCACTACCTTGAAAGTTGCGCTCGGAGATCAGTAATGGCTATCAGTGTTTTTGACCTGTTCAAGATTGGGGTCGGTCCCTCCAGTTCCCATACTGTCGGTCCGATGCGTGGCGATGGCACGCATTTCATCTCCCTTGATCGGGTGATCCGCACCATGCGCGATACCGGCGCCGACATGCATGACAAATATAAGGAAACCTCCCGTGGCGGGCTGGCTGTCAGCTCCATCGAATGCTGAGCCACCTTCAACACGGGGAGCAGGACATGTTGCAACTGACTAAGCCTTGTCGGCAAAAAACGCCGTTACTGCGCATAGGCTTCTGGTTGACGGAAGCCTTCGACTTGTATGCTTTGGCCAATGCGCTGGAACCTTTGCGTCAGGCTAACCAGATGGCCGGACGTAGCATCTGTGAGTGGCAGATTCTCAGCCTGGAAGGCCAGAACCTGAACGCCAGCAATGGCATTGCTACCGCAACCTCACGACTGGATCAGGCACAACCATTGGATGTGTTGATCCTCTGTTGCGGTGAAAACCTGCGCGCCAGGGCCGATCATCAAAGCCTTCTCCAGCAGCTGTGTCGCTGGGCCGTGCAGCCGATTGGGCTGGGTGCAATGGGTAACGCCGGTTGGCTGCTGGCGCAGATCGGCGCGCTGGACGGTTACCGCTGTAGCCTGCCGGAACCCGATCCATTGGCACAGCCAGGTCGCTTCAATGACTTGACGCCAGTGGCCGCGCCGTTCTGCGTCGATCGCCAACGCCTGACCTGCGTCGGTCCCCAGGCGGTTCAAGGGTTGATGCACGAATTGTTGGCCCAGACCCACGGCCGCGGTCTGGTATTGCGCATGAAACAACACGCAGCCCGCCAGGCCAGACCGCTGTTGCCGATGCACAACGCCCATCCAAAGCTGCAAGCGGCGCTGGCATTGATGAACGACCACCTGACCAACATGCTCGGTATCGATGAACTGGCCGAGTCCATGGGCATCTCCCGCCGGCATCTGGAGCGGTTGTTCAAACGCAACCTGGGGTGTTCGCCGTCGCGGCACTATCTGGACTTGCGCCTGCAACAGGCGCGTCAGTTATTGCAGGCCGGCAAACACCCCATGTCGGATGTCGCTAGCCAGTGCGGATTTATCTCGCTGCAACATTTTTTCCGCTGCTATCGCCACTATTTCGGTGCGCACCCGCGCGACGAACGGGCACCCTCACCACACCCTCGCTTTCTTACCGCCTGACTCTTCGCTAATGCCCCCGCCAAGCGGCTTTCATCGCGCTTGTCGGGGGCATTGTCGTTTTTGTCAGATGGCCCCCGAGAACAACCTTCGAAAAGAGCGGATCTGATCAACTACAGGTCGGATTCGCGCAAAAAACGCCACCTTGCATCTGTTCGAATGATCTTCAGCGGCCCGCCAGAGTGGCGCCTTCTGTCGCTCAATCACTGACAAGGATAAATGACATGCAAATGCCGAAAACCATCCAGATCAAGAACGGCGAAAAAGTTACACCGACGTTCTCAGCTCAGGAATATGCCAATCGCCAAGCCAAATTGCGGGCGTACCTGGCGCAGAACAATATCGACGCGGCAGTCTTCACCTCCTATCACAACATCAACTACTACAGCGATTTCCTGTATTGCTCTTTCGGCCGCCAATACGCGCTGGTGGTTACTCAGGACAGTGCCGTGACCATCAGCGCCAACATTGACGGCGGCCAGCCTTGGCGCCGCACCGTTGGCACCGAAAACATCGTTTATACCGACTGGCAGCGCGACAATTACTTCGTTGCGATCCAGCAAGCCTTGCCCAAGGCCGGACGTGTCGGCATCGAGTTCGACCATCTGAATCTGCTCAACCGCGACAAACTCGCCAGCCGCTACCCGCAGGCAGAACTGGTAGACATCGCCGTACCGTGCATGCGCATGCGCATGATCAAGTCCGCTGAAGAACACGCGATCATCCGTCATGGCGCCCGGGTGGCGGATATTGGTGGTGCGGCTATCGTCGAAGCCTTACGTGATCAGGTTCCGGAATATGAAGTAGCTCTGCACGCCACCCAGGCAATGGTGCGCGAAATTGCCCGCACTTTCCCGGACTCGGAACTGATGGATACCTGGACCTGGTTCCAGTCCGGCATCAACACTGACGGTGCGCATAACCCGGTGACCTCACGCAAGGTCAACAAGGGCGACATCCTCAGCCTCAATTGCTTCCCGATGATTGCCGGTTACTACACCGCGCTGGAACGTACGCTGTTCCTCGACCATTGTTCCGACGAGCATCTGCGCTTGTGGGAAGTCAACGTCAAGGTGCATGAGGCCGGTCTGAAGCTGATCAAGCCGGGCATGCGCTGCTGCGATATCGCCTTGCAACTGAACGAAATCTTCCTCGAGCACGATCTGCTGCAATACCGCACCTTTGGTTATGGTCACTCCTTTGGCACGTTAAGCCATTATTACGGCCGTGAAGCCGGACTGGAACTGCGCGAAGACATCGACACCGTACTGGAGCCAGGGATGGTCGTTTCCATCGAGCCGATGATCATGCTGCCTGAAGGCCTGCCGGGTGCCGGCGGTTATCGTGAACACGACATACTGATCGTTAACGAAGAGGGCGGAGAAAACATCACGAAATTCCCGTATGGCCCGGAACACAACATCATCAAAAAGTAAGATTTTGCGCCGCACAGGAACCTGTGCGGCGTTTCTCTTTGGTGAGTGGCAAAGGTGTAGAAAAAAGCCGTTTCGGCGACTGAGTTCAACCGTTAAAAAAAACAACGCAAGCGCGCCGAAAACGCGCAGCATTTACTGACCCTTCACCCTGCCAAGTAAAACAATAGAGGGTATTTGTCATGTTTTACGTCTCGACTCCGGCCTCAGGCCCGAAGCATCGCCTCCTCAATCCTGCTTCGGGCAGCGATAAAGCGCTGCCCCTTCATTCCGATAACAGCACCTCTACCACCGGAGGTGTCCAATGAGCACCCAAAACGCAAGTTTGACGTTGACCCTGGAACAGCAGTTTGAACAGACGTCCGAGCGCAAAGCATTACGTCGTGCCGCCAGCGCCAGTTTCATGGGCAACTTCGTCGAGTGGTTCGACTACGCGGCCTACGGGTATCTGGCAACGGTCATCGCGCTCACGTTTTTTCCGCAGACCGACAAGGCTACCGGCCTGCTAGCGACGTTCGCGGTGTTCGCGCTGTCGTTTATTGTCCGCCCGATAGGAGGATTGGTCTGGGGTCACTTCGGTGACAAATATGGGCGGCGCAGCGCGTTGTCCTGGTCGATTCTGATCATGTCAGTCTCAACCTTTTTTATCGGCGTTCTTCCCACTTACAATCATATCGGCCTCTGGGCGCCGGCCTTGCTGTTGCTGATCCGCCTGGTTCAAGGGTTTTCCGCTTCCGGCGAGTATGCCGGAGCATCAGCCTTTCTCGCCGAATATGCGCCTGAGGGTAAACGCGGTTTGTACACCAGCATCGTCCCGGCGAGTACCGCTGCCGGGTTGCTGTTCGGCGCGGTGTTCGTGGCCGGTTTGCACTCGTGGATGAACGTCGAGGATCTGCACAGCTGGGGTTGGCGCTTGCCCTTCTTGCTGGCGGCGCCGTTCGGTCTGGTGGGGCGCTATATCCGCATGAGTTTGCAAGACACGCCCAAGTTCCTGGAGATGGAACAACGTCTGGAAGCCAAGGAATGCGCAACCCACGCTCCGGTTCGCGAACTGCTGACCGTGCACCGGCGTAGCGTGATGATCGGGATCGGCGTGACCTGCCTGAATGCGGTGGCGTTCTATTTGTTGCTCAGTTACATGCCAACCTACCTGTCCACTGAAATGGGCATGAGCGAGAGTGATTCGTTCATGGCCTCGACAGTTTCGCTGGCGACCTATATCGGGCTGATTTTCCTGATGGGCAAGTTGTCGGACCGGTTCGGGCGCAAGACCATGCTGGTGATTGCCTCGTTACTGTTTTTGGCGCTGACGTTTCCGCTGTTTGGCATGCTCAACAACCAGCCACTGATCGTGGTGCTGATGATCCAGATTGCCTTTGGCACGATCCTGGCGATGAACGACGGCACGTTGCCGTGCTTCCTTGCCGAGATATTCCCCACCCGCGTGCGCTTCAGTGGTTTTGCCTTCAGCTTCAATATCGCCAATGCCGTATTCGGTGGCACCGCACCCTTTATCGCGACGTGGCTGATTCAACTAACAGGCAATAAAATGGCGCCAGCCTGGTATCTGCTGGCGGCTGCTGCGGTGGCGTTGATTGCCATGCTGGCGAGTCGGGAAACTGCGCATAAAGCCTTGCAGGACTAAACCGTATTACGCGAAGGAGTACATCGCTCCTTCGCGTATTTGGTTTTAATGCAAAGCGACTTGCTTGCGCTCACCGATGGGCGATACGCCGAAGAAGCGGCTGTAGCATTTGGAGAAATGCGCAGGGGAAGCAAAGCCGCAGGCGAGGGCGATATCGCGTACTTGCGACTCGCTACGCAGCAGCAACTGCCGCGCCCGTGACAGGCGCAATTCAAGGTAGTACTGACTCGGCGTGCGTTGCAGATGTTTGTGAAACAAACGCTCCAGTTGCCGCACCGACACCTCGTTCAACCGTGCGAGATCCTCAAGTCCCACCGGTTCCTCGAGATTGGCCTCCATGATAGCCACCACCTGACTGAGCTTGGGCTGGGAGGTGCCCAGTTTCTGCCGTAACGGCACGCGCTGTTGCTCCCGCGCTCCACGTGCCCGATCACACAGAAGCAATTCGGCCGCATGGGTCGCGATCTCCTGACCACCCGGTTCGCGGGCAATTAACTGTAAAGTCATGTCCATGGACGCCACGCCACCGGAGCAGGTGTAGCGATCCCGATCCAGTTCGAACAACTGATTGGAAATGATGATCCCTGGAAAACGCTCCTTCAATGCTTCGATGTCTTCCCAGTGGATGGTGCAGCGATAACCTTTGAGCAAATCTGCGCGAGCCAGCAAGTGGCTGCCAGTGCAAATCCCACCCAGCGTCACCCGGTCATGGGCTAGCTTGCGCAGCCAATTGAGTAACGGTCGACTGCTGTGATTGGAGACGATCGGGTTTGAACCGACAACGAACAAAATGTCGAGCTTTGGTGCATCGGTGATGGAGTAATCAGGCAGGATGCGCATACCGTTGCTGGCCGTCACCGGTTCCAGATCAGCGGCGATGATAACCGTACGAAACATCGGTTGGCGCGCTGCCATATTGGCCATGCGCAGGGTTTCCACAGCGGAAGCGAAGCCGATGGTGGTGAAGTTGGGTATGACCAGAAAACCCACGGTTTTTAATGGCCGGTGTTCACTAGCCGAACGTCCCGCAGCGGGTTTCGCCGCCTGGAGTTTCGCCGTCATTACCGCTCCTCCACTGCATGGATGACGTGCTCTGTGGCAAGGCGCCGACAGTGTTCAGCATCATCTCGTTTTTATGATTGTTATACCCTGCTTTCGGGTTTGTGGATCTTACACCGAGTGTCCAATCAACAGGCATAAACGAGACGAACTCTCATAGCCTCCACGTCGAATATCACACCCCGCAGGCTCCGCCAGTTGCAACGGATCGGGCATCAGGCTTCTCTGATGTCCCGACCCTGGGTCAGCCAATCGATGAACAACGCAAACAACTCCGCCTGTGAGCTGATTTCCAGCTTGGTGTAGAGGTTCTTGCGGTGCATGCGCACGGTTTCCGGAGAGATCGTGAGTACCCGTGCGGTGGATTTTACCGAGTGGCCACGCAGGATCAGGTGAGCGATCTCCCGTTCACGGACGGTCAGCAGAGGGCTGCCAAAGTTCATGAAGGCGGCTTCGATTTGCTGGTTGAGGCTGGCTTGCGGAGGAGGGGTGAGCGTGTCCCGGGCAACCTCGGCGAACAGGTGCTGCAGGCCCCCGGTGGTGCCGAAACGGCGCAGCAGTTCGCGGACCATGGGCTCTACGGCGCGCATCAGTGCCAGTTGTTGCGCATTGAAAGGGGTGGTGCTAAGGCCCTGGAACATCGACAGCGAAATCTTGCTCTGCCGGTCGAGGTCGACGATGTAGTAGCAGTCTTCCACGGCACCGCTCTTGAGGTAGTAAGTCTTGTAGTACTCACTGCTGAAAAAGTCGTCCGGAGCGATTTCCGAGAGGTGGTAGAAGCCTTCGGCGAGGCCGTTTTCCACGGCCAGACAGAACGGATCAAGCAGGTAACCACGGGAGAAGTAGCGGTTGATGATGTCGTCGCGGTGATCGCCCGGGATGCCCCGCTGGTGCAGCAGTTGCGGCGGCAGGCCTTTGCGTTCAAGGCTGATCATCATCGACTCGATGGGCGTCAAGCCGTTGAGTGCCGTCGCCAGATGTTCGAGGAAGGTACTGTCGTCTATCGCCATGAAGGCCATCGCCAACCCCCCATGCCAGGCCTGCAAAGCCTGGAGCGGGAGCGCGGTAGAGATATCGCTTGGGGTATCGGTCATGCCCGGCAGTCTACTCGCCGGGCACGTTGCAGGCAAAACGCCGAGAAGCCTTTCTCCACCCTTGTACTGCGCGGTGTTCATTGCCCCTGATACTGGCCGCTGCGCTTGAGTTCATCGGCAGTATCGAGGATGCATTCACGCAGGATGTCGACCACTTCATCAACCTGTGCGTGAGTGATGATCAGGGGCGGCGACATCACGTTCAGGTGCCCGATCGGACGCACCATCAAGCCTTTTGCTTGTGCCCGCAGGTGAATTTTCTCTCCGATATTCAGTGCGTCGGGGAACAACGCCTTGGTCTGTTTATCGGCGACGAACTCGATACACGCCATCAGTCGTTTGCAGCGTACGTTACCCACCAGTGGCAGATCGGCGAGGGTGTGCAGGCGCTCCTCCATGTAGCGGCCGACATCTTCGACGTGGGCCAGGAGGTTTTCACGCTCGATAATTTCAATGTTCTTCAGCGCCGCAATGCAGCTCACCGGATGCCCGCTGTAGGTGAAACCATGGGTGAAACAGCGACCTTTACCAGGCTCGCCGATTACCTGCCAGATTCGCTCGGAGAAGATGCAGGCACCCAGCGGCAGGTAGCCGGAGGTCAGTCCCTTGGCCGTGGTGATGATGTCCGGTTGCATGCCAAACACTTCTTCAGAGGCGAAGAACTTGCCCAGCCGACCGAACGAGGTCACCACTTCGTCGGCGACATAGAGCATGTCGTAGCGTTGGCAGATTTCCCACATGCGCCGGTGATAACCCTCTGGCGGGATGATCACGCCGCCCGAGCCCATGACGGGCTCGGCGAAGAATGCCGCGACCTTGTCGGCGCCGATGGTGAGGATCTTGTCTTCGAATTCGTTGACCAGGTGATCGAGGAAATCCGCTTCGCTCATGCCTTTCGGGGCCCGGTAATAGTTCGGGCAAGAGACGTGATGGAACAGGTCGCTCATGAAGTCGAATTCAGGCGCGCGGTCGGCGGCCTTGTTGCCGATCGACATGGTCAGGAAGGTCGAGCCGTGATAGGCGTTGAACCGCGAGATGATGTGCTTCTTTTCGTGCTTGCCCCGGCTGTTCTGGTAAAACTGGACCAACCGGTAGGCAGTGTCCACGGCCGTCGAGCCGCCGGTGGTGAGGAACACATGATCGAGGTCGCCGGGTGCCAGGCTGGCGAGTTTCTCGCAGAGCTGGATGGCGGTGACGTTGGCCATGTCGCAGAACGGATTGGAGTAGGCCAGCTGGCGCACCTGGTTGGCGATGGCCTCGGCCATTTCCTCACGACCCAGACCGATATTGGTGCACCACATGCCGCCGACGGCGTCGAGGTAGCGATTGCCGGCGGTGTCGTAGATGTAGGCGCCTACGCCTGCGGCAATGTTCAACGAGCCTTGCTCACGATGTTCGTCGAACATATGGAAGCCGTGCATGTAATGCGCCTTGTCGGCGGCAACCAGTTTCTCCTGGTCGAATTGCGCGAAAAACGCTGGGGATTGAGTGGGCATAACCTTCACCTTCGGAGTCTGTGGGGTGGATATCTATCGCGGTAGGGACCCGCGTCATTTACCGGTCTTCACCATGTTCCAGGTGCGGGTGATCAGACGAACGTTCGCCTGTGATTGAGTCTTTTGTGTGAACAGACGCTTGAGTGTTTCCTGGTCCGGGTAGATCGCCGGGTTGTCGCGAATGTCCGCGGTGAGCAGTGCCGTCGCTGCCTTGTTGCTGTTGGCGTAGCGGATGTAGTCGCTGACCTCGGCGATCACCTGCGGCTGCAGCATGTACTCGATAAACTTGTGGGCATTGGCAACGTTGGGTGCATCGGCCGGGATGTAGAAGTCATCGAACCAGATCAGCGAACCTTCCTTGGGAATGAAGTAGTCGAGTTTGATCTTCGCTCCGGCTTCCTCGACACGGGCCTGGGCGGTGGCGTAATCGCCGGACCAGGTGGTGGACAGGCACAGGTCACCGTTGGCCAGGCCGTTGAGGTAACCGGTCGAATCGAATTTTCGAATATACGGACGCACCGCCATCAACACATCCTGCGCGGCCTTGAGATCTTTTGGCTCGGCACTGTTGGGATCGCGGCCCAGGTAGGTCAGTACCAACGGGATAATGTCGGTGGGCGAATCGGTCAGGGTCACCCCACAGTCGGCGAAATGCGAAACGACTTTGGGGTCGAAGATCATTGCCAACGAACCGATGGGGGCGTCCGGCATGCGTTCCTTGATCTTGCTGACGTTGTAGGTGACGCCGTTGCTGCCCCAGGTATAGGGCGCGGAATAGGTCACGCCGGGGTCGTAGGTTTCCAGACTCTTGAGTACATGCGGGTCGAGATTCTTCCAGCTGGGCAGCAGCGTCTTGTCCAGTGGCTGGAACACCTTGGCCTTGATCAGCAAGGGGACCAGGGCGGCGTTGAGTACCACCAGATCGTAGCCTGAGCGGCCCGGCAACAGCTTGCCCTGGACGGTTTCGTAAGAGTCGAAGGTGTCGTAGGTCACCTTGATGCCGGTGGCTTTTTCAAAGTTGGCGATGGTGTTTTCGCCAATGTAATCCGCCCAGTTGTACAGCCGAAGGGTGTTGCTTGGCGCATCTGCGCCATGGCTGAGCACGGGTAAAGTGGCAAGGGCCACGCTAAGGATTGCTGTGAGGGCTTTGCGCATATCAGTCCCACCTTGTGGTTACTCTTGCGAGCTGCTGGGCCTCACTTTCCAGCAGCGCCTTCGATCGCGCCATAACCCGATCGGGTAGGTGGGGTGTGCAGGTGACGAGGGGGCAATTTCAGCCCCCCACCTCAATGCACAATCTGCGCAAGAAACGCCTTGGCCCGTGGGCTTTTCGGCGCGCCGAAGAAGTCATTCGGCGGCGCATCCTCGATGATTTTCCCGCCATCCAGAAACAGCACCCGTTCTGCCACTTGCCGGGCGAAGCCCATTTCGTGGGTGACGCAGAGCATGGTCATGCCGCTGCCGGCGAGTTTGACCATGACGTCGAGGACTTCGCTGACCATTTCCGGGTCCAGTGCCGAGGTCGGTTCGTCGAACAGCATGATTTTCGGTTCCATGCACAGCGCCCGGGCAATGGCCACGCGTTGTTGCTGGCCGCCGGAGAGTTGGCTGGGGTATTTATCCGCCTGGTTTTCGATGCCGACTTTATTGAGGTAATTGCGCGCCAGCTCTTCGGCTTTTTTGCGCGACAGGCCGCGTACCGAAATCGGTGCCAAGGTGCAGTTGTCGAGCACGCTCATGTGCGGGAACAGGTTGAAGTGCTGGAACACCATGCCCACTTCGCTGCGCACTTTGGCGGCGTGTCGGGTGTTCTGCGACAGATCGGTGTCGTCGATCAGGATGCGACCTTTTTCGGCGATTTCCAGGCGATTGATGCAACGGATCAACGTCGACTTGCCAGAGCCGGACGGCCCGCAGAGGACAATGCGTTCGCCTTCGCGAACTTTCAGGTCGATGTCGTGCAGCACATGGAAGGCGCCATAGAACTTGTTCAGCCCGGCGATATCGACCACCACTTTGCGGGTGTCGGGGACTACGATTGCCGGCGTTTCCAGCAGGGCAGTATTGGATTGCATGCACAGGTCTCCAGCGATCAGTGGAAGCGCTCGGCGCTGTAGGGCGTGGGGTCGGTAAACGGCATGCTGCCGGTCATCATCTCGGCCAGCAGGCGACCGCTGACCGGGCCCAGGGTCAGGCCGTGGTGAGCGTGGCCGAAGTTGAACCACAGCCCCGGGTGGCGACTGGCCGGGCCAATCACCGGGCGCATATCCGGCAGGCATGGCCGACGACCGAGCCAGGGTTGCGCGTCGAGGCGTTCGCCCAGCGGGTAGAAGTGACGGGCATGCTCTTCGCAGCGGCGCAGCTGGATTTCATTGATCGGGTCATCGCTGTCGGCGAACTCGATGCCGGTGGTCAAACGAATGCCGCGCACCATCGGTGCCAGCACGTAGCCGCCCACTGGATCGAGAATCGGGTGATGCAAATGAGTGCCGGGTTTGGCCGCGTAATGCATGTGGTAGCCGCGTTTGATTGCCAATGGAATGTGATAGCCCAGAGGTTCGAAGAGGCCTCGGGCCTGAGGGCCGAGGGCAATGACCGCCTCGTTGCCGGTGATCAGGCCTTCGTCGCTTTGCACCTGCCATTGGCCGTTGCTTTGGCGCAGGGTCAGGGCGTCACCAAGGACAAAGGTGCCGCCGCGTTTTTTGAACAGCTCGGCGTAACCCCGGGTCAGGCCGCCCGGATCGCTGACAGTCTTCGGATCGAGCCAGTGCAGGCCACCGATAACGTCGGGATGCAGCCCGGCTTCGCGTTGGTGGATCTGCTGTTGGTCCAGGACCACATAGTTCAATCGGTACTCGCTCAGGGCCAAGGCATCCTGTTGGGCCTTTGCGAAGGCGGCCGGATCACGAAAAATTTCAATCCAGCCGTCGCCATGAATCAGGTGGGTCATACCCGCCGGTTCCGCCAGTAGGTCATGTTCGATGACGCAACGCTCTATCAGCGGCAGCATGGCGCGGGTGGCAGCGGCCAGTCCTTTGGGGCTGGAATGGCGCCAGTATTGCAGCAACCACGGGCCGACCTTGGGCAGGTAGCGCAGGCTGTAGCGCACGTCTGACTGTTGGTTGAGGCCGTAGCGCAGCAACTTCGAGAGCTGGCGCGGGAACGCGTAGGGGACCACGCTGGCGCGCTCGATCAACCCGGCGTTGCCGTGGCTGGTGCCGTTGCCCGGCTGATCGCGGTCGAGCAGTACCACTTTGCGGCCACGGGCCTGTAAGTGCAGCGCGGTGCTGACGCCGACAATCCCGGCGCCAAGAACGATGGTTTCGCAATGCATGGGTAAATCCCTGGTACGCGGGCCGCGAGGGCAGCCCAGGAAAATCGGTTCAGTTCAAATGACGGCCCAGACGGCCTTCGATCAGTTTCAGGCTGCGTCGCACCACTTCGACTATCAGCAGGTATAGCACCGCCGCCCACAGGTAGATCTGGAAGTCGAAGCTGCGGGAGAAGGCCAGCTTGGTCACGCCCATCAGGTCGTAAATAGTCACCAGTGAAGCAATGGCGCTGGCCTTGATCATCAGGATCAGCTCGTTGCCCAACGGCCCGATGGCCACCAGCAGCGACTGCGGCAGGATGACTTTGCGAAAGGTGGTCCAGCGCGACAGGCTCAGGGCTTTCGACGCTTCGCGCTGGCCCTGGGCGACCGCCAGCAAGGCGCCGCGCAGGATCTCGGCTTGGTAGGCGGCAGTGTTCAGGGTGAAAGCCAGCAGGGTGCAGAACCAGGCTTCGCGGAAGAACCACCAGAGGCCAACGTCCTGCCAGAAGCCTTTGAACGAGCCCAGCCCGTAATACAGCATGAACAGCTGTGCCAGGAGTGGTGAGCCACGGAAGAAGTACACGTAGGCGCCGGTAAAACTGCGCACAAAGCGATTGCTCGACAGCCGGCCCAGGGCGATCAGCAGGCCAAGCAGGGCGCCGAGGGTGAAGGAAATCGCCACCAGTTTGCCGGTCACCAGCAACCCGTCGATAAAGCGCGGGCCGTAGCGTTCGAGCAGTTCTGGGCTGAGGAACAGGTTCAGCAGATCATCGACGCTCATGGGCGGGCACTCCGTTGATGGCGGCTGAAGTACTGCTCAAGAAAGTGGAATAAACGGCCGGACAAGGCCGAAAAAAACAGATAGCCGAAGCAGGCCACGGCGTAGAAGAACAGGGGCTCCTTGGTCACGCTGACCGCCAGGTTGGTCTGACGCATCAGATCGACCAGGGAAATGGTCGACACCAGTGAAGTGTCCTTGAGCAACGACAGCCAGTTGTTCGACAAACCCGGCAGGGCAATGCGCGCCAGTTGCGGCAGTACGACCTTGCGGAACGTGGTGCCCTTGGACAACCCCAAGGCCGCAGCAGCTTCGAACTGGCCCTTGGGCACGGTCTTGAAGGCACCGAGCCAGATCTCGCTGGAAAACGCAGCGAACACCAGGCTGAAGGCGATCATCGCAGCCACGAAGGTATTGATCGTCACTTCGGTCTGGTAGCCCATCGCGGCCAGTATCTTCTGCGCGGCGATCTGGCAACCGTAGTAAATGATCAGCAGCGTCAGCAGCTCCGGCAGCCCACGGAATACCGTTGAAAAAGCGGTGGCCGAGGCCCGTAACCAGCGCCGTTTGGAACGGGCCGCCAGTGCAACGCCCAGACCCAGCGGCAAGCCGATCGGCACACAGCTGAGGGCCAGGGCGATGGTCACCAGGGCACCGGCCAACAACGCCGAGCCCCAGCCACCGCTGGCGAAAGATAACAGTGACAGATGTTCGAACATGCCCGAACCCTCTCGCGAAGTTAAGCCTGCACGCCGCCGACGCGCTCACGAGGAGCACGGGGCAGAGGTGCTAAAGAAGAAGGTCCGCAGCCCGGCCACGGACCTGAGGGGTCAATAGATATCGAAGGCGAAGTAACGGCTGGAGATCTTTTTGTAGGTGCCGTCGGCGACGATCTCGTCCAGCGCCTTGTTCAGGCGTTCACGCAGGGCGTTGTCATCCTGGCGCACGGCGATAGAGGCATCGGCAGTGGTGCCGTTGACGTCACCGATGATCTTGCAGCAGTCCTTGCCGGTGCTTTCGGCCCAGGCCACCAGCGGAAACTTATCGGCAATCACCCCGTCAATCCGACCGGAGACGAGATCACTGTTGGCTTCGTCCAGCGTTGGGTAGAACTTCACGTCGGCACCGGCCGGACCGTAATGCTCTTCGGCGTAGATCGCCTGGGTCGAGGACGACTGGGCACCGATCGAGCGACCTTTGAAGTTGGTCTGGGCATCGGTGATGTTCGAGTCCTTGGGCACCGCGATTGACAGCGGCGTACGGTAGTAGTGATTGGTGAAGGCGATCTTCTTTTTGCGCTCGTCGGTGGCAATCATCGAGGCGACCACCGCATCGTATTTCTTCGCCATCAGCGCCGGGATGATGCCTTCCCAGTCCTGAGCGACGATTTTGCATTCGACCTTCATCCGCTCGCACAGGGCGTTGGCAATGTCGACGTCAAAGCCGTGCAGCGTGTTGTCCGAGTCAACGTAGTTGAAGGGCGGGTAGGCGCCTTCGGTGGCTATTTTCAGTACTTCAGCCTGGGCGCCTGACGTACCGGCGATGACCATTGCACATGCACTTGCAAAGCGAATGACGTTTTTCATCTAGCACCTCTATTATTGTTTTGGTCCTGGTGAGGATGTGTATCCAACGAACTCGTTATGTAATGCGGCGGTTGCTTCAAGACGTTTTTCGACGTCGGGGCCCAGCTGTATGCACACCTCATTCACCAGCAGGTGCACCAGCGACAGCATCGATGCCGTGGACTCCCAGAACAGGTTGAACTCGGTGGGCACGCGGAACACTTCATCGGCGTTCTGCTCGGCCCAGTCACAGAAGGTGTCGGTGACCAGGGTCACCGCAATCCCGGCTTCGCGGGCCTTGCGGCACAGGGTCAGGGCGTGACGGGAATAACGCCGGGCTTCGAACACCACCAGTGCGCACTCCTCAGGGTTACTGAGCAGCACGTCGGCAAAATGCCCGGCGGCGCCGTCCACCAGTTGCACGCCATCGCGCAGGTACTGCAACAGATGGACCATGGCAGCGGCGATACCGCGCTCGGTCTGGAACCCGGCGACAAATACCTTGCGGCGAGTGGCCAGGCGCTGGCTGACGACTTGCCAGGCCGGGGTCAGGCTGTATTCGTAGACTTTCACCAGCGCACCGACTTCCAGCTCGAAGCTGCGCGGCAAACCTTGCGGGCTCTGACTGGCTTGCTGGCGGAACTCCTGCAAACGTTCACCCACCAGCCACGGGCCTTCGCCCAGGTCGGTTTTCAGGTCGTTTTTCAGGTCTTTGAAATGGCTGTAACCGATGGAGCGGCAGAAGCGCCCGACAGTGGACTCGCTGACGCCCAGCTTGGCGGCGATATCGGCCGAGGTCTGGAAGGGCAACTCGTAAAGGTTGGCCAGCATGTAATTGGCGATCGCCCGGCCCGAGGTGGAGGCGGTCGACAAGCTACTTTCCAGACGTTGTTTGATGGGCTGGCTCAAGGCTGTTTCCTGTTGTTATTCAGCGCTTGGAGCAGAAGGTGAATGTTTTCTGGCATTAAGTCAATATATGACAGATAACTGGCAATATTGCGTGAGTTGGCGGGGTGATTAAGGAACAACGCGCTTTTGTAGGGGGATCGGGCTGGTCGATCATCCCATTGGCAAGTCGGTGCAAGCCTTAAGTCTCGCGCCTCGTAGCTGCCGGGTCTTACACCGATTTTGCCGGGCCAATCCCGCCAATCCAAAGCACTTGCCAATCGCCGCCAAGGCAGCATATGAGCCGTTGCCCAGCCTTTTGATAATCGCCTCCGACAAATCGTCCCCCGTTTGCGGAGCGCGCCATGCACAACAATAAGAAATTCCAGCACTGTTTCTTGCCTGCCTTGATTGCCAGCCTGTCGACTCTGGGCATGAGTTCGATGGCCAAAGCTGAAATCATGCTGTACGACAAGGACCAGACCACGTTCTCCACCGATGGCTACATCAACACCTTTTACGTCAACAGCAAAGTCGACCGTCCCGGCGATCAATTCGATCGGAGCCAGGCCCGAGTAAAGATGGGGTTCTTGCCCAACTACCTGGGCTTCAACATGACCAAGCAAGTCGACGACCTGAAGCTTGGGGCTCGGTCGTCGTTCTGGGTGACCATCAACGACAGTCAAACCAACGGCACCGACACCGCCATTGATGTACGGCAGTTCTACGGCACCGTCGCCAGCCCCGAATGGGGTGAAGTGCTAATCGGTAAAGACTTCGGGCTGTTCGCACGTTCCAACATCCTGCTCGACGAGATGCTGGCCGGTTACGGCCAGGTCAGTGACAGCCTGGGGCTGGTGGACGGTGGCGGGGTGTCGTTCGGCAACATTGGCACCGGTTACCCGTACCCGTTTCCTACTTCGCAGATCACCTACCGCACTCCGGTCATGGACGGGTTACGGGTTGCGGTGGGGATCATGGATCCGGTAGACACCAACGACAGCAGCGCACTGGGCAAGGCTTATCAGGAGAACCCACGGACCGAGAGTGAGATCACCTACCAGTTCGACGTCAGCGGGGCGAAGATCTATAGCTGGGTCAACGGCAGTTACCAGACCTCGGACAACACCGACTCCACGGTCAAATCGGTCACCTCCAAAGGCGTCGGTTACGGCGTGCAGGCGAAAATGGGCGGTTTGTCCCTGACCGGTTCGGGCTTCCAGGCCAAAGGCATCAATCCGTTCTTCACCAACAACGCCGGTAAAGCGACCTTGCGTGAAGTCGACAGCGACGGTTACCTGCTGCAGGGCTCCTACAAACTGGGCAAGAACCGTCTGGCACTGTCTTACGGCAAAACCAACGACGACGGCAACGGCGTGGTGGGCAGCGGCGCTGACTACGACACCCGGGGGATCGCGCTGTTTCATGACGTCAATGACAACCTCAAACTGGTGGCCGAGTACAACCAGTTCAAAATCAGCGGGCACGACACCAATGCCCAGAATGAAAACACCGATACCTTCGCGGTGGGGGCAGTGCTGACCTGGTAACCCGGCCGGATCGGCCCGCGCTGCGCGCATCGCGGCGTGGGTCGGATCCGTTCTTATTTTCTGGGCCCGGATTGTGGGAGCGGGCTTGCCCGCGAAGCGAACACCGCGGTTTTTCAGGCATTACGCGTTATCGTTCTTCGCGGGCAAGCCCGCTCCCACAGGTCTTACGCCAGCCTCGGAAATCCCGTCACATCAACACCTTGCACCACTTTACGGATGAAGCTTATAGTCCGCCGGTCGCCCATATGGCGACTGGGTTTGGCGACCCAGAGGATGGCTCTCTTCAATTTAGTGGAGCTTTACCCATGGATCGATATATGCCCATCACCGGAGTCGACAACGACTTCCACGCTCTTTTGATCGACACCGAAGCGCCCCTCGACGTATTGCTCGAAACCGCTGACTACCGCATCCGCGCCGTCACCCAATTGCTGGAAAACCTCGCCATGCGCGAAGAGATCCACTCCGACGCCGTGGTCCTGCACGACTTCGCCCGAGTCCTCGCCATTCCGCTGCGCGATGGCTGCGATTTGATTGACGTGATCGGACGACGATTGCGGGCGCAGATGGCGCCATAAGCAAAATGGGCGACCTAATGGTCGCCCGTTTTTTTTGGTTGAATGCTTGATCGTTCCCACGCAGAGCGTGGGAACGATCAATAAACGCGTCGCCCTTGAGTCCATCGCGAGCAAGCTCGGCTCCTACAGATATAGGCGCCAGACCAACACATTTTTATCCTCTGCCACCCGCACTTCATCCCATGGAACCGCCTACCCGCTACCCAAGTAGCATACGGCCCGCGCAGCGGGCTTCGTACACTCATGCCTCAGACCACGCACCTGCGGGAGGCGAATATGCAACAGGGCCAGACCGATGGCGTCGTCAGTGCAATGTCTCAGGCCACCGATGCTCAGGAGGCCGCCCAGGACCTGGCGCGGCAACTGCTGCATCCGCATTTGGGCTTTGTGCTGTTCTTTTGTTCCGCCGAGTACGACTTGCAGGCCCTGGGCCCGGCCTTGCAGCAGAGTTTTGGCGGAATCCGCCTGGTGGGCTGCACCAGCGCCGGGGAAATCACCCCCAACGGCTATGGTCGCGGCTGCATCACCGCAGTGGGTTTCGATCATCGGCATTTTTCCATCGCCATCGAGCTGATCGATCAGATGGAGCATTTCAGCCTGATCGACGCTCAGCAAATGGTCGAACGTCTGGTGGGCGACTGTCGCAGCAACACCCTGGCGCCGATCAAGGGCAACAGTTTCGCGCTGACCTTGCTCGATGGCCTGTCCAGCCGCGAAGAGATGGTGCTCGCCGCGCTGAGTGCGGCCCTCGGCGATATCCCGCATTTTGGCGGCTCGGCCGGCGATGACAACTACCTGACCCACACCCATGTGTATTTCGATGGCAAGTTCCACAGCGGCGCGGCGGTGGTGGTGTTGGTCAACACCTGGCTGGACTTCGAGGTGTTCACCACCCATCACATCCTGCCGCGCGAAGAGAAACTAGTCATCACCCGCGCAGACAGCGCCTCGCGCAGGGTCTACGAGCTCAATGCCGAGCCCGCCGCCGAGGAATACGCCCGGCATATCGGCGTGCCGGTGGCTGAACTCGATCATCGCGTGTTTGCCGCCCATCCGCTGGCGGTGCGCATCAATGAACAGCACTACGTCCGGGCGATCCAGCAGGTTCACCCGGACCTGAGCCTGAGTTTCTATTGCGCGGTGGAGAACGGCATCGTGCTCACCGCCATGACCCCCGGGCCGTTGTTGCCGAACTTGCAGACGTTGTTCGAAGGCCTTGAGGCGCGGCTCGGCACGCTACTGCTAACGATTGGTTGTGACTGTTTCCTCAGGCGTCTGGAGCTCGAAGACGTCGGCAGCCTTGAGCAAATCGGTGCCTTCCTGCGCGAGCAGCGGGTGATGGGCTTCAACACCTACGGAGAACAGTTCAATGGCATGCACATCAACCAAACCTTCACCGGCGTTGCCATCGCTCGAAACCGGACCCCCGTCAGCCGCTGAGCTGCAGGAGCAGATCGCCCACTTACAGCATGAAAACCGCAAGCTGCAACGGATCAATGGCGCGCTGATCGAACGGATCGAGTCCGGGGGCACCCGTGGCAACGATCCGTATTCGGCGTTTCAGCATTCAGTGGTGCTGGCCGAGCAGGTGCGTGAGCGCACCGATGCACTGAATCAGGCCATGGCCGAACTCAAGGCCGGCAATCATCTGCTCAGCGAAGCCCGGCTGCGGGCCGAAACCGCTCACCGGCACCTGATCGATGCGATCGAGAGCATTTCCGATGCCTTCGTGTTGTTCGATGAAAATCAGCGCATCGTGCTGTTCAATAGCCGCTTCAAGGCGTTCTGGAGCAACAGCCGGGTGCGGATCATGGCGGGCATGCGACTGGCTGAGGTCAAACGCTTGATGACCGGCACCGGTCTGTTCAGCGAAGAACCGCGCGGCCATGCCGATGAGCGTTTGCTCTACCGGTTGCACAACGGTCGCTGGTTGCAGGTCAGCGAACGGCCGACCCAGGAGGGTGGGCGGGTGATCCTCTTCACCGACATCACCGAAGTCAAACTCAGCGAAACCGTGCGCCGTGAACAAGCGGTCGCGCAGAAATCCCACTTGTTGCAGCGCGCGGTCGATAACCTGTCCCAAGGCGTGGCGATGGTGAACGCCGAGGGCGTGCTGGAATTGTGGAATCGCCGCTTCCTCGAATTGAGCGGCCTGGCACCGGTAGCGGCCCATCGGTTGTTTGCCGAGGTGATCGGCGACAGCGAATTGAGTCTGCTGACCCCGGCCAGCCGCGATACCAATGGGCGGGTGGTCCATGAATGTGAGCAGCGGCTCTACGACGGGCGCGTACTGGAAATCCGCACGCATCCATTGCCCACCGGCGGCTTCGTCAACACCTTTACCGACATCACCGAGCGCTATCAGCATGCCGAAGCCCTCAGCGAGAGCGAACGCTGGATTCGCCTGATCACCGACCATGTGCCGGCGCTGATCGCCTACCTGAATGCCGATCTGGTCTACGAATTCACCAACAAGGTCTATGAAGAATGGTACTGCTGGCCACGCGGCGTGATGCTCGGTCAGAGCCTGCGCGAGGTCCACAGCGAAGAGCATTACCAGCGTCTGGAATCCTATGTGGCGCGGGCGCTGGCCGGGGAGAGCGTGACCTTCGAGTTCCCCGAAACCAACATCAACAATCAGGAGCGCTACATGCTGCGCTCCTACGTGCCGAACCGGCTGGCGACGGGCGAAGTGGTGGGGATTTTTGTATTGATCCGCGACATTACCGAGCGCCGCCGCACTGCCGAGGCGCTGCATCAGGCTTATCAGAATCTTGAAGTGCGGGTCCGCGAGCGCACTGCCGAATTGACCACTCTCAACGATCAATTGCTGCGCGAGATTGACGAGCGCAGCCGCGTCGAATCGCGTTTGCGCGAGGCCAAGCTGGAAGCGGAACAGGCCAACCTGTCGAAAACCAAATTTCTCGCCGCAGTCAGCCATGACCTGCTGCAACCGCTCAACGCCGCGCGGCTGTTCACCAGTGCGCTGCTTGAGCGCCGCGAACCGGTGGCCAACGCGATGCTGGTGCGTAACGTCAGCAACTCGCTGGAGGACGTGGAAAACCTGCTGGGTACGTTGGTGGATATCTCCAAGCTCGACGCCGGGGTGATCAAGGCCGATATCGCACCGTTTGCCCTCAGCGAGTTGCTGGAAAACCTCGCGACCGAGTATGCCCAGGCGGCCCGCAGTGAAGGACTGCAATTGCACTTCGTGCCCTGTTCAGCACTGGTGCGCAGTGACATTCAGTTGCTCGCACGGATTTTGCGCAACCTGTTGAGCAACGCCATTCGTTACACCACCAGCGGCCGCGTGGTGCTGGGTTGTCGTCGACATCGTCAGCGGTTGTCTATCGAGGTCTGGGACAGCGGCATGGGCATCGCCGAAAACAAGCTGGAAGAGATTTTTCAGGAGTTCAAACGCGGCGATGTGCAGCGGCCGAATCAGGATCGGGGACTGGGGTTGGGTCTGGCGATCGTCGAAAAAATCGCCGGGATTCTCGGGCACCGGATCACCGTACGCTCCTGGCCGGGCAAGGGCTCGATGTTTGCCATCGAGGTGCCGCTGACCAACAGTGCACCGAAGGTTGCGCCGCAGTTGCCCATGAGCGAACCGATGCTGGAGCGCTTGCACGGTGCGCGGATCTGGGTGCTGGACAATGACGCAGCGATTTGCGCGGGCATGCGTACGCTGCTGGAAAGCTGGGGCTGCCAGGTGGTGACGGCACTCTCGGAAGAAGACCTGGCACGTCAGGTGGACAACTACCATGCAGAGGCCGAACTGCTGATCGCCGACTACCACCTGGATAATGGTAAGAACGGCGTCGATGCCGTGGCGCTGATCAACGCCCGGCGTGCATCACCCTTGCCGGCGTTGATGATCACTGCCAACTACAGCAATGAACTGAAACTGCAAATGCGCGAGCTGGGCCATACCTTGATGCACAAACCGGTGCGGCCGATGAAGCTGAAGATGGCGATCAGTCATTTGTTGGGGCGGCCGTGAGGTACGCCGCATAACCTGTGGGAGCGGGCTTGCCCGCGAATAGGCCATCGAGGGCGCTAAAAGCTTCGCGGGCAAGTCGGATCGCCGCACCGCCGCTCCCACAGGGTTATCACAGACCTTTGAGTTTCCTGTCACCGCCGCAAATACGCCGCAAAATCAATATCCCCGGCACTAAGAATTGCCTGCACCCGATTGTGCACGTTGAGTTTGCGCAGGATCGCCGAAACATGGGCCTTGACCGTGGTTTCGGCGATTTCCAGGGTGTAGGCGATCTGTTTGTTCGATTCGCCCTTGGTCATCCGTTCCAGCACCAACAGCTGTTTGCGGGTCAGCGCCTGGAGCAGTTCGGGCGGGAAGTTAGGCGTGTCATTCATGCTGCGGCGGGTGCTGGTTTTTTGCGTGCGGATGATGTCTGAGGGCAGGTAGACGTTGCCGTTCAGAATCTGCTGGATGGCCTCGGTCATCTGCGCGCGGGGCGAGGATTTGGTGATGAATCCCACCGCACCGTAGGTGATGGCTTGCAATACCACCTGCTTATCCTGCTCGGCGGAGACGATCACCACCGGAATGGTCGGTGCCTCGTTGCGCAGATTGATCAGGCCGTTGAGGCCGTGCATGCCGGGCATGTTCAGATCGAGCAGGATCAAGTCCAGATCGTCATGCTGTTGCGTCAGCTCCAGAGCGCTGTCCAGGTCGGCGGTTTCCATGACTTCACTGCCAGGAAAACCATCGCTGATGACGTTATGAATGGCTTCACGAAACAGTGGGTGATCGTCGGCGATCAGAATTTTGTACATGGCCTTTCACCTCGTTATTTTGATTAGGGTGTGGCGCGAGAACGCTGCTGTGGGAGTCAGGGAAACGGTTCGGGCCGGGCCGGTTCCACTGGCAGGTGCGCCGCCTCCCAGGCATCCAGGCCGTCGCGGTACCAATACACCTCTTTATAACCCATCGCGGTGGCGCGTTTGACGGCGTTCCAGCTCAACCAGCAATCGGCGCGGCAGTAAAACACCAATGCTTGATCCTCGCGCCCGGCCGTGGCTTTTTGCAAGTTGCGCGTGAAATAGTCCCGCCATTGCGGGCTCAGCTCACCGTCACCGGTGTTGGCCAGCCACTGGCTGCCGGGAAGGTTGGCGTGGGGTTGGTCTTCGATGAAACGACCCTCAAGCCACTGTCGACGGTACACGTCGATCAGTACCGGCTTCGGCGTTTGCGCCAGCAAGGTTTGCAGGCGTGCGGTGTCGATGATTCGGGCACCCTCTATATGATCCGGCGTCGGGCTGCGGTAGAGGCCGGTGCGGTAGCCCTCCGGGGAAAACAGCGGTGTTTCGGCCTGCGCAACGCCCAGCAACAGGCTCAGTGACAAGGCTGCAAGGGGCGGGCGGAGCAGATAACGCGGGGCACGCAGCATAGGGTTTTGGTCCTTCTTGTTATAACCCCATTACATGCCAGTGGTGATGCTTTGTGAATGCGACGATAGACAGGGAAACCAGTACTAAAGTCGTAATTTTTGTGTGCGGGAGGGCGACACCGCTCCCACAGGTTTTGAGTACACACCCAGGTACCCAAAACCCGAAAATTGCCAATCACCCAACCCGCCGTACCGCCGCATGCTGCGGATTGAAGGTCAGCACCGCCAGCAGCGAAAACAGCAGCGTCAACCCCAGGCACACCGCCAGCGCCATCAGGTTGAAGCGCTCGTACAAGGCAAAACGCACCAATTCCACCGCGTGGGTGAACGGGTTGAGGGCGCAGAGCCAATACAGCCACTCACTGGCTTCGCGCATTTTCCACAGTGGATACAGCGCCGAAGACAGAAAAAACAGCGGGAAGATCACGAAATTCATCACCCCGGCGAAGTTCTCCAGTTGGCGGATGGCATTGGACAACAACAACCCCAGCGCACTGAGCATCAACGCCACCAACAGTAACGCCGGCAACGCCGCGATTAGACCGAAGGCCGGCGGTTGCACACCATAGATCCAGGCGATGCCAAGAAAGGCATACACCTGCAGCAGAGAGATCAATGAGGTCGCCAGCAATTTGCTGCTCAACAAAAAGGCCCGGGGCAGGGGGCTGGTCAGCAACACCCGCATGCTGCCCATTTCCCGGTCATAGACCATCGACAGCGACCCCTGCATGCCGTTGAACAGCAGGATCATGCAGGCCAGCCCGGGAATGATGTAGACCTCGTACGGAATGTAGGTGTCATAGGGTTCGATGATGGCGATGCCCAGCGCCGCCCGGAAACCTGCAGCGAACACCAGCAACCACAGCAATGGCCGCACCAGCGCACTGAGAAAGCGCGTGCGCTGCAAGATAAACCGCAGCCATTCACGCAGGACGATACCGCTGAAACACTGCCAATAAGCGTTCATCGAGCCGCTACTCCTGGGGTAGTGAGGCGCTGGAACACCGAGGTCAGATCGCCGCCGTGTTCGAGGCTCAACACTTCAGCTTGCCCGCTGGCCACCAGCAGGCCTTGATGCAGAATCAACAGATCATCACTGGCCTGCACTTCGTCCAGCAGATGGGTGGTCCAGAGCACGCTGATACCGTGGTCGCGGCACAGGCTACGAATGTGCTGGTTAAGGGCCAGGCGGCTGGCGGGGTCGAGGCCGACGCTGGCTTCATCGAGCAGCAACAACCGTGGCTCATGCAGCAGCGCACGGGCAATTTCCACGCGACGGCGGTGGCCGCCATTGAGTTCGCGGACCCGTTCACGGCGCCGCTCGGTCAGTGCCTGGCGCGCCAGTTCGGCGTCGACCCGCAAGTGGGTCTGACGCCGGGACAGCCCGTGCAACGCGGCGTGGTAGCGCAGGTTCTGCTCGACGCTGAGGTCCAGGTCCAGCGTGCTCTGCTGAAACACCACGCCCAATTGACGCAACGCCGGACGCGGGGCGCTGCGCAGCGAATGACCGCCGACCCGGATGTCACCGTGCTGCAGGTCATACAGGCGCGTCAGCAGGGCGATCAGTGTGGATTTTCCTGCGCCGTTTGGCCCCAGCAAGGCGGCGAAGCGCCCAGGCAGCAGGCTGAACGTCACTTTGCGCAGCGCTTCACGGGGGCCGTAGGCAAAACTCAAGTCAGTTACTTCCAGAGCGTTCATGGGGTCACCACCACGCCCCAGGGATAACGACCGACCTTGACCGACTTGATGACCTTAAGACTGTTCACGTCGATCACCGACACATCGCCGCTGACGCCATTGGTGGCCAGCAATTGACTTTGATCCGGGGTGAACGCCATCTGCCAGACCCGACGGCCCACCAGCAGATAGTCGAGAACTTCGAAGGTCTTGGCATCAATCACCGCGATATGGTTGGCCGGGCCCAGGGCAACGAACGCGTATTTGCCGTCGGCGCTGAGTTTGACGCCGACCGGTTGAACCTTGTCCGGGTGCACGCCCTTGATCTGGAATTTCAGCGTTTTGAGGATCTTGCGGGTCGCGACGTCGAGAATCGTCACCGTGCCGCCAATCTCTGCCGAGGCCCAGAGCTGCGAGCCATCCTGATTGAACTCGACAAAACGCGGCCGCTGATCCACCAGTGTGCTGTCGGCCAGGGTCTGGGTGCTGGTGTCGATCCAGTGCAGCATGTTGGTGGTTTCGCTGGTGTTCACCGCCCATTTGCCGTCGGGGCTGACGGCCATGCCTTCCGGCTCGACGCCGACGTTGACCTGAGCCAGGACCTTGGAGGTTTCGGTGTCGATCACCGTCACCAGCGCATCGTCCTCGTTGGACACGTACAGCCAGCGATTATTGGGGTGCAGGGCGAATTGCTCGGGGTCTTTGCCGGAGGGCAGTTCCTTGATGATTTTGCGGGTGGCGACGTCCATCACCTGGACCCGGTCCGAGTCGCTGGCGCAGATGTACAGCAGCTTGCTGTCATGGGACAGCAACAAACCCCGTGGGCGCTGGCCGACGGCCAGGGTGTCGGTGACTTGCAGGGTCTGCATGTCGATCAGGCTCAGGCTGTTGTCCTTTTCGTTGGAGACCCAGGCAGTGCTCGCCAGCACGGGCGCGGTGGCGAGCAGTAAGGCGGATGCAAGCAGGGTGCGGCGCATGGCAAGTTCCTTGTTGTTGTCGTTGTGGGAATCAGGGAAAGCGGCAGGTCACCTCAGGCTTGTCGTAGCCGAGGCTGTCCATTTCGTTGAAGGGGTGCAGAAAACCGTCCTGGGGCGAAGTACTCACCAGTGCCCGCGGTTGAACGATCGGAATCGGTTGCCGTAACTGACCGTTCCACGGGCGGTAGCTGAGCTTGCGGCCCTTGAAACCATCCAGCGGCAGCTGATCGCTCAGCGCCAGTTGGCGAATCGCTTTGGCATCGCTCTGACGCAATTTGCTCACGGCACTGGCGACACTGCGCACGGCAATCCAGGCGGCAAAATCGCGGTCGTTCATCCAGCGCCCGGCCATGGCTTCGAAGCGCTTTTGCAATTGCGCCGCGCCGTAGGTTTCCACGGTTTTGTGCCAACCGGTTGGCGTCAGGCCCTGAGTGCCGGCGACCGGACGCGGGTACCAGGTCTGGTACGGCACGTACTCGCCAAAGTCGCCGCGCTCATCAGCCACCAGCACCACGTCGTACTCAGCGGTCTGGGTGAACAGCGGCATGTCGGCCTGAGCGCTGCGGCGCTGGTCATTGTCGAAGGACCAGGGTTTCTCCGCGACGATCTGCAAGCCGAAACGTTTTGCTGCCCGGCGCAGGGCAGAGGCATAGGCCTGATCGTCGGGTGTCGGGCCGATGATCAACAGCGCCCGTTGCCATTTGCGCACCACCAGAAACTGCGCCAAGGCATCGGCGAGCATCGCCCGGCTCGGCAAGCTGTGCAGCACGTTCGGCAGGCAACTTGTGCTGCGCAGGCTGTCATCGGCACTACCGGCGTTGAACAGCAGGCTGTCGGGCAGGGCGGCGCTGAGCTGGCGCAAGCTGTCGACCGGTGCGTTCACCACGAATAGCCGCAGTCCCTGGTCGTGCTGGACCTTGGCCGCGTCGAGCAAGGCTTCGGGGCTGTCGACATTGCCGCCGACCAGGCTGTAGCTCTGGTTGAGAAAATGCCCGGTGCTGTTGCTATCCGTAATCGCCAGTTCGGCACCGCGCAGCCCGGCATCGGTGGGCTCGGGAATGATGTTGGACAGCAGCGGGCCGGGATCGGGTCGATAGCCCAGATAGCCGATACGGATCTGCAACCCGGCGTCTGCCGCCTGGCTTTGGGTCGCCAGCAAGGCGGCGCAGCCAATCGCCAGCAGGTAGAACAAGGCATAACTGACAAGCTGGCGCATAGGGCACTCCACTACAGGTAGCGCCAGCATAGGAAGTGACGGAGTGCGGGGAAATATGCAGAAAGTACCAATGAGCCGGTACCAAGGTAGTAGCACCGGAAATATTTCCGGTCGAAAGCTGATTTTGATCGTTCCCACGCTCCCGCGTGGGAATGCAGCCCGTGACGCTCCGCGTCACATCCAGAGCGGACGCGGAGCGTCCAGTGAGGCATTCCCACGCAGAGCGTGGGAACGATCTTGTAAAGTCAGGCCTTCGCCACAAGCCCTACTACCAAGGGAGTAGCGGGCGGCCACCAAAGCAGCATTCGGCTTACAGAAGGCTGTTCTTAAGATGGTGCCATGACCTCTGCAGAGAGGTTTTGCGTGCAATCTTGAGGGCATAACAATGACAACAATACGCAACGCCATGCTTGCCGCCGGGCTGCTGGCCGGTTTGATCAGCGCAGGTTCCGTCCTGGCCCACGGCAACGTGGTACCACAAGCCGTGGAAACCAAAGGTTTGACCCCAATCAAGGACGCCGGGGTGCAGGTCGATGGAGATGGCTGGGCGGCGGTAAACCCCTATCGCACCTCCCCGGAACACGACCGGGCACTGGAAATCGGCTCCTCGGCCTATAACCAGAACTGCGCGGCCTGCCATGGCCTGGAGGCCAAGTCTGGCGGTATCGCACCGGACCTGCGTCTGCTCGATGTCGGCGACGCCGGGGACGAGTGGTTCGTTCAGCGCGTGCGTAACGGTGCTGTGCGCGATGGTCGTGTCTACATGCCGAAAATGGCCGACTACTTGAGTCAGGAAGCCTTGTGGGCGGTACGTACCTACCTGGACAGCGTGCACGTCGAGGAGTAACCCATGCGCCTGCTCGCTGTGTTGTTTACCGCTCTGCTGCTGTGCTGTCAGACGGCACAGGCGCAGGTCCGCACTTACGATGAAATGATCGCCGCGGGCGAGCTGAAGGTCGCGGTCTATAAGGATTTCGCGCCCTACAGCTTCGAAGACGGCGGCCAGCCGCGTGGCGTCGACGTCGATCTGGCGAAGGCCTTGGCCAAAGCCCTCGGGGTGCGTCTGGAGTTGGTTTGGGCACCGGCGGGCGAGAAGCTCGACGATGACCTGCGCGACTACATCTGGCGCGGCAATCAGCTGCGTAACCAGCAGTTGGCCGACCTGATGATGCGCGTGCCTTACGACCGCGATTACTCACAAAAACGCAACGAACTCGGCGAGCTGGAAAACGACCATGTGGTGATGTTCGGTCCTTACCAGAACGAGTCCTGGCAGGTCGCGTATGACCGCCGCCGACTCGACTCGGTGGGCAGTGTCGCGGTGTTTGAACACCACCCGATTGGCGTCGAAGTGGACAGTGTGCCGTCGTTCTACCTGACCTCGGTGTTCAACGGCATGCTCAGCGCCAAGACCCACCATTACCCCAGCGTGCCGCAAGCCTTTGCCGCGATGAAGGCCGGTGAGGTGGATGCGGTGATGGCGATGCGCGGCGAGATCGACTGGCAAGTGCATGAGGCCAAGGACTCGCAACTGGCGCTGGCAGAAAATGCCTACCCGAACATGGGTAAACAGCTCTGGGAGATCGGCATGGCCGTGCATGAAAGCAATCGCCAACTGGCCTATGCCGTGGAAGAAGCCCTGGAAGGACTGATTCGCGACGGCACGCTCAAGGCGATCTATGCCGAGTACGGCCTGCGCTATGAAGTGCCGGAGATGTATCAATAGGAGCGGGCGATGAACTGGCGAGCGAGTTGTCTGTTGGCCTGTTGGTTGCCGCTGGCGGCACAGGCCATCGAGGTCGATCCGGGCAAGGACCCGGTGCCTTCGGTGATGTGGTCCTTCTATCACAAGCAGATGCTCGGTGATGCGCCGTTTGTGTTCGATGAGCGGGTCAAGCTGCTGGCTCCGCCGTTCGCCGAGGATGCCCGCCAGGTGCCACTGGAAATCGATGCTCGGGCGTTCAAGGGCGAGGTAGTGAAGATCCTCGCCTGGGCCGAGCTCAATCCGTTACCGAAGATCGTCGATTTTCAACCCGGGGAGCGGGTGCTGCCCTGGCTGTCGATCCGCATTCGTATCGAACAGGCCACGCCGTTGCGTGCGGCGGTGCTGACCCGCGATGGGCTCTGGCATGTCGGCTCAACCCTGATCGACGCCGCTGGCGGTGGCTGCACTGCGCCCAGCGTGGTGCGTACCCAACCGGGTTGGGAAGAGCACATCGGCGAGGTCCTTGGCGGACGTTATTCGCGTGGCGAGTTCAGCCGTTTGCGGGTGCAGGTGGCGCATCCGATGGATAACGGCATGGTCAGCGGGGTTCCTGAGTTCTTCCTCAACCATGCCGAGCTGCGCGATGACGCCGGTAAGGTGCTGGCCAGGCTTGAGCTGTTTCCGGCGGTCAGCGAAAACCCGAACCTCGCATTTGACGTTGAGGGGGCAGGGCAGGCCCGTTTGCTGCTGCGCGATAACAGCGGCAATGAATTCAATGCGGCGATTCCCTGAATAAAAGGAGCGCGCCATGCGCTGGATGCTGCTGTTATGTCTTTCTCTGAGCCTGCAGGCCTTGGCGGACTTCGACTATCCACTCAAACCCCGGCAGATCGCCAAAGACACCTGGCTGCTGGAAGGCAGCACCGACAATTTCGCCAAGGCCAATGGCGGCAATATCGTCAATACGGCGTTTATCGTCACCGAGAACGGAGTGGTGGTGATTGATACCGGTCCCTCGAAACGTTACGGCGAAGCCCTGCGCAAAGCGATTGCTGCAACCACCGATAAACCGGTGATTCAGGTCTTGTTGACGCACCACCATCCCGATCATGTGCTGGGCAATCAGGCGTTCAGCGATGTGCCCATCGGCGCACTGGCCGGCACCACTGAATTGCTGCGTCAGCAAGGCGATGCGATGGCCGAGAACATGTATCGGCTGGTCGGCGACTGGATGCGCGGCACCGAGGTGGTGCTGCCGACCCAGGAGATCACACCCGGCACCCTGAATATCGGTGGTCACTCGTTGCGCCTGTTGGGGCTGCGCGGGCATACCGGCGCCGATCTGGCGATTCTCGATGAGAACACTGGCGTGCTGTTTGCCGGTGATCTGGTGTTTTATGAGCGGGCCCTGACCACGCCCAACAGCCCGGGCCTGGAGGTGTGGCAGGCGGATATCGATCAGCTCGAAGCTTTGCCGTGGAAGATGATCGTCCCTGGCCACGGCCCGGTCGCCACCGACCACGCACCCTTTGCGCAGATGCGTGACTACCTTGGCTGGCTCGACCAGTTGATGCGCGACGGCGCCGCCAGCGGCAGCGAAATGGGCGAGATGATCCGCAGCCCGATTCCCGAGCGCTTTGCCGGTATCAGCCTGAGCCGCTATGAACTGATCCGCAGCGTCAGCCATTTGTACCCGCGCTATGAGCGGGGGCAGATGAAGCGGGTGGATGACAACTCGCGGCCGTAATGCAGCCCTGTGGGAGCGGCGGTGCGGCGATCCGACTTGCCCGCGAAGGACTCGCTGCGGTTGCCAGTTCCACCGCGTCATCGTTCTTCGCGGGCAAGCCACGCTCCCACAGGTTCTGTGTTGGTCTTCCATTCAGTTCCTTGTACCAAGGAACTAGAAAACTCAGTACTGCGGCTAATTGTCGCCAGGGCCTCACGGACCAAGAATCTGCACCAGACCGGGAAAATTCCCCGGGTATAACAAAAACCGCAGAGGCAGCCGTCATGACCCAACCCGCACGTCGCCAACCCTTCGCCTTGAGCCTGCTGCTCAGTGCCATGCTGTTGTCCGGCACCGCACTGGCCGCAGTCACCGATCAAGACATCCTCCAGGACCCGAAAAATCCGGAGCAGGTCGTCACCAACGGCCTTGGCGTTCAGGGCCAGCGCTACAGCCCGCTGGACACCCTCAATGTCAACAACGTGAAGGATCTGCGACCGGTCTGGGCCTTCTCCTTCGGTGGCGAGAAACAACGCGGTCAGCAGGCGCAGCCGATGATCAAGGACGGCGTGATGTACATGACCGGTTCCTACTCACGGGTGTTCGCAGTGGATGCACGCACCGGCAAGAAGCTCTGGCAATACGATGCACGTCTGCCCGATGACATCCGCCCTTGCTGTGACGTGATCAACCGTGGCGTCGCGCTGTATGGCGATCTGGTGTTTTTCGGCACCCTCGACGCCAAGCTCGTGGCCCTCAACAAAGACACCGGCAAGGTGGTCTGGAGCAAGCAAGTCGCCGACCACAAGGAAGGCTACTCCATCAGCGCCGCACCGCTGGTGGTCAACGGCAAACTGATTACCGGCGTTGCCGGCGGTGAGTTCGGAGTGGTCGGTAAGATTTCGGCCTATGACCCGAAAAATGGTGATTTGCTCTGGACCCGGCCGACCGTGGAAGGTCACATGGGCTACGTCTACAAGGACGGCAAGGCGGTCGAGAACGGTATTTCCGGCGGTGAAGCGGGCAAGACCTGGCCGGGCGATCTCTGGAAAACCGGCGGTGCTGCACCTTGGCTCGGCGGCTACTACGACCCGGAAACCAACCTGCTGCTGTTCGGCACCGGCAACCCGGCGCCCTGGAACTCGCACCTGCGTCCTGGCGACAACCTCTACTCCTCGTCGCGTCTGGCACTGAACCCGGACGACGGCACCATCAAATGGCACTTCCAGAGCACCCCTCACGACGGCTGGGACTATGACGGCGTCAACGAGCTGGTGTCCTTCAACTACACCGAAGGCGGCAAAGAGATCAAAGCCGCAGCGACGGCCGACCGTAACGGTTTCTTCTACGTCCTCGATCGTACCAACGGCAAGTTCATCCGCGGCTTCCCGTTTGTAGACAAGATCACCTGGGCCTCAGGCCTGGATAAAGACGGTCGTCCGATCTACAACGAGGCCAGTCGTCCAGGCGCACCGGGCAGCGAAGCCAAGGGCAGTTCAGTGTTCGTCGCACCAGCCTTCCTCGGGGCGAAGAACTGGATGCCGATGGCCTACAACAAGGACACCGGTCTGTTCTATGTACCGTCCAACGAATGGGGCATGGACATCTGGAACGAAGGCATCGCCTACAAGAAAGGCGCGGCGTTCCTCGGGGCCGGTTTCACCATCAAGCCGCTGAACGAAGACTACATCGGCGTATTGCGCGCCATCGATCCGAAAACCGGCAAGGAAGTCTGGCGCCACAAGAACTACGCGCCGCTCTGGGGCGGCGTGCTGACCACCAAGGGCAACCTGGTGTTCACCGGTACTCCTGAAGGCTTCCTGCAAGCGTTCAACGCCAAGACCGGCGAGAAAGTCTGGGAATTCCAGACCGGCTCCGGCGTGCTCGGCTCGCCGATCACCTGGGAAATGGACGGCGAACAGTACGTCTCGGTGCTTTCCGGCTGGGGTGGTGCGGTACCGCTGTGGGGCGGCGAAGTGGCCAAACGCATCAAAGACTTCAACCAGGGCGGCATGCTCTGGACCTTCAAACTGCCGAAAGATTTGGTGGTGGCCAAGCATTGATTTGTGGGAGCGGCGGTGCGGCGATCCGACTTGCCCGCGAAGAACGATAACGCGGTTTTCCTGAAAAACCGCAGCGTTCCCTTCGCGGGCAAGCCCGCTCCCACAAGGGCATAGGCAATCCACCGAAAACTACGACCAAATAACGAGAATCCCCCTGCCAACGGCGCATTCGTCTGGCGCGCGGGGCTCTCTAACATCGATTCATCGCCTGTCTACCCGACAGACATCGACCCAAACAGAGGCCCACCATGATTTACGCTCAACCCGGAACACCAGGCGCCGTCGTGTCTTTCAAACCGCGTTACGGCAACTTCATCGGCGGTGAGTTCGTCGCACCGGTCAATGGCGAATACTTCACCAACACCTCGCCGGTGACCGGTGAAGTGATTGCCGAATTCCCTCGTTCCACCGCCGCCGACATCGAGAAAGCGCTGGACGCCGCCCATGCCGCCGCCGATGCCTGGGGCAAGACTTCAGCTCAGGACCGCTCACTGGTGCTGCTGAAAATTGCTGATCGCATTGAACAGAATCTGGAAATCCTCGCGGTCACCGAAACCTGGGACAACGGCAAAGCCGTACGCGAAACCCTGAACGCCGACGTGCCGCTGGCCGCCGACCATTTCCGTTATTTCGCTGGCTGCATTCGCGCTCAGGAAGGCGGCGCCGCCGAGATCAACGAACTGACCACCGCCTACCATTTCCACGAACCGCTGGGCGTGGTCGGGCAGATCATTCCGTGGAACTTCCCGCTGCTGATGGCTGCCTGGAAACTCGCTCCGGCGCTGGCCGCTGGCAACTGCGTGGTGCTCAAGCCCGCCGAGCAGACGCCGCTGTCGATCATGGTGTTTGCCGAGCTGATCGCTGATTTGCTGCCGCCAGGCGTGCTGAACATCGTTCAGGGCTTTGGTCGTGAAGCCGGTGAAGCCTTGGCCACCAGCAAGCGCATCGCCAAGATCGCCTTCACCGGTTCCACTCCGATCGGCGCGCACATCATGAAATGCGCAGCCGAAAACATCATTCCGAGCACCGTGGAACTGGGCGGCAAGTCGCCGAACATCTTCTTCGAAGACATCATGAATGCCGAGCCGCAGTTCATCGAGAAAGCTGCCGAAGGTCTGGTGCTGGCGTTCTTCAACCAGGGCGAAGTCTGCACCTGCCCGTCGCGGGCACTGGTGCAGGAATCGATCTACGACGACTTCATGAAAGTGGTGATGGCTAAGATCGTCAAGATCAAACGCGGCAACCCGCTGGACACTGAAACCATGGTCGGTGCCCAGGCGTCCGAGCAGCAATACGACAAAATCCTCTCCTACCTGAAAATCGCTCAGGAAGAGGGCGCCGTACTGCTCACCGGTGGCGCTGTGGAACGGCTGGAGGGCGACCTGTCCAGCGGCTATTACATCCAGCCGACCCTGCTCAAGGGCCACAACAAAATGCGCGTGTTCCAGGAAGAAATCTTCGGCCCGGTGGTCGGCGTGACCACTTTCAAGGACGAAGCTGAAGCCCTGGCGATCGCCAACGATAGCGAGTTCGGCCTCGGTGCCGGCCTCTGGACCCGCGACATCAACCGCGCCTACCGCATGGGGCGGGCGATCAAGGCCGGGCGTGTCTGGACCAACTGCTATCACCTGTACCCTGCACATGCCGCGTTCGGTGGCTACAAGAAGTCTGGCGTCGGCCGCGAGAACCACAAGATGATGCTCGACCACTACCAACAGACCAAAAACCTGCTGGTCAGCTATGACATCAACCCGATGGGGTTCTTCTGATTCCGTAAGGACACCAAAGAACCTGTGGGAGCGGGCTTGCTCCGGGCGGCGTTCCGACGATAGCGGACTGACAGTCAACATCGATGTTGAATGTTTTGGCCTCATCGCGAGCAAGCCCGCTCCCACATTAGTTTTGAGTGTGCATCAAGATCTCCCCACCCCCTACCAACGCACCCCGCAACCTCCTTCCAAAGTAGCATTCGGTCACACCACCCCTCCGTGTATTAATGCCTCTACCGGAATTGCCCGGCATAAGAAGAGGCTTGACCCATGTGGACTAAACCCGCGTTTACCGATCTGCGTATTGGCTTCGAAGTGACCATGTATTTCGCCAGCCGTTGATTGTCTTCCCGGCCAATCCTTGCATTGGCCGGGGCCTCCACCCTGGAGCATTGCCCCATGCATATCCGGATTCTCGGCTCCGCCGCTGGCGGTGGTTTCCCGCAATGGAACTGCAACTGCCGCAACTGCGCCGGTGTACGTAACGCCAGCGTGCGAGCACAACGGCGTACACAGTCATCCATTGCCCTGAGCGATAACGGCATGGACTGGATTCTGTGCAACGCCTCGCCAGACATTCGCGCTCAACTTGAGTCATTCCCATCGCTGCAACCGGCCCGACAGCTGCGCGACACGGCGATTGCCGGGGTGATCCTGCTGGACAGCCAGATCGATCATTGCACCGGCCTGCTGAGCCTGCGCGAAGGTTGCCCGCATAAAGTCTGGTGTACCGAAATGGTCCATCAGGACCTCAGCAGCGGATTCCCGTTGTTCAACATGCTCAGCCACTGGAATGGCGGGCTGCAGTGGCAGCCCATCGGCCTGGGCGGTGAACCCTTCAGCATCCCCGGATGTAACCACCTGCGGCTGCGGGCTATCCCGTTGCGCAGCAGCGCGCCGCCGTACTCACCCCATCGCGGCAATCCACAGCCGGGTGACAACATTGGCCTGTTCATCGAAGACCGGCGCAGCGGCGCCAGCCTGTTCTATGCCCCGGGGCTGGGGCAGGTCGATGACCATTTACTCGACTGGATGCACCGCGCCGACTGCCTGCTGGTGGACGGCACCCTCTGGCGCGACGACGAAATGCGTGTCTGCGAAGTCGGCGACAAACTCGGCAGCGAGATGGGGCATCTGCCGCAAAGCGGGCCCGGTGGAATGATCGAGGTGCTTGAGGGGTTCCCCGAACAGCGCAAGATTCTCATCCATATCAACAACACCAACCCGATCCTCGACGAAGATTCCGCCGAGCGGGCGCTGTTGGAACGGCGCGGCATTGAAGTGGCGTTCGATGGGATGGACATCACCCTGTAGCCGCTGCACCTCACACCCATGGCGTCAGATAATTCTGATAAACCAGCAGGCTGCCGATGACAAGGGTGGTCACGGCAACCAGGGTTTGCAGACCGTTCCACAACCAGCTGATGTGACGCACGCTGTGCAGGGGCACGCTGATGATCAGTGACAGCAGGGCCATGCCGCCAATGGAGCCGAGGCCGAACAGCCCCACGTAGACCAGGCCCGTCATCGGTGACGACACGCGGCCCAGAGTGAGCAAAATCAGCGCCGCCGAACCGGCCAGCCCGTGCATCAGGCCAACGCAAAGGGCACGCATCGGGAAATACCGGGGGTGTGGATGCTGGTGATGCAGGCTGTGCAGAGCACAGTCACCGGCATGGGAATGGGCGTGAAAGTGCAGGACGTCACCACCATGACGGTGCCCATGGAAATGCATCCGCTCGCGCAACATGCGCCGTATCAGGTCCAGGCCCAACAGGATCAGCATCACGCCGACCACGCCTTCGAGCCCCTCTGCCAGACGCTCGGGAATGACCCCGTCCATGGACAACACCAGGCAGAACACGACGAGCAGGGTGATGGTGTGTCCCAACCCCCAGACCGCGCCCAACCAAATCGCCTCGCGGGTGCTGCGGCTGCGCGTGGTGAGGGTCGCCACGGCGGCGACATGGTCGGCTTCCATGGAGTGGCGCATACCCAACAGAAAGCCCAGGATCAGCAGTTCGCCCATGATGGTCTCTCAGACCTCGCTAAACAGCTGCCTGCGTAACCAGGCGTACCAGTGAGGCAGTCCCTCACCGTGGGTCGCGGACAGTTGCAGCACTTCAATGTCGGGATTGATTCGGCGCGCGAAGGCGATGCAGGCGTCCACGTCGAAATCCACATAAGGCAGCAGGTCGATTTTGCTGATGATCATCAGGCTCGACGCCCTGAACATGTGGGGGTATTTGAGCGGTTTGTCGGCGCCTTCGGTGACCGAGAGAATGACCACCTTGGCCCGTTCGCCAAGATCGAACAGGGCAGGGCAAACCAGGTTGCCGACGTTTTCCACCATGACCAGCGAATTGGGCGAGGGGTCGAGTTGCTTGAGCGCGCCGGCCAGCATTTCGGCTTCCAGGTGGCAGCCGGTCCCGGTATTGATCTGCACCGCCGGGCATCCGGTGGCGCGGATGCGCTCGGCATCGAACAGCGTTTCCTGATCGCCTTCAACCACGCTGATCGCAATGGTGCCGGCAAGGTCACGCAAGGTGTGCTCCAGCAAGGTGGTTTTACCGGCGCCGGGGGAGCTCACCAGGTTCAGGGCCAGAATGTTCCGGTCTTTGAGCCAGTCGCGATTAAGCGCGGCCAGGCGGTTGTTCTTGGCCAGAATTTCCTGTTCGAGATCGATGGTGGTGCCATGAGCCCGGGCATGTGAGTACGCAGGATCGAGCTCATGACGGTGCGGGTGATCGTGCCCGTGATCAACATCATGCTGCGGCATGCGCACATAAGCGTCGCGCAGATCGTGCTCGCCAACGCGTTGCAGTTTGTGGGTGGTCAGGTCGGTAATTTTCGCCCTGGCACCATTGGAGCAACCACAGGTGGTACACATCAGGCTGCCTCCTCTATTTCCATCGACTTGATCCGAAGCTGGTCGCCACCCTGTGGGCGCTCCAGATTGACCGACCCGCAGCTACAGCTTGAAAGCATGTCATCCATTGCAACGGTTGCGCCGCAATCGCGGCAGCGACTGAGGCCGGGAATGCGGATGATCTCCAGCGTCGAGCCCTGCAGCGACGTGCCTTCGGTGACAACGTCGTAGCAAAAGCGCAGGGCGTCTGGCATGACGCAGGACAAGTTGCCCACCTCCAGCGTGACGCGCAGCACCCGCGCACCGCCAGCGCGCTCGTTGCACGCCTCGACAATGCTCTGGGTAATGGACAGTTCGTGCATCAGCAGATCCTCGGAAGTTGCTCGCCGATCAGCATGTCGACGATGCGTTCGCCGCCGAAGGCGGTGTGCATGATCACGCAGCCGACCGGGCTGTCACCGATCTCACCGATGATCGCGGCGTCTGCGCCTGCCGGGTGCGCGCGCATCGCGGCCAGTGCAGCCTCGGCGTGCTGAGCAGGAACTACGGCCACCAGCTTGCCCTCGTTGGCGAAATACAGCGGATCGAGACCGAGAATCTCCGACACCCCCTTGACCGCTTCGCGCACCGGAATGGTCGGTTCATCGAGGTTGACGCAGACGTTGGCGGCCTGGGCGAACTCGTTCAAAACCGTGGCGATTCCGCCGCGAGTGGCATCGCGCAGGCAGTGAACATCAGGGCAAGCCTTGAGCAGTGCAGCAATCAGGCCGTGCAGTGGCTGGCAGTCGCTTTTGATCGGCACGTCCAGCGCCAGGTCATCACGCGCCGCGAGGATCGCCACCCCATGGTCACCGATGTAGCCGTTGACCAAGACCTTGTCGCCGGGCCGGGCGCGGGTGGCGGCGATGTTGACGCCGACCGGGATGACACCAATGCCACAGGTATTGATAAACAGTTTGTCGACGGCACCACGCTCCACCACCTTGGTGTCGCCCGTGACGATTTGCACGCCGGCCACCTCGGCAGCCTGTTGCATGGAGGTGACGATGCGCCGCAAGTCGGCCACCGGGAAACCCTCTTCGAGAATCACCGCACAGGACAGGTACAGGGGCAGGGCGCCCGAGACGGCCAGGTCGTTGACGGTACCGTTGACCGCCAGATCACCGATGTTGGCTCCGGCAAAAAACAGCGGGTCGACCACATAGGTGTCGGTGGTGAACGCCAGTCGGTCACCGTTTCTGGCCAGGTCACTCAAGGCGAAGCGGGCCTGATCCTCCAGCGGTGCCAACAACGGATTGTTGAAGGTAGCGACGAATACATCGTCCACCAGGTCGCGCATGGCCTTGCCACCGCTGCCGTGAGCCAGGGTGATGGTGTCGCCGCGCACCTTGCCGCTGCGCTGACGGATGCGCGCTGGCGGTTGATCGAGGGCGAGGCTCAGAGGGTCGGGCAGCGTCATGTCTGTTGCTCCCTGTGTGCTTCATCGACAGCGGCTTCGCGTTTTTTCAGGATGTCCACCAGGTCGATGCGACCGTAGTTGTACACGGCGGCGCAGGCGCCTTCGCTGGACACCATCAACGAACCCAGCGGCATCTCCGGCGTGCAGGCGGTGCCGAACACCTTGCACTGCCACGGTTTGATCACGCCCTTGAGGACCTCGCCGCACTGGCACGACTTGGGGTCGGCGATTTTCAGGTTCGGTATCGGGTACTTACGCTCGGCGTCGAAGCGGGCATAGGCCTCGCGCAGCTTGACGCCCGAATGGTCGATCGACCCCAGGCCACGCCACTCAAAGAACTCGCGCAACTGGAAGACCTTGTGCACCGCTGTCAGCGCGGCGTTATTCCCGGCCTCGGGCACCACTCGCTGGTATTGGTTTTCAACCTCGCAACGACCCTCGGCCAGTTGTTTGGTGACCATCCACAACGATTGGAGGATATCCAGCGGCTCAAAGCCGGAAATCACCAGCGGTTTTTTGTAGTGCCTGGCGATGAATTCATAGGGCTCGCTGCCGATCACCATGCTGACGTGGCCGGGGCCGAGGAAACCGTCCAGGGTCAGTTCCGGCGAGTCGAGGATCGCCTTGATCGTCGGGATGATGGTGATGTGATTGCAGAACACCGAGAAGTTTTCGAGGTTCTCGGCGTCGGCCCGCAGGATGGTCAGGGCCGTGGACGGCATAGTGGTTTCGAACCCCAGGGCGAAGAACACCACCTCGCGCGTCGGGTTTTCGCGGGCGATTTTCAGTGCGTCCATGGGCGAGTAAACCAGGCGTACATCGGCACCTTCGGCCTTGGCCTGCAGCAGGCTCTTTTTTGAACCGGGGACGCGCATGGCGTCACCGAACGTGGCGAAGATAATGTTCGGGTGTTGCGCCAGTGCCACGCAGTCATCCACCCGGCCCATGGGCAGGACGCACACCGGGCAGCCGGGGCCATGCACCAGTTCGATGGCGTCGGGCAGCATCTGCTCGATGCCGTATTTGAAGATTGAGTGGGTGTGGCCGCCGCAGACTTCCATCAGTTGTAACGGACGCTTGCGGCAAATCGGAATCTGCAGCACCAGCTCCTCGATCTTTTTCACCAGCACCCGGGCCTTGACCGGGTCGCGGAACTCGTCGACGAATTTCATGGCGGGCTCTCCAGGCCGCCGCGCTCATCGGCGAGCAAGGTGTGCACCAGGTCCCAGAGGATGTGATAGGTGGCGACATGCACTTCCTGAATCCGGTGGATGCTGTCGGTGGGCACCACCAGGCAGTGATCAAGGTCGGCCGAGCGGGCCATTTCACCTCCGTTGCCGCCCGCCAGGCCGATGGTGGTCATGCCCATTTCCTTGGCCTTGGCGTAGGCCTTGAGCAGGTTGCCCGAGTTACCACTGGTGGAAAAACCCACCAGGCCATCTTCGGGCCGACCCAGTGCAATGACTTGGCGGACAAAGATGTGATCGAAGCCGACGTCGTTGCCCACCGCCGTCATCATCGCCTGATCGGCCGCCAGGTTGGTGGCGGTCAAGGCCGGTCTGCCGGCGGTGATCGGGTGCAGGAACTCCACCGCGAAATGTGCGGCGTCGCAGGAGGAGCCGCCGTTACCCATCGATAGCATGCGTCCACCGTGCCGATAAACCGCGGCGATGGCGCGAGCCGTCGCCACGATGGCCTGGGTGTTCTCGGCAAAAAAAAGCTGTTTCACCTCAACGCTGTGGGCCGCTTTTTGTCGCACGGACTCCCGCAGGGCTGCGTCGAGCGCTTCGATCTCTTGCTTGTCACCGTGCAAGAACGGGTACAACCCACGCAGTGGGCTATCACCTTGGGACATAGCCGTGCCTCGCTATCTAGAGTCCTGCATCAGGCGCATTTCCTCGGCCATTTCACCTAGCGCCTGCAGCAGTTCGAGGGTCTTTATCGCCTCGTGTTCATCGATCCGGCTCATGGCAAAGCCGACGTGCACCAACACCCACTCGCCGACGCAATCGGCGTGGGTGCGACCGTCTCCCACCACACAGGAAATGTTGATCGCACGATGGATGCCGCCAATCTCGACCGTCGCGGTGTCCGTCGCGGCATCGACGATCTCGACGATTTGTCCGGGTATGCCTACGCACATAGTCAGCGATCCTCTTGTGCAGCGATGGATTGCGCGGTGGCGACAGCCGCCTGGCCCAGGCTCAACCCGCCGTCGTTGGCCGGCACTCGTGCGTGGCGCAGCACCTGAAACCCCCGGGATTCGAGACGTCGGATCAGCTCGCCACTCAGTACCGCGTTCTGAAACACCCCGCCCGACAGCGCAATGCGTCCGGACCCGAGGTCGCCATGCTGTTGCCTCAGATGCTCGACCATGTGCACCACTGCTTGCGCGAGGCCGACGTGGAAGCGCGCCGCTATCACCCCCAGGGCTATACCGGCGCGCAGATCGCCCAACAGGGCCCGCCACATCGGTTGCGCTTCCAGGCGCGGCAGACCGTCAGCCAACACAATCGCAAAGGGATAACCCTGACTGTCGCCCAGCGCCGAGGTATCGGCGGCGGCCTCCAGTTCAATCGCTGCTTGCCCCTCGTAACTGATCTGCTGGCACAGGCCAATGACCGCAGACACCGCGTCGAACAGGCGTCCGCAGGAGCTGCTCAGGGGGCTGTTGAAGCCGGTTGCGAGCATGCCGCTCAAGGTTGCCAATGGTTTGTCCGCCAGCGTCTGGAAGTACGGCAGATCGCCGAATTCGGTCGCCAGTGCTTGCCACTCCGAGGTGCGATGCAGGTGGGCATAGGCCATGCGCCAGGGTTGTTCGATAGCCAGTTCGCCGCCGGGCATGGCGACCGTCGCCAGGCTGGCGAGGCGTCGGTAGCCGTGGTAGTCAGCGAGCAGAAACTCACCGCCCCACAAGGTGCCGTTGTCGCCATAGCCGGTACCGTCCAGTGCAATGCCGAGCACCGGCGGCGCGTTCAGCTCGATGCCGTTATCGGCCAGGCAGGCCGCGATATGCGCGTGGTGATGCTGAACCTCGACCAGCGCCAGGCCCTTCGCTGCGGCCCAATCGTGGCCGATCTTGCTTGGCAGGTAGTCGGGGTGGCCATCAATCGCCAGCACCTGGGGGTGATGTTCGAACAGCTGCTGATACAGCCTCAGGGTCTGCCGGTAGGCCGCGTTGGCGCTGGCGTTGGCCAAATCGCCGAGGTGTTGGGAGAGGATCGCCTGGCCGTCCTTGATCAGGCAGAAAGTGTTCTTGAGTTCGCCGCCGAAGGCCAATACCGCTGGTGCCTTGCGAAAGCTTTCGGGCAGCCGCAGGGGCGTCGGTGCATACCCACGAGCACGCCGCAGCAGAGCAGGGGCGTCGACCACCCATCTGACCACTGAGTCGTCCAGGCGATTGACGATTTCCCGGTCATGCAGCAGCAATGCGTCGGCGATATCGCCCAGGCGTTCACGGGCCTCGTCGTTGCCAATGCACTGCGGTTCGTCACTGCGGTTGCCACTGGTGAGCACTATCGGCGCATCCAGGCCGAGCATCAGCAAGTGGTGCAGCGGCGAATAGGGCAGCATGAAACCGTAGCAGCACTGCTTGGGGGCCACGCCCTCGGCCAGTCGTTCTGGCCCCTCGATGGGCAGCAAGACAATCGGCGCCGCCGCTTCTTGAAGCATTGCGGTTTGCGCCGGGTTCAGGCTGCAGTAGCGGCGGATCATCTGCGTATTACGCGCCATCAGGGCGAAGGGTTTGTGCTCACGACGCTTGCGTTGGCGCAGCCGATCGACCGCCTCGGTATTGGAGGCATCGCAGGCCAGATGCACGCCCCCGATACCTTTGATGGCCACGATATGCCCAGCCTTCAGCAGTCGTCGGGTCGCCTCGATCGGATCACCGCTGCAATCGAGCGACGCCCCGCTGGCAGCCTCCAGCCAGAGTCGCGGCCCGCAGTCAGGGCAAGCATTGGGCTGAGCGTGGAAGCGCCGGTCGGCGGGGTCCTGATACTCCTGCAGGCAGGCCGGGCACTGGGTGAATGCCGCCATGCTGGTGTTGCCGCGATCATAGGGAATGGCGCGGACAATCGACATTCTCGGCCCGCAATGGGTGCAGTTGGTGAAGGCGTAGCGGTAGCGACGATTGCCGGGGTCAAACACCTCGCTCAAACAGGCGGAACAGGTCGCGGCGTCGGCCACTATCCCGGTATGTACCCGGCCACCCGAACTTTTGACGATACGAAAATCGGTTACCGGCGATTGACCGGTCAATGCGGTGGACTCCAGTGCGTCGATCCGCGACAGCGGCGGTGCCTCGTCGAGCAGGCGTTCGAGGAACTGCTCGCGGGACGCACGCTCACCCCAGATGCGAATCAGGACACCCTCGGCATCGTTACAGACATCTCCACAGAGCCCGCAATCACGCGCCAGTCGCCAAACGGTGGGCCTGAAACCCACGCCTTGAACCAGTCCTCTGACACGAATCGCTTCGCCGGCCCAGGACCTGCCTGAAGCCGTACGTGAAACCTGGCCAAGCCGTTCAGACGCCCTCACCATTGCCATCTCCCAGACCAAAGCCTGTGTTCGAGATCACATGTTGCGGATTTTCAAGTAGCGTTTGATGTCGTGCATGTTCACTACAACCAGCACCACAATCACCGTCAGCAGCAAAAAACAGAAAATCGTCCAGCCACTCATATCAATCCTCCCGGAGCTACCGCGCTCCTTTTCCAGTCATGCCAATAACTCGTCCAACAGGGCGAGTACTTCGGTTACCGCTTTTGCGGTGGCCTGGGCCACCGCTTCACTCAAGCCCATGTGTCCGTTCTCTCCACCCAGGAACGCCGGCTGACAGCACACCATCAACACCCGAGGGCGCCGCTGATCCAGCGCGGCGATGAAGTGCAGAACGCTGTCCGGGTCCATGCCGTGGGGCGCCATCAGCTGTTCGCCCCGGGCCGGGGATGTCGCGTCACCGATCTCGGGCTCGATCAGAAAAACGGTGCCTGGCACCTCGCCACGGTCCACCGTGTCGATGAGGATGACCACTTCGTAGCCGTCCATCAGCGCATAGCTCAGGTCCAGGCCACGAATGCCGAAATCCACTACATCCACTCCGTCCGGCAACTCCCGCTGGCTCAGTTGATCGGCGACCTCACAGCCAAAGCCATCATCGCCCATGAAGATATTGCCGATACCGGCGACCAGGATTTTCATCGCGGTGTGCCCCTTTGCGGCAGGAGCTCCAGGGACTGGATTTCCTCGGGCGAAAAGAAGAACCGGTGCCCGGGCATCCGTTGCAAACCCCACTCACGGCCGGGATCGTCGTCGATGGTCACGGCCACATGCACCCGGTCTTCGAAGTCACGTTCGATGGCTTCAATCACTGCGGTTTTGCCCGCCAGCACCAGGTCCATGGTGTCACCGCCGCCCTTGGGGTGCAGACGCACCCGATCACCGACCCGCAGCGCTGCGCCGCCATTGCGGTCATACGCCAGGCGTGGGCCGGTCAACTCAGGCTCCAGCGGATTACCCTCGGCAGGCGCCATAGGTTGAGGATCACGCAAAACGCCATGCAGGCGCATGAAACTGTCGCCATCCAGCGCCTCGGTGCGGGTCAGCAACGCCGCCGAGCGCGGGTCGAGAGCGGCCATTTCGCGCTTTTCGGCGTCAGTCATGGCGAGAATGCGCAGGCTGAGGATTTCGTCGATTTCGGTGGAGTCGAAAAACTCACCGGGGCTTTCCGGAGCGACTTGCGGGTAGTCGTAGAGAATGATTGGCGAAGACAGCAGGATGTCGTGTGCGCCCGACTGACCAATCAACACCGGATAAGTCCCCTGATTGTCGCAGCTTGCCGCCGCGTCCTTGAGCGCCGCAGGCGGGTCCAACAGGCTGATAAAACCTCCGTTTTCTACCGCTAGAAGGGTATGGGTGGAGGCAAAGCTATAGAGGCTCGCCTGTTCGCGGTCCGTCACGCTCGCAGGATCCATCTGCGTATGATTTTCGATGCGCACGGTCAGGCGGAAAACCTGCCCGGTCATGGGTTCCAGCTTCAGCTCGACACGGCCCTGGATCTTGCACTGATTGCGCAGCAGCACGCCGCGGATCGCCCCTTCGCTGCGCAGCGGCTCCAGTTCGCGGCGACCCTCGAAGGCGAAAGGCACACTTCGATCGGCTACCAGCAGCTGGCTCAATCGACAGTCGGCCACCCGCAGATCGCGCTCCATGGCTTCCTGCCAGCAATGAAATTGCCGGTCACCCAGTGTCAGCGAGGGCACGCGGCTGAACTGCGCTTCGTTGAGCCCCTCCCAGTCCTCAGGCCAGGTCGGTAACGCGCAATGCAACTCGCCGACCTCACGTGCCAGCGGATGCAGGAAGCGCACGCGTACCTCCAGCCGTGTACCGGGGCCGCCTTCGACCAGGCACTGGGTCTGCATGTGCCAGGGTTCGGCGCCCTCGGTGGCGTCAAAGTAAACCTTGGGATAAATGCCGCCGAAGGTCCAGCGCTGGCGGTTTTTCGCTGCAGTGGAGCGGTAGGGGTAGAGGATATAGCCTTCGTAGAGGACAGCATCGACAACGGGCTGCACCTGCGTCATGTTCATGAGGCGGCCCTCTTGACGTCGGCCAGCAGGCTGAGCAGAGCTTCATCGAAACCCGGATGGCCACACCGGCGTTTGTAGTCGTACAGCGCTTCGAACACCTGGCGGTTGACGCACAGCCAGCTCTGGTTGGGGTAGTAAAGGTCCATCATCTGCTTCCAGACCTCGACCGGCAGGGCGTATCGGGCCTCTTCATTCCAGGAGATCAGGCCCATCGCCAGCGCGTCTTCTTCATCGCGATAAAACACACTCCCGGAATACAACAGCAACAACGGCACCACCCCCTGATCGAGGCCATGGAAGTACTTGGTCGCGGCGAGGTTGAAGTCGAAGCTGCAGGGCACCGGCAGGTTTACTTGAGTGCGCTCGCCAGAAAACCCCGGCACCACAACGCTCGCATGGGTCCAGAGCATGCTGTGCAGGGTCTGGCTCCAGCGCGAAGGTTCGCCGAACAGATCGCTCAGGCGTGCCTGCTCCGCAGGATCGTAGTGGCGTTTGCTGGTCTCGATGCGGATCTGGCACTGCAGCGAGATGCTCTGGATCGACACGGGTCGTCCGCGCTGGCGGATCACCAGCGCCAGGTTCAGGGTCGGGGCGGCGGCGTATCGATCCGGCGTAGCGCCCTGGACAGTAATAGTAAGGTCAGGCATCGGCTTTGCCTCCTTCGCCGGTCTGCGCACGCAACTGTTCAAAGAAGCGCAGCTGCGCCGCCCGCACGTCCTGGCCTCCGGACAGGCCGTGCCAGTGACTGCGAATCAACCCGACCAACTCATAGCAACGGTCAATGGGGAGGCGATAGTACTCGCGAACCCCGTCCATCCGGTTGACCAGCAGGGCTTCGACGTCCTGTTTCAGCTCCTTGAGAATCGGGTTGGCGGCGGCCAGATCGTCCCAGGCGTCCAGCGCCAGCTTTGACTCGGTGGCACCGGCAGGGCCGGGGTAAAGGGCCAATACCCGAGCGTGTGGTGAGCTGTGAACGAAAAAGGCCAGGTTGATCGGGATCAGCAAGGCGTCCCATTGCGCATCACTCAGATCGAAGCGCTGCAGCCGAGTCACCTCGCGAGGCACGCGCCGGTAGCGTCGGGCTTCGGGGCTGTCAAACAACAGCGCGCAGGCCTGACAGGCGCAGAGCAGACGGCGGGTATCGGGCTCGATCAGATGATCATGTTCACGCTCAATCTCGGCGTAGCACAACTCGCAGTGTTCGACCGGCTTGCGCTCGGTGCCCAGAAAGCCTTTAAGCGAGGCCACCCAGTCATCCGGTCGCTGTACGGTGGCCTTTGTCATCGATCGATCCTCAGTGTGCGAGTTCCGCTGTTGCCAGACATACGTCTGACACACAGCCTTCCCTGGCACTTCTGCTGCCACAGATTACTTGTCAACTGCCACGGGTTGGGTCACCCACACCAGCGGAACAAAACCCGCATGCGCGGTCAGGGTGTTCAACCCGTCTATCACCAACTCCTCAGCATCGGGGACCATTTCCCCTAGCACTTCTTCGATCTCTTGCCGCAGTAGCGCGGCCGACGGCAGCACACCGTTCGGGTCGCTGGCATTCACGTTGATCCGTACCACCTTGCCGTCCACCCCGGCGAGGTCCGCGCACACATTTTTTACTCCCAAGTGCGGGCGCAGGCGCTCAACCGCTTTGCGCGCGCGGGTTGGCAAATCCTCAGGGTGCAGGTCGTGCAGCAGCAACAGACCGCGTACTCGAGGATTGGCGGTGAAGCGCGGCAACAACGTATCCGCAGGCTGGGTTCCGGCCTCCTGGACGATTTCCAATAAGTCCGCCAGGCCCAGGCTGTGCAGGCGGATCACCACCCGCAGCAGTTCCTGGGCGGCGCTTCTGGCTGTTGGATCTGCAAGCCCGTCCAGCGTGTCCAGCAGTTCTTGCAGGCGCGTCACTTGCTCATCCAGTTCTTGCTGACGGTATCCGTTCACGATGTCGAGTCCTCATCTTCGGTATCGACCGGTTGACCAATCCCGCAGTTGCCAGGTGCGTGGATCGTTTTCAGGGTTTTTCCGTTGCCCAGGTACATGTGCACGCCGCAAGGCAGGCACGGGTCGAAGCTGCGCACCGCGCGCATGATGTCGATGCCCTTGAACGTGTCGGGACCGTTCTCCTCGAATATCGGCGTGTTCTGCACCGCGTCCTCGTAGGGCCCGGGTGTGCCGTAGATATCGCGCGGGCTGGCGTTCCATGGGGTCGGAGGGTAGGGGTGGTAGTTGGCGATCTTGCCGTTCCTGATCACCAAGTGATGGGAAAGCACCCCGCGGACCGCTTCGTGGAACCCGCAGCCGATGGCCTCATCGGGGACCTTGAACTCGGTCCAGGTCTTGGTGTGGCCAGCCTGCAATTCATTGAGCGCCTTCTCGACAAAATGCAGGGCGCAGCACGCGGCGTAGACCTGGAAGTAGGTCCGGGCGCGATCACGCTCAATGGCATTGCTCCACTTGGGCACGTGCCACTCGAACTCCACTTCAGGCTTGAGCGCGGTTTGGGGCAGGTACATTTTGACGCTTTTCCCGGTGGCTTTGATGTAACCGATGTCCACCAGTCCGGCCAGGGCCGTGGCCCATAACCGAGCCAGCGCGCCGCCACCGGTGTCCAGCGCCAGGTGTTCGCCGGTGCGTTTGTCCAGCCAGCGGGGTGACATGACCCAGGAATACTTGTCATCGAAATCGCGTTTTTGTGGGCGCGGCACGGTGGTCTGGTTCCAGGGATGATTGATGTCCACCGTATTGCCCAACGGGTCTTTCTCGACCAGTTTTTCGCGTTTTTCCCAACTCTCGTAGTAAGAGCTACCCAACAGAATCCGCATCTGCAGGTTGATCTCGACCAGATCGGTGGTCACCAACTCGCCGTCGACCACGACGCCTGGGGTGACAAACATGGCCCGCCCCCAGTCAGTCATGTGCTGGTACTGGTAGTCACAGTGGACGGGATTGTTGAACGAGCCCCAGCAACCGAGCAGGATGCGCCGCCGGCCGACTTCTTCGTAACCGGGCAGGGCTTCGTAGAAAAAGTCGAAGATGTCGTCATGCAGCGGCAAACAACGCTTCATGAACTCGCAGTACTTCATCAGCCGTGTCAGGTAGTCGGTGAAGAGTTGCACCGTCGGCACGGTGCCCACGCCGCCGGGGTAAATGGTGGAAGGGTGAACGTGGCGACCCTCCATCAGGCAGATCATTTCGCGGGTGTAGCGCGAAACCATCAGGGTCTCGCGATAGAACTCGCCTTCGAAAGGATTGAGCGCGGTCATGATGTCGGCGATGGTCTTGTAGCCGTGCTTGTCCGCGTTCGGTGCCGGGGTGTGTTGCGCCTGTTCCCAGACCCCTGGGTTGGTCTCCTGGACCATCCTGGCGCAAAAGTCGACCATCAACAGATTGTCCTGAAAGATGTTGTGGTCGAACATGTATTCGGCCGCTTCACCCAGGTTGATGATCCACTCGGCAATGGCCGGAGGCCTGATGCCATAGGCCATGTTCTGCGCATAGACCGAGCACACGCAGTGGTTGTCGCCACAGATGCCGCAGATACGGCTGGTGATGAAGTGTGCGTCGCGCGGGTCCTTGCCCTTCATGAATACCGAATAACCGCGAAAGATCGACGAGGTGCTGTGACACTCGGCGACTTCGCGGTTCTCGAAGTCGATTTTGGTGTAGATACCCAGGCTGCCGACGATCCGGGTAATGGGGTCCCAATTCATCGCAACCAGTTTGCCGGGTTTCTTCTCGGTCGCCTCCCGGGTCTGCGTGGCAACGTCTTTCTCGGTGATTGCCATGGGGAATTCCTCCTGGCTCAGTGCGGTTGGCCTAGCGACGAATTTCGGGGGGCGGATCGGTGGTCAATTCCGGTCGGTTGTGACGCCATTTCGGTTCTTTGTTGAGGGTGTCGTTGGTGAAACCGCGCAGCCACTTGACCAACTTGCCGTAGGGCCTGACCAGATTGGAGGAGAACACCGCGCCTGGTGGTTCATCCATAAACGGCATGAACTTGTCGGGGAAGCCCGGCATGGTGCAACCGATGCAGATGCCGCCGACATTCGGGCAGCCGCCAATACCATCCATCCAGCCGCGTTTGGGGACGTTGCACTGAACGACAGGGCCCCAACAGCCGAGCTTGACGATGCACTGTGGCTGGCCATATTCCTTGGCGAAGTTGCCTTGTTCGTAGTAGCCGGCGCGGTCGCAGCCTTCGTGCACCGTCTTGCCAAACAACCAGGTCGGGCGACCGGCATCGTCCAGCGGGATCATCGGCGCAACCCCGGCAAGCTGGCGCAACAGGTACAACAGCGTTTCCATGAAGTTGTCTGGCTGCACCGGGCAACCCGGTACGTTCACCACCGGCAGCCCGGCCTTGGACTTCCAGTTCCAGCCCAGGTAGTCGTTGACGCCCATACACCCGGTGACATTGCCCTGCATCGCGTGGATGCCGCCATAGGTCGCGCACGTGCCGCAGGCCACCACCGCCAATGCCTTGGGAGACAGGCGGTCCAGCCATTCGGGAATAGTGATCGGTTGGCCGGTCTGCGGGTCGTTGCCCATGTAGGCCCAGTAACCTTCACCGCTCAGGTTTTCGTTCGGGATGGAACCCTCCATCACCAGGACGAAATCGATTTCGCCACGCGCGGCCTGGTGCCAGTACTGCATCAACTCGTCGCCGACCTCATAACACAAGTCAGGGTTGTGCAAATGGACCTTGGGCAGACCCGGAATAGCCCCCAACACCACGTCTTCGATGCTGGGCAGGGTGGCGGCAGTGATCGAGATCGAATCGCCATCACAGCTCATGCCATCATTGATCCAAATGATGTGGACTTCTTTCAGGTCGGGTTTGCGTTGCGTCTTGCGTCCGTAGGGGACGCCGCTCATCTCAGCCATGGTCTGCCTCCTGATCGCATGTACCCATGCCTTGCAGGGTTCGGTCGATGCGTACAGCAGGGGTCGCTATCAGACCGGGCTACACCTGTAGGTTTGTAACCCGGCCGAAGAGAGGGGACCAAGCGTGTGACTACCTAGGTATCTCTACCTATCAGGCGTTGAGAATGTGCAATGTGAATGCAGGGCCGTTCACAAATGCAGTTCGTGAATGCCGCACAGAACTGCCATGGTGATGAGTTCGGCTGTCGAGTGAGCCTGCATCTTGAGCATGAGGTGCTCGCGGTGGTGTTCGACGGTACGCGGACTGATCATCAGTTCCCGGGCGATTTTCTTGTTGGGCAGGTCCGACACCACCAGCGCGAAGACTTGCTGCTCACGGGGCGACAGGTTGCTGAACCGTTGCTGCACCAGCGTCTGTTCGCGGACCAACCTGCGGTCGTCGACATCCTTGTCCAGGGCCAGCTGGACGCTGGCCAACAGGTCTTTTTCGCTGAAAGGCTTTTCCAGAAAATCCACGGCGCCGCACTTGAGCGCAGCAACCGCCGTGCTGGCGTTAGCATGACCGCTGATGAAGATGATAGGCAGGCGTACCTGCAACTCTTTCAGTCTTTTCTGTAGCTCCAGCCCACCCGTACCCGGCATGCGTAGATCGGTGATCAGGCAGCCGGGCTGCTGTGGGTCGAAGTTGTCGAGAAAGGTATGCGCGCAGGTATAAGTGCGGACCTGCAGGCCGGTTATTCCCAGGGTGCGCTCAAGCGCTGTGAGAAACAGCCGGTCGTCATCCACCACATGGATGACCTGGTCAGTCGTCATGCCCGTCACCTTGAAGCGTCGGCAGCGTGAAATGCATCGTAGCCCCGGCTGTGGATTTGGCTTCGGCCCATAGCTTTCCGCCATGGGCCTCGATAATCGTGCGGCTGATGGACAACCCCAGACCCATGCCTTTGCTCTTGGTGGTGTAAAAAGGGTTGAAGATGCGCTCGATCTCTTTATGGTCCAGACCTGGACCGGTGTCAGCCACGCTGACTTGAATCTGCCCAGAAGTATGCTCGCGGGCCTTGATCGTCAACCGATGGTTGATGCCACCATTTTCGCGCATGGCTTCAATGCTGTTATGGGCCAGATTCACCAGCACTTGGCCAATCTGCACCGCATCGACCCGCACGTAAGGCATCCCCCGTTCGATATCGAGTTTCAACTCGATATCGCTGTCCTTGGCATCGACCTCTATCAGCATCGACACGTCATGGATCAGCGAGGAAAACTCGCAATCGGTGCTCATTTCGCCGTTGTTTTGCAAAAAGCCGCGCAGATGGCGCACCACGTCACTGGCAAACGCCGCGGCCTCTCTGGCCTGAGTCACCGCTTCGACGAATTCGGGCGTCTGAGCAGAACCTGGCTTTAACAGCCGCAATGCGGCTTCACAGCTGAGCACGACAGTACCCAGCGGTTGATTCAGTTCGTGGGCAAGGCTGGAGGCCAGTTCACCTGCGGTATTCAGGCGTGCAAGCCGTGTGAGCTGCGATTGCAGGCTGCGCAATTTTCTTGCGGATTCCTGTTCGCCCGACACGTCAATCATCGCAGTACGAAAGTGTTCTGTGAGCCCCGAGGCATTGGGCTCTGCGTCACTTTTGAGCCACAGCGTCGCAATCCGGCCCTGGCGGTTCTTGACCCGTAATTTCTGACTGACGCAGCCGCCCATGCTGCTCAGTTTGCTCAGGTGGGCGTGAATCAGGTGTTTGTCGTCGCTGATCACCCAGCGTGCGAACGGTTCGCCGGTCAGCCATGCGGCGTCCCAGCCCAACAGTGCGGCGCCGGTCTGGTTGATCTTGCAAATGCAGCCCGAGGCGTCCAGCAGCACGTAACCGATCGGCGCGCGCTCGAACAAATCATGGTAGTCAAACATCGGGGGCGGCGGTTGGTTCTGCATAAGCTGGGCCGGTCAGTGCTACAGAGGTGTCTGAATGCGGAGTCCGTCGCAGTTCTGCTGCCTTCTCAATTGTAGACGCCTGCCCGGATCCAGCAGTTTCAGTGGTGTCCAGTCGTCAGCACAGCGCCTTTTGCTGTGTTGATGGCGCTCAACTAACCTGCCAAGAGCGATATATCGACTGAGGGTGGCACCATGCGCTGGCCCCGACACTTTTTGGGTCTGCCTCTGCATCCTATGCTGGTGCATTTTCCTCTGGTGTTCTGGCTCAGCGTCCCGTTCTTCGATGGGCTTGCGCTCTGGCACGCAGCGCCACTGTGGTGGGGCCTTGCGCTGGGCGCCACCGCAGCCGGCGTAGCGACTGGCGTGTTCGCTCTGATAACGGGCTTGATGGAATATATCCACCTGTCCGAAACCGGCAGCAACGATGTCCGGTTGGCGGCCCGGCATGGGGTGCGCACGACAGTGGTCTGGTGTGTGATGGGCGTAAAGCTGCTGATCGCCAGCCTGTCGGCTACCGGCCTGGCATTAATCCTGATCTGTTTGGCGATCGACGTGTTGGCCTGCGGGTTGCTGCTGCAAGGGGCTTTTTTCGGCACCAAAATTACCTATGGCAGATACAAGCGCTAAAGCGCCTCTACCCATTGGTCTCATTGCATTCGTAACAAGATGCTTTAGGCTGGCTTTTATCTCTAAAACAATAAAAAGGCTTTCCAGTGAGCCAGAACCTAAGCCAGCTGCGTAAATTCGTTTCCCCTGAAATCATCTTTGGTGCTGGTTGCCGGCATAACGTCGGCAACTGCGCAAAAACCTTCGGCGCACGCAAGGTCCTGGTGGTCAGTGATCCCGGGGTGATCGCCGCCGGTTGGGTCGCCGATGTCGAAGCCAGCCTGCAAGCCCAAGGTATCGAATACTGCCTGTACAGCGCCGTTTCGCCCAACCCGAGGGTGGAGGAGGTGATGCTGGGCGCCGAAATGTACCGGGAAAATCACTGCGATGTGATCGTCGCGGTCGGTGGCGGCAGCCCGATGGACTGCGGCAAAGGCATCGGCATCGTTGTCGCTCACGGGCGCAGCATTCTTGATTTCGAAGGCGTGGACACCATTCGGGTGCCGAGCCCGCCGCTGATTCTGATTCCAACCACCGCCGGTACCTCGGCCGACGTCTCGCAATTCGTGATTATTTCCAATCAACAGGAACGGATGAAGTTTTCCATCGTCAGCAAAGCGGTGGTGCCGGACGTATCGTTGATCGACCCGCAAACCACCCTGAGCATGGACCCGTTCCTGTCCGCCTGTACCGGCATCGATGCGCTGGTGCATGCCATTGAAGCCTTCGTTTCCACAGGCCACGGGCCGTTGACCGATCCCCATGCGCTGGAAGCGATGCGCCTGATCAACGGCAATCTGGTGCAAATGATCGCCAACCCAACGGATATCGCGTTGCGGGAAAAAATCATGCTCGGCAGCATGCAGGCCGGCCTGGCGTTCTCCAACGCGATCCTGGGTGCGGTGCACGCCATGTCCCACAGCCTGGGCGGTTTTCTTGATCTGCCCCATGGGCTGTGCAACGCGGTGCTGGTCGAGCATGTGGTGGCGTTCAATTACAACTCGGCGCCGGACCGTTTCAAGGTGATTGCCGAGACGTTCGGCATCGACTGTCGTGGTCTCAATCATCGGCAGATCTGTGGGCGGCTGGTGGAGCATCTGATCGCCCTCAAACACGCCATCGGCTTCCACGAAACCCTCGGTTTGCACGGCGTCAGCATGGCCGATATTCCGTTCCTCTCGCAGCATGCGATGGATGACCCGTGCATCCTGACCAACCCGCGCGAGTCGAGCCAGCGTGACGTCGAGGTCGTCTATGGCGAAGCCCTCTGACGAGCAACAACGTGCCCTGGCCGGCCTGTTGGGGCTGGGCAGCCATTCGGCGCGCAAGAGCCATTACCCGGAGTTAGCGGCGCGCCTCGATGATCTGGAGACCGAGCGCAACCGCTACAAATGGCTGTTCGAGCACGCGGTGCACGGTATTTTCCAGGCCAGCCTGCAAGAAGGCATGCGCGCCGCCAACCCGGCACTGGCGCGGATGCTCGGTTATGAAAATCCTCAGGAGGTGTTGTTCTCCCTGGCTGATCTGGCCGGCAATCTGTTTGTCGGTGGGGCTGTCGAGCTGCAAGCGATCGGCGAGAAACTACAGCTCCAGCGCAGCCTGATTGGCTATGAAACCCAACTGCGACGCAAGGACGGCAGTTGCCTTGATGTACTGATGAACCTGCTGCTCAAACCGGATCAGGATGGGCTGGTAGAAGGCTTTGTCACCGATATCACCGAACGCAAACTGGCCCAGCAACGTCTGCAACAACTCAATGATGAACTGGAGCAACGGGTCACGGCCCGCACCGATGAGTTGCTGGAAGCCAACTGCAATCTGCAACAGCAGATCGCCCAGCGCGAACAGATCGAGCGGGCGTTGCGTGACGCCCGAGACGCCGCCCAGGCTGCCAACCGCAGCAAGGACAAATACCTCGCCGCCGCCAGCCATGACTTGCTGCAACCCCTGAACGCCGCACGCTTGCTGATTTCCACGCTGCGCGAGCGCAACTTGCCAGACGTCGAACAGGTACTGGTCGAGCGCACCCATCAGGCGCTGGAAGGGGCCGAGGACTTGCTCACCGACCTGCTGGATATCTCCAAACTCGATCAGGCTGCGGTCAAACCGGACATCGCGCTGTACCGCCTCGATGAATTGCTTGCGCCGCTGGTTTCGGAGTTCCAGTCGGTCGCCGAGGCGGCCGGTTTGAATCTGCGGGTGCACATGGGCGATTTCGCCGTGCACACCGACTTGCGGCTGATGACCCGGATCATGCGCAACTTCCTTAGCAACGCCTGCCGCTACACCGATCAGGGCAGCATTTTGCTGGGCGCCAGACGGCGGGGCGACTGCCTGCGCCTGGAAGTCTGGGACACCGGACGGGGAATCGCCGCCGACCGGCTGGATTCCATCTTCCTGGAGTTCAACCAGCTGGACGTCGGCCGCGCTGCCGACCGCAAAGGGGTGGGCCTGGGCCTGGCTATTGTCGAGCGCATCGCGAAAATTCTCGGTTATCGGGTTCAGGTTCACTCACTGCCGGGACGCGGTTCGATGTTCAGCATCGACGTGCCGATTTCCAGCGAGGTGCCGCTGCCCATCAGTCAGGCGGCGCCGCAGTCTGGCGCGGGTAATCCCTTGCCGGGCCGACGTTTGCTGGTGCTGGACAACGAGCTGAGCATCCTCGAAAGCATGAGCGCATTGCTTGGGCAATGGGGCTGCGAGGTGGTGACCGCGACTGATGAGCTCGGCGCCCTGGAGGCCTTGCAAGGGCTGGCGCCGGAACTGATTCTGGCGGACTTTCACCTGGATCACGGGGTGATAGGGTGTGAGGTGGTCAAGCACCTGCGCGAGCATTTTGCCCAGCCGATCCCGGCAGTCATCATCACGGCGGACCGTAGCGGCCAGTGTCGACGCTCTTTGCAAAAGCTGGGTGCTCCGTTACTGAACAAACCCGTGAAACCTGGCAAGTTGCGTGCTGTGTTGAGTCAAATGCTGGGCTAGATTTTTTCCAGATAACCCTCCTCGGATTTCCAACTAACGACCGGTTCCGCCTCCCGCGCTACCGGTTCCGCCACCTGGACCGCCTGTGCTACCTCCTGCGCCGAAGCCTCCGGAAACACCCGTGCCAATGCCCATTGAGCTACGGCCATTGGCGGAGGTTCCCGGGCTGTTCTCACTGTTGTTGGATGAGCCCGAGCCAGTGCTACTGTTCGGGTTTGTGACTGGCGGCGTGAACGTTCCTCTGGTTGCACCTGATTGAGTGTCCGTTGCGCCGCTGGAAGTGGATTCGTTCGAAACCGCAAAGGACAATACGGAGACCGCTGAAAGCAGTCCTGCGAACATAAGGAGGGCGATTTTTATCTTGATCATGGTACGTCTCCTGATGTGAGTCGTTACCTGATAGTGGTCTGGCTGGTGATTTATGAGTAGCCTCTTTTAATCGGTCTCAATTGAACCGAACGGCTCGTAAGGTCTTCTCTCAAAAAAGTATGGGAGGTGTTCATGACTACCCGACCCAAACGTCCTGACACGGACACAACGCCAGAATATCCACTCTCGGCGCCGATCGATCCGCGGGACCCGGAACGCAAGAAAACCAATGTCGAACTCGAGGAGGAAGACATGCCGGAAAGCGGGGTACGCGTCGACGAAGCAGATGATCCGGACATTGCCGATAACGATGGCTCAGGCCAGTCGAGCTGAGCGCGAACCGTCGCCAGGCCCACTTATGGGCGAGCACAGAACCTGTGGAGAGTGGGGCCTGCTGCGGGCGGGTTCCTACGATGGCGGCCTGATAGCCGGCCTAGGTTTTTTGACCGGGTACATATCCGTTTTTGTGGTCGCGGCCACTATTGGTTTCGCTTTTACAGCGAGTCACTTGGAAAAGCCCCAAGTAACCAAGGGCTTTTGCTCCTCCATTCGGTGCCGAGCCTGGGCGAGGTACCGAACGAAAGGGGCAAGAGCGCTTGGGTTACTTTGGTCTGGGCCGGCACTCCGGCTTTTCCAAAGTGACCCGCTGTAAAAGCGGAACCCATAGCCGCCGTTACCGCAGAAACGGATATACACCCAATCAAAGAACCCCGCCTTACGACGGCTTCGCGGCCGAACGGGGCGGTGCGGCGTTCCGACAAGCCCCCTCACCACAAAGAGAATTCGATCTATGGAGCCGTTTCACGTCGTTGCTGCGCTATACCCCGTCGCTCGTATCGGGCAAGCATGGGCTGAGTGCTGATGCCATGGACCAGGATACTGAGGGCGATGACGGACAACGTCAGGTCCATGCACGTCGATGCCTGCGATTGCGCGAGACCATGATTGAGTGCGTAAAAAAGATAATAAAGGCTACCGATACCGCGAATGCCAAACCAGCCAATCAACAGACGCTGATGTCGATCAAGCAGCGAGCCCCACGGTATGACCAACACACTGAGCGGGCGAATCACGCAAAACAGCGCAAAACCCAGAGCCAGCGCCCGCCAGTCCCAATGTGTCGCCAGCACAACGCCCAGCAAGGTCACCAGAAATACTTCCATGGCGCGCTCCACCAGACTGCCAAACGCAAGCATGTCGCCCATCATGATCCCGGCGGCGACCTGGCTGTCTGCGAGGTTCTCAATGTCGCCATGAACCGCTTCCTCCGGTTCGACATTGAGATGACCGACCACCGGTTGGGCCAGGTGTTCGGCAGGTGTTTGCGAGCCACCGCTGGATTTGACTTCAGCCTGACGCAAACCGAGCCCGGCGGCGAAGACCGATAGAAACCCATAACCATGAATCGATTCAGCCGCGACATAAGCGAGGGCGATCAGTGCCAGGGTCAGATAATCATTGGGGGAAAGGGTGCTGTCGTCATTTTTGATGCGCATCGACAGGGTCATGTGGCCAATGCCTTTGCCCATCCAGTAACCGGTGAGCAGGCCGGCAGGTACTGCCCACAGCAGGCTGTACAACGCCCAGTCTGCAACCCAGGTGATGCTGCGGCCATCCTGTTGCAGGAACAGCAAACCAAGGATCACAAAGGGGAAGGCGATACCGTCATTGAGTCCCGCTTCGCCAGACAATCCGAAGCGCACGCGGTCGTAATCCTGTGCATCGTTGACTTGAACCAGCGCGGCCAGCACCGGGTCCGTCGGCGCCAGGATGGCGCCGATCAGCAGGGCAACGCCCCATGACAGCCCCAAGAGCCCATGCAAGAACAGACAAATACCGCAAATACTCAAGACCATCACCGGTCCTGCCAGACCAAACGCCACGCGCCATGTCCGGTTGTTGAGCGGCAAGCGCAATTTCAGGCCGCTGACAAACAGCGAAAACAGCACCGCTACTTCCGTCAGATGCTCCATCCAGCGGGAGGCATCGTCCGTGTCCAGTTGCAGCAAGCCCAACGCTGCCGGGCCAATGACCACGCCCAGCACCAGGCAGACAGCAGAGGTGGTCACCGGCATCCAGCGCAGGTAGGACGAAGTCAGCGCCAGCGTCAACAACACGGCACCCAGGACAGCGACCCATAAAATGAAAGTCATGTTCGATTTCCGCCGGGTTTTAGCCGCCCTTGAAGCCAAGCGCATGAAGGTCGGCAAACCGCAGAACAGCAAAAAGCCAAGGCCTTTGCCGGCCTTAGATCAGACGTTATGACTTTTTGAGACCTGGAGTCAGCAGGGGGTTCCTCTTTTTTCCTGAGCCAGGAAGCCAGGTGACCGACGGAATGGTTGCGTCTGCTCACTCTTTTGCTCTACAGCACGGAACGTCTCAGGAAAAACCTCACTCTTAAATAATAGAGGGACTAAAAGAGGCTTTCGTCAGGAGCACCATCATGGTTCAGCGACGCAGATACCACCTTTCACAAATTTCACTTCGTCTCGTTGCCTTGCGTGCCAACGTCAGCCAGTTCAAGCACGATGAATTGAGCATTCAGAAAGCCCTGAGCGGTGGGCAGGTGTCCGAGAGCGGACAGGCTCTGGATCACGCGTTTGACGAGATACGGGAATCCATCGATCACACTCAAGCGCTACTGGAAGCCCTGGCCCAGGCAACCGGCGATACAGAAGTGGTGAGGATGAACAACGAGCCGCGACAGGAAAACCACAGCGCTCAAGGCCTGGTATGAGTTGCTGGACGACGATGACTATCGTACCGACTCGTCAAGATGTGCTCACAACTTGGCCTTCGCCGCGATCAGTGGTCGATCGTTTTCTGCGTCTCTCCGTGGCGAGCTAACAGGACCTGTCCATCCCAATCCGCATCTGCCGCTCCTTCGGTCCGAGAGAGGAGTCGCGCACTGTCAAGAGCGGCAGCTAGCGTGCTCCGAGGTGCATTCACATCGGGCTGTGTTGACGACACAATGACGAGGGACAGGGGATGATAGAAATGTTCCTCGACAACCGATCCTATCCACAGCGGTGAAGTTCGCCCGTTTGTGAGCTCGAAATCGACGACCCACAATCGAAGCACGAGGCGTGAACCGTCAGGTGCACCGTCGCTATGCGGTCGAACAAGGGTCAGGCTGGGAAGGCGACCACTGGCGAAAAGAGGAATAACCGGAAGACCGACAGGGTCGGCCTGGGCGGTCAGCCAATTCAGGGCATTTAACGGTGTCCAGGCCGCCGAGGCGCGCCAGCCGTTGCGCTGCAGGACATCTTGCAATTCCTTCAGACCACCGGCCCACTGGAACGTCAGCGGCTCATTCGTATCGCCAGTGAGATCAATACGCCGCGCCGGCAGTTGCTGCCAATCCGACGCCCACCAATCGGTGGCGGCCATGGTCGGCGTCTCCACCTTGAAGGCATAGCGACCGCTGTCCGTCGCATGGCTACGATAGACATTGAAGCCGCCAGCGAGGATGAGTGCCGCACATCCAAGGGCGAGCAGGCTCCCTGACTCGATACGTTCGGCCTGCCGCCGCAGGTAGGACAACCCCAGCAGCGCCAGCCACGCGGACCCGAATGCCAGCCCCCCGATCACGTCGGAAAACCAATGCGCACCGAGGTAGAGGCGCGAGAATGCAATCAGAAATATCAGGGTTGCGGCGCCGAGAGCGACCGCAAGGCGCCATGCCGGGCGGATCTCACGCGCGATGAGAAAAGTGAGGAAACCGTAGAGCACGACATTGACCGTGCTATGGCCGCTAGGGAAGGAAAACGCGCTCCACCCGGAGTAGAGAAGCTCACCGGGTCGAGCTCGATGCAACGCAACTTTGATGACAGTGTTAAGAACCGAAGCGCCGGCAATCGCAACCAGCCAATAGGCGGCTGTACGCCAGGCGCGTTTCCACAGGAGCCACAGCAAGACCACCATCGTGACCGCCACCACGACCGTGGTGTCGCCAAGTTCGGTGATGGCGATCATCATCGTATCGCCTGGCGTTGAGCGAAGATCCTGGAGGGCGCGGTATATCGCGCGGTCTGCGAGCAGCAACGGGTCACCGTTGACGACGTCTTCAAGGACACCAAAGAAAAGCCAGGCTGCACCGACGAGAAGGACAGTTGGCAGGAGGAGTGCCCGCGCTTCGGGCCGTGAAGGATCGAGCAAGCGGATGAGGCTGCGGCTCAGCCAGGTGTCGTGGGTGCCGGCCCAGTTCCGCAGCCGCTGCACTGCGACGATGAGGTAGGGGATGCCGCGACGCAACATCCAGCGCACGATATGCAGGACCGCCCAGCCCGCCGCTACGAGAACGACCAGCAGGATCGCGAGCGGCTTTGCGGTCGCACCGAGAATGCTGAACGTCGCGCCGGCAAGCACACCGGACAGGATATGCGACGGAGCCCAGGCGAGCGCCGACGCGACATTGACAACATAGAACCGACGGACCGTCATTCCCAGCATGCCGGCGAGGAGCGGAACGAAGGCGCGGACGCCTGGTGTGAAGCGCGCGAGAAAGACACTCTTGTCGCCGTGACGGGTGAAAAAGGTTTCGCTGCGCTGAATCAGTTCGGGGTGCCGGTTCATTGGCCAGAAACTTAGAATCTCGCGTTGGTATCGATGTCCAACCCAGAACGAAAGACCATCACCCGCGATGGCACCTGACGTGGCGGCGACCAGCAATGGCCAGAGCAATAACACGCCACTCGGCACCAGTGCACTGAGCGCCAGGATCACGGCTGTGCCTGGAACGACGGCGCCGATGATCGGGATCGACTCGGAAAGTGCCAGAAGAAACACCGTCAGATAAGCGACATGCGGATGCGCCGTGAGGAACTCGATAACCGATGAGACCAGGGACGTCATCATTCGCGGGCTGCCTATAGAATGTCGGTGATGAAGCGATCAATGCGCGTGTCGTTATGAAGCAGGTACCCCGTCAGCAGGAAACTCCTCAATACGCTTTTCAAAGCGTCCAAAATGCAAAGCCAAGGTTGGTAACACCAATAGATTGAGTGCTGTCGAGGTCACCAATCCTCCCAGGATAACGATAGCCATAGCCCTTCGGTGAGCGCCAGAGGTAGCAGTCCCAGCGCGGTCACCACGGCTGTCATCAGAATCGGTACCAGTCGCTCGGCGGCCCCCGTTCGAGCCGCTCCCGGGCCCCATGCATCTCATCCTACTCGTGAGTATTGCGGCGCGCGGTGGCTGGAAAAACTCGTTGATATAGGCGCTCAAGAACGTCGAGCAAACACTCATCGAGATGTCTCCAACTCAGTAATTGCGGTACCCACCACGCGCTTATCAACGAGACCAGCAGCGACCCGGCAATATCGAATGGAAAATGCACGCCTAAATAGACACGTGCCCAGCCGACTGATGTGCCCAGCAGCAACGTCAGCACGCCAAGCTTGCGCAGCGATGCCAGCATCAGAGCAACGGCTAAAGTGAACATCACAGTGGCGTGATCGCTGGGGAAAGAAGACTCGGGGGCGTGATCCATGAAACTCTGTCCCAGCCCCAACATGAAGGGACGCGGATGGAACCAAAGGCTACTGATCAGCAGATTGCACCCCAACGCGAACACGATGCTCAGCGTGGCAGTTACTGCAGCAGCTCGGTACTGGCGTGTGCCTCGCAGCCACAATCCGATCAGCAACAGCGGTACGCCGGTGATGAGCCACTGCGCCAGAAAATTCGCCAGTAAGCGCATTTCCGCCGAGGAGTGCACGCTGGCGTTGATAGCCAAGAACAGGGTGCGATTGAGTTCTTCCATGAGGAAATCTCGTTCAGATGACTAGGAAGCACCACGTTGTGATAGCGGTGCGCGTGATATGCACCCTAATGGTTGCTTCCTTAAGTCCACCTTAAGGCTGGCTCTGGGAAACGCATCATTCAAAGACGGCGAGGTTTTTTGCGCCTGCCAGAAACCCGAAATCTATGGCAGGCGTATATAATGATCGGATAATCTATACCCCCCTATAGTATATTTTGATCTGGAGATGCAATCATGAGCCACACCATCCAGGACAAGAAAAAGCTATTGAGTCGTGTCAGTCGCATTCGGGGGCAGCTCGAAGCGGTCGAGCGCGCGTTGCTCGAGGAGCGTGATTGCATTGAGGTGCTCCAGCAAATCACCAGTTGCCGGGGCGCCATGAATGGCCTCTTGACAGTGGTATTGGAGGATCACATCCGCACGCATCTGGTCGACGCGGATTTTGCCGACGGTAAAGAGCCGAATGATGCCAAAGAGCAACTGATCGAAATCGTCCACAGCTATTTCAAGTGAACTCAATATGAACAATTTTTATGAGACGCCGTTTAAAGCCGGCCATGAACACGTCTTTCTAGGCGAAGGTCATGAAAAAAATGAGCGCAAGACCTGGGCTGTGATTGCGCTGTGCACGGCCATGATGTTGGTCGAGATCATCGGCGGGAACCTGTTCGGTTCGCTGGCACTGGTCGCGGATGGCTTGCATATGTCCACACACGCCGGGGCCATGTTGATCGCTGCGCTGGCCTATACCTATGCGCGCAAATACGCCAACGATCGGCGCTTCGTGTTCGGCACCGGCAAGCTTGGTGATCTGGCGGGCTTCACCAGCGCCATCATCCTCGCGATGATCGCCTTACTGATAGGCTACGAAGCCGTTTCCCGCTTACTGTCCCCGGTACCCATTCATTTTAGCGAAGCCATTCCGATCGCCGTCGTCGGCTTGGCCGTGAATGTTGCCAGTGCCTGGCTGCTGAGCGGGGCCGATCATGGGCATGACCACGGGCACAGCCATGGACACAGTCATGGGCATGCTGAAGGCAATGAACATGATGATCATCATGAAGAGATGCAGCGTATTGTCACTTCTGAGGGGGTGTTCGAGCTGTCGATCTTCGAAGAGGGTGTTCCGCCTGTGTTTCGCTTTGCCCCCGAAGGCTCAGGATCCTCGCTATCGCCAAGCGATGTCACGGTTACGACGATACGGCCGGACGGTTCGCGACAAGTGTTTAACTTTCTGCAGAAAACCGGCTTTCTGGAGTCCACCGGCGAAATTCCAGAGCCGCATGGTTTCAAAGTGGCCGTTACCGTGCCTTCTGGTGAACATATCGTCGAGTTCGCAGAGCATGCTCACGACGACCATGGCGTGGATAGCCGCGACCACAATATGCGAGCTGCTTATATTCACGTTATTGCGGACGCAGCCGTGTCAGTGATGGCCATCGTTGGCCTGCTGTTGGCCCAGGCATTTGGCTGGCTGTGGATGGATCCGGTGGCCGGTATCGTAGGGGCATTCGTGATCGCCAACTGGTCATACGGTCTGATACGCCAGACCGGTGCGATCCTGGTGGATGCCAGTGCAGACTCTCGGATTGAAGGCAAGATCAGGACAGTCATTGACGAGGTCGGTGACAAACTGGTGGATTTGCATGTTTGGCGGCTCGGCCCTGGGCATCTCGGTGCGGTGGTTTCGGTCGTCACTCGCGAGCCGAAACGCACCCCGCAGTTTTACCATCAGCGCCTTGCCCAATTCAAAGGGTTGTCCCATCTCACTGTTGAAGTGCATCCAGGAACGGAGGCCTGAGCAATGGCTCTCAAATCCCCTTGCACCGAGGTCTGTAAGTTCGATGGCAAGACTACCTTTTGCGTAGGCTGCTTGCGCACCCTGGAGGAAATTCGTGGCTGGAAAAAAATGACGGATCATCGCCGTCATCAGGTAATCAACGAGCGTTCAAAGCGGTTAGCGAAATTGCAACGAGAAGCGATTTCCCGATAGCCTGGATGCAGCTTTTTGCGGCAGTCCAAGCGCGCGGATCAAGCAGCGCTCCATCTGGAGATATGCGCAGAGTCAAGACTTCGGCACACTGCACGGTCCTCCAGCGAAGCGCTGACTGATGTGAGGAGAGGGATCAGGCGATGCGAATATTACTTGCAGAAGATGACCCGATGATCGGTGGCGGTTTGCAAAAAGGCTTGCGCCAGGAAGGGCATACAGTGGACTGGGTCATGGACGGTAAGGCTGCTCTACTGGCTCTGGAAACCACCCCCTACGCATTGCTGCTACTCGACCTGGGACTTCCGCGCCAGGATGGAATGGATGTGCTCAGGGTTTTGCGGCAACGAGACGAGACCTTGCCAGTGATCATAATCACCGCCCGCGACTCGCTACCTGATCGGGTGGCTGGTCTTGATCACGGCGCTGACGATTACCTGGTCAAACCGTTTGCCATCGAGGAACTGGTGGCACGGATCCGAGCCGTCAGCCGCCGTCAATCAGGGCGTGTTCAGACCGAGCTGCGGGGAGGCCCGTTGCGCCTTGATCCGGTACGACACCTGCTGTGGTTGCGCAATGAACCTGTCAGCCTGTCGGCCAAAGAGTACGCATTACTACACGAGCTAATGAAAGAGCCGGATGCGGTGATTTCCCGTGAGCAGCTAGAGGATCGCCTGTACGGCTGGGGCGATGAGGTGGGTAGCAATGCGGTAGAGGTGCATATCCATAATCTTCGCAAAAAGCTCGGGGCCGAGGTAATCCGTACTGTTCGAGGCGTCGGTTATCACATTGGAGAGGATGCATGAGTTCGCTTCGCCGACGTCTATTGTTATGGCTGCTGCCAGCCACTTTTCTGGCTGGGCTGCTGGCGAGTATTGGTACTTATTGGGGGGCTGTGATCGAACTGGACGATCTGCTCAACGACCAAATGCGTTACCTCGCAGAACACATCAATGTGGATCCTGGTGAGCGAGTTGTACTGACGGGGACAGGCAATAAACCCAGTCCATTGCGCGATGATAATGCTGACGAAGTGCTGCTTCAGGTTTGGAGTGCAGGAGCCTTGAGCTTTACGACCGACTCAGCACTCGCGCTGCCGCCACCGCAGCAAACTGGACTGAGCGATATTCAGGTTGGGGATCAAACCTGGCACACGTTTGTTAGCCAGCGTGGCAATAAATTTTTCCGGGTGGCTCAAGCTCAAAACAGGCGTTGGGAAGAGCTCGCCGGTTTAGCCGTGCACCTATTGTGGCCAGTGGTATCACTGATTCCCTTATTAGCCCTGTTCTTGTGGTTTGGCATCAGCTATGGGCTAAAACCACTGCGAACAGTGGCGACAGAACTGTCGGAGCGCAACGTGAATAGCCTGCAGCCTATCGCTTCGAAAGAGCTGCCTGGAGAAGTCAAACCTCTGGTCGATGCCCTCAACGATTTGCTGGGACGGCTGGCAAATGCTTTCACCATGCAAAAACACTTCATCGCTGATGCCGCGCACGAGCTACGCACCCCAGTCACAGCAATCAGTATTCACGTGGAGTTGGCACAGCGGGCCACTGAGGAAGAAGACCGACAGGTATCGCTGTCTGAGGTACAGTCGGGTGTCACGCGCCTTACTCACCTGACACAACAGCTGTTGACCTTGGCGCGCCTGGAGCCTGATGCGCAGTTACCCGCCATGAGAAACATCGAGTTATCCGCTCTATGCAAGTCGGTGATCACTGATCAGATTCGTAGGGCTGAAGCATCAGGCATCGATCTGGGGCTGAGCGAGCATGCTGCATCCAGTATTTCGGGGGATCCCGAAACGCTGCGTATCCTGCTCAACAACCTGATCGACAACGCCATCCGTTACGCGGGAGCCCACGCAAAGATTGACGTGGCAGTGCGCGATACCGACCAAGGGGTCGTACTTGAGGTATGCGACAACGGCCCAGGCATAAATGCGCCGGAACGTGAGCGGGTGCTTGAGCGATTCTATCGAGGCAACAATCAAACCGGCTCTGGCAGTGGACTGGGGCTTTCAATTGTTAAAACGATTGCAGAGCAGCACGGAGCCCAAGTAGTACTTGATGCTGCACTCAATGGCTTGGGGCTGCGGGTACAGATCATTTTCCCGTCTCGATCGGGAGTCTGGCGCTGATTGTCGACGACCCGGGCGCGCCCAAGCGCAAGCAGTAACTTCAGTACTCTCCTGTCTTTAAGAAAGCCCCTCACACACCGTTAAGTTGATTAGGCAGTGAGTGGTTGGTTTTTTATAATGCTACTACTTGATTTTAGTGTGTCACGGCAGTTGTTTAAGACGCCTGCATTAAAAAACGACAGGGTATTAGGTGTGGTGTCGGTGGTTGAACATATCAACTATGTAGATAGTCTCGCCGTGTGCGGCATGAACAAATTTTTAAGGGGTGAAGTTAAAGAAAATGCGACGTTTTCTTAATCGATGACCCTGGCCTTTGCGTGCCCTGCAGCTCGCTGTTTTAAACCTGTTTCTTGTCGCGTCCGGCCATCGCTTTGAAGACCAAAAATACAGACAAAAAGTATAGAACAAAATCGAAACTTTTCCGGGTCGGTTGCTCTATATAAATCGAAAGTTAAGTCATTGATTGCCGCTGGTCGGGCGGCTTTAAATGATCGTCTTCGTAAAGACGGAGAATACTATTCTGACATCAGAACTAGCGGCCCTTTTCTGCTGATAGAACACGCTCGGTAGCCACGGATCGCTGTCCCTTTAGTGGTTTGAAAGGGAAGGGGTGCGTGTGTGAGTCAGGTCACTTTATCTATCCGGTATTTGCGCGATGAGCAGATGCTATTGCATCAAGGCGGTTTGTATTGGCTGTCAATCGACCAGGTGGGCGATGCCGAGGTCTTGGGGCGTCAGTTTCTTGGGGCATTGGAAAAGGTTCGCTCCGCCACTTTAGTGTGCTGCGCTCAGGATCCCAAGCAGCTTGTGGCCAAGCTCGACAAACGCTTGGGCCCTGTCGAGTTGAGGCTGTTCGAAGTGACTGAGGCCGATATCCGGCTCGCGCTTACATCCTTGCCCCTGGAATTGAATCGAGCGGCTGTCGCCAGAGGCAGCCCGATTGTTCTGATACTGCCGGTGGTCAGTTGGCAGGGATTCGAGATACTGCATCTGCAGCGCTGGTGCGAAAACATGGCGATCTGGTTGCGTCAGCGGGCCTGCACGTTGCTGGTGCTGTGCCATGGCCAGGCACCGAAGCTGCACGCCGATTTGATTCGTCTCAACGAGCGCCTGTCCGGGCTGGCACAGCTCTATCGCCGTGACGGCGGTATCCGCTATCAGTTGAATTATTGGCACAGTTATCTGGGTGTCTGCAGTACGCAGGAGTTCGAGTTGGACGCGCAGCCCGACGGATTCGGCCTGACCCAAATCGAGCGCTCCAACCCGCAACCCACTCGCATCGAGGACCAGCGACTCTATCTGACGCTGCGCTCGGTGCTGGAAGGGGCCCCACCTTTGTCCCAACAATGGCACCTGTTCGAAAACTACGACGATTTGTTTTTCGAAGCGAGTCGGGTGCGAGCGGCCACGGTGATTGTAGGCGTCACGAGTAACCTGCAAGTGGAAGCGCTCGCACAGCAACTGTATGACCTGCGCGAGCGCTGTGGATCTTCGCTGAAGATCATCGTGAGGGAATTGGCATCTTGCCTGCGCTATCGCGATGAGCGCTTGTTGCTGTCCTGTGGGGCAAATATCACCGTACCTCATGGCACTTCACTGGCCTATTTTTTCAGCTTGGTCGACAGCGTTCAGGGGCAGATCTGGCGGCATAGTCGAACCATTGATTTCAAGGCGTTGCTGGAACGCCTGAGGCCGCCGGTCGAACGTGGCGTGCTGTCACCGCATCGCTTTATCGCGACACTGGATCAGGTCTATGACGGTGCTGCCGGAGAGGTCAGCCACCAATTGCTGAAGCTTCAGCCGCGCAACGATCTGAGCATCGAACAGTACATTGATCAAATCAACTTACGCCGCTTCGGCGATATTGCCTGTGTGCTCGATGGTGCCCTCTACCTGTTTCTGTTCGCCTGCCGCGCCGACGGTGTGGCGCCTGCGCTGAGGAAGATCTGCCGATTACCCTGGAATAATCTGTTCAGTGAGTGTCAGTTTTTCTCGGGCGTTGACGGTTTGCCGCGTCAGGCGTTCCTTGATGCGCAGAATACCCCGGTGAGTGTCTATCTGGCAGCGACCACAACCGATGCAGGATCGGTGTCGAACAGCCAGCAACATGCCTATGCGCCGCAGCGCACGACTCTGCCTGTCACGGAGTATTGCCCATGAGCATCTCCGAATTACTTCAGATCGTCGCAGTCAGCAGTGCACTGACACTGGCATTGGTGCTTTTGCTGAACAGCTTCTGGCGCCAGATCAAAGCTGCTGTGCGAGGTTGCTTGCGGCCTCGCTATTTGAAGTCTCAAGGCGTGCGACGGCGCTTATCGATCACCACTGTAAAGAGTGAATCCGATGAGTCAGCTTAAAGTCATCCCCCCTCAACCCGTACGGACCAACAGTGGCCTGGGGCTGTGGAACGCGTATTTCCTGATCAAATTCGTCATGCTCTGGCTGGGTTACCTGAACCTGCAAATATTGCCCAACCTGGTGTTTGCCGCGGTCTTGTTGGTGCCATTGGGCAATCGCAAACTTGTGATCCTGCGGACCCTGATTGCCCTGCCGGTGGGGGTGATGCTGTTCTATCAAGATACCTGGTTACCGCCTATTGGTAATTTGCTGGACCACCCAGGACTGATGACCTTCTCCAGCGACTATCTGCTGGAACTGGCAGGACGCTTTATCGATTGGACCCTCTGCGGTTGGTTGTTGTTGGTGCTGGTGCTATATCGCCTGGTCTACCAATGGCTGCGCGTGACCACGCTGACGCTGATCGGTTTGGCCTGGCTGGGCGCTGCCAATGTGCTCTCCTTGCAGGCACCCCCCGAGCCAGCTGTCGCCTTGGCTACCTCACCCTTGGCCAGCGCCAGGACGGCGAGCCTCGCCGAGCCCGACAACGCGACCCTCGACGCCTATCTGCAGGGTTTTTACAGCGCCGAAACGCAACGCCGGGTCGAGTTCAAGTCGCCGATCGCAGGCTCGCCCCCTTTCGACCTGCTGTTGATCAACGTTTGCTCGTTGGCCTGGGACGACATCGACGCTGTGGGGCTGCGCGACAACCCGTTGTTTCAGCAAATGGATGTGGTGTTCGATAACTTCAACTCAGTCAGCTCTTACAGTGGTCCGGCGGCCATCCGTTTGTTGCGTGCCAGCTGCGGTCAATCGCCCCACAGCAAGTTGTATGACACACCACTCGATCAGTGTCTGCTGTTCGATGACCTGGGCAAGCTGGGCTTTGCCAGTGAAGTGATGCTTAACCACTCTGGCCAGTTCGAAGGTTTCCTCGACAGTGTTCGCAGCCAGGGCTCGTTGCCGGCACCCGCCGTCAGCATCAGTACGCTGAAAAACCAGTTGATCAGTTTCGATGGCTCGCCCATCTGGCGTGACAACGAAGTGTTGGACACGTGGTGGAGGCACCGTGAGGGAGAGAGCGATTCGAGTGTGGCTCTGTTCTACAACACGATCACCCTGCATGACGGTAACCGCATGCTCACCGCCGACGGTGGCTCCAGGAGTGCCGACTACAAGGTCCGCGCACAGACTCTGTTCAATGACCTCGATGGTTTCATCACCGAACTGGAGCACAGTGGCCGCCGCGTGGTCGTGGTGATCGTGCCGGAGCATGGTGCGGCCCTGCTGGGTGACCGCATGCAGATTTCCGGTATGCGTGAAATTCCAAGCCAATCAATCACCCATGTGCCTGTCGGGATCAAGCTGGTGGGGATGGGGGTCAATCCGCGAACCAGTCCCTTGCATATCACCGAACCGAGCAGCTTTCTGGCGTTGTCGGAAATCGTCAGCCGTCTGTATGCCGCGCAGGCTGAACCCCAGGGGCCGGACTGGGCCACCTTGCTGACTGGACTGCCGCAAACTCTCGTGGTTTCGGAGAACGCCGGGACCGTAGTGGTCGACTACGCCGGCAGACCTTATATACGAATCAAGGAGAAAGGCGGATGGCTGCCTTACCCCCAGCGGCTCAAGTAAGTTCAAAGGTGCTGTTGCGAAACGAGCGTGCCGCAGATATCGCTCAGCTCAAGGTCAGCCTGCAATTACCGGATCTTGAGTACGTCGATATTTGCGCTCAGCTTGAGCTGCAATCTGCGTTGCAGCGTTGGCCGTTGCTGGCTGAACTCAGCGAAGTGCCGCAACATGAAGTGCCGCAACATGAAGAGGCGGTGCTACTGCTCGAACTGCAGGTGGCGAAGTGACTTCCCTTAGCGCGCGCGGTGTTCGCGGCGGTGTCGGCAACAGTTCGTTGCTGGCGGCCCTCGGCCATGCCCTGCATCACCTCGGCGAGCGCGTGCTGCTGGTGGACATGTGCCCTGAAAACCTCTTGGGCTTGCACTTCAATCTGGCCGTTGGTGAGCGCAGTGGCTGGGCGCGTGCGCTACTCGATGAGCAGGGCTGGGTGGATCAGGCCTGGACACTGCAATCGGGATTTTGCCTGATGCCCTATGGACGGCTGGAGTGGTCCGAGCAACAGCGGGTCGAACAGCAACTGTGTCAGGAGCCCGAGTTGTGGGCTCGACGTCAGATTGTCCTGACCCAGCATTTCGACTGGATACTGTTCGACCTGCCTCAGCGTTTGCCCGGGCATGCGAAAGTCGGCAGGTGTGCGCTGCAGATTCGGGTCGCCGAAGCCGACGCTGCGTGCCATGTGTTGTTGCAGCGCGTTGAAGCACTGAACAGCTATCTGCTGGTCAATCGATTTGATCCCGCCAGCCTGCTCCAGCGCGATCTACTGCTGATCTGGCGAAAACTCTTCGGGGGCCGGATGCTGCCGCTGACGGTCCACAGCGATGAGGCCATGCGCGAGGCACTGGCGTTCAAAAAACCGGTCGGTGAGCATTCTCCCGCCAGCCTGGCGGCTCAGGATGTGCTCAGCCTCGCGACCTGGTGCCTGGCTCAGCGCCAGGAACGGCCATGATCGCCCGCTGGTTTCCCTACGCGCACCTGCGCCGGCGCCACGGTTGTAACCCGCTGGTTGCGCTGCTGCTGGCGACGATGAACGCGCTGGCCTGGCTGGTCCTGCCCCTGGAGTCGCCGGCCTGGCGCGGCGTGCTCGATCAACGACAACGCTGGTACCCGCACTTGGCCAGCAAGTCGCCGAGCCTGGGTGATCCGTTACGCTATGCCCTGCAAAGTCTTTGGCTATTGTTGATCTGTCCGCTTGAACAACTGCGTCGCCGGGAGCGCGCGCCAGGCTTGTTTCGCAGTATTGCCGGATTTTACAGCCGGGCATGGGAGCGGGTTGGCAGTGCTTTGGAGCAACTGCCGGAGCGGTTCGCAAACCATTCGCACAGACTTCAGAGCACGTATGGGGGCACAGGCCTGGATCGCCGTTATCAGCACCTGCTCGATGGCTTCGTCGGCATGGTCGTGGTTGGCCTGACTCTGCTCTGCATCACCGAGCCGTTCAGCGCGCTGAACCAAATGATTTTCGTTTTTTTGCTCTGGGGGCTGGCCATGCTGGTAAGGCGCATACCAGGACGCTTCCCGACATTGCTGATGGTGGTGCTGTCGGTCATCGTCTCCTGCCGCTACCTGTGGTGGCGCTACACCGCGACCCTGAATTGGAACAAGCCATTCGACCTGGCCTGTGGTGTGTTGCTGCTGATCGCCGAAACCTATTCGTGGATGGTGCTGATCCTCGGTTACATCCAGAACAGTTGGCCGCTGGAGCGCAAACCGATGCAACTGCCCAGTGATGTGCGACTGTGGCCAGCGATTGACCTGCTGATTCCGACCTACAACGAAGATCTTGCGGTGGTGCGCGGTACGGTCTACGCCGCACTGGGGATCGACTGGCCGCAGGACAAGCTGAAGATCTACATCCTCGACGACGGCAAGCGTGAAACGTTCCACCTGTTTGCCGATGAAGTGGGAGTCGGTTACATCGTTCGCGAGAATAACAACCACGCCAAGGCCGGTAACCTCAACCATGCATTGGGCCATATTAATGGCGAGCTGGTGACGATCTTTGACTGCGATCATGTGCCGGTGCGCTCATTTCTACAGCTCACGGTGGGTTGGTTTCTGCGGGACCCGAAACTGGCGCTGATGCAGACCCCGCACCACTTCCTCTCGCCGGATCCATTCGAGCGAAACCTGAACATGTTCCGTCGCAGCCCCAACGAAGGCGAGTTGTTCTACGGCCTGGTCCAGGATGGCAACGACTTGTGGAATGCCGCGTTCTTCTGTGGTTCGTGCGCCGTACTGCGACGCTCTGCGCTGGACGATATCGGTGGCTTCGCTGTCGAGACCGTGACCGAAGATGCTCATACCTCGCTGCGTCTGCATCGCCACGGCTGGACCTCGGCGTATTTACGTATCCCGCAAGCGGCCGGGCTCGCCACCGAAAGCCTGTCGGCGCATATCGGCCAGCGCATTCGCTGGGCGCGGGGCATGGCGCAAATTTTTCGCACCGACAACCCTCTGTTGGGTAGCGGCCTGACCTTGCTCCAGCGCATCTGCTACGCCAACGCCATGATGCACTTCCTGGCCGGCCTGCCTCGCCTGATCTTCCTCACCGCGCCACTGGCCTTTCTGCTTCTGCATGCCTTCATCATCTATGCCCCAGCCTTTATGATTCTGTTGTACGTGTTACCGCACATGGTCCACGCCAACCTGACCAACTCGCGGATGCAGGGCGCCTTTCGCCAGACATTCTGGGGCGAGGTCTACGAGACCGTCCTGGCCTGGTACATCGCCCGACCCACCACGATGGCGTTGTTGAGTCCAAAAAAAGGCACGTTCAACGTCACCGCAAAGGGTGGCCTGATGCAGAACAATCAGTTCGACTGGAGGATTGCCCAGCCGTATCTGCTCCTTGCGTTGCTGAACGTGGCGGGCTTGGGCTTCGCGGTCTGGCGGCTGTTTTACGGCCCCATAACAGAGTTGAGCACGGTGCTGGTGAGCAGTCTCTGGGTGATCTACAACCTGCTCATTATTGGTGTTGCGGTAGCGGTTTCCGCCGAAGTGCGCCAAGTGCGCAATACCCATCGGGTTCAGTCGCAATTGCCGGCGGCGGTGCGTCTGGATAGCGGGCACTTCTATCCGGGCATGCTGCAAGACTATTCCGATGGTGGTGCATGCATCAAAGTCGATCGTGACCTGGCCCTGCCGGTGGGTACGCGTATCGCCGTGCTGATGCAACGCGGCCACCAGGATCGGTTATTTCCGGGCATCGTTAGCCGCAGCCACGAGAACTTCATCAGCATCAGTTTTTTGGAAATGTCGGTGCAGCAGAAAATCGACTTCGTGCAGTGCACCTTTGCCCGTGCCAATGCCTGGCTGGACTGGGGTGGGGATTTCATCCCTGACCGGCCGTTGAACAGTTTCATCGAGATACTCAAGCTCGGTGGCCGCGGCTACCGGCAACCGTTCCATTACCTGCCGGCCTGGGTCTGGCGTCTGGTCAGTCCGCAGCTGCGCCTGCTGCGCTGGCTGGCCAGCTATCTGCCGCATAGGCCAACCCCGTCTTCCAGTGCCACCAGCAAAGAAGTGAGCACACTATGAACCACACGTTCAGAAAACTCCTTTTTGCCAGCCTGGTGCTCCTGGCCTTCGATGGCAGCCAGGCTCAGGCCCAGACGCCACCCAACTCAATGCGTACTGACGCGCCTCAGTCGGTCAACGGCCTCCCGAGCTGGAACAGCTCGCTCAGCTTCGAGCAGCTCGGACGGACTGCCGATAGTTTGTTGCTCGGCATCCACAACATTGACCAGATCGAGTTCAGCATGCGCGGTGACCGAATCGCCAGCGATGTTCGGTTGCAACTGGAATACACCCCTTCGCCGGCCTTGTTGCCACTGCTGTCGCATCTGCGGGTGTACCTCAATGACGTGCTGATGAGTGTTGTGCCAATCGAGAAAGATCAGCTGGGGCGCAAGACCGTTCAACAGGTCGCCCTCGATCCACGTTTGATCAGCGATTTCAACCGGGTGCGCCTTGAGTTCATCGGGCACTACTCCGACGTGTGTGAAGACCCCGCCAACAGCGCGTTGTGGCTCAACGTCAGCCGTGCCAGTCACGTGGTCATCCAGGAGCAGGCTTTGATGTTGAAGAATGATCTGGCCAATTTCCCGTTGCCATTCTTTGACGCTCGCGGGCAGGGCAGGGCCGTTGTGAATATGGTATTTGCCACGTCGCCGACCTTGGGTGAGCAGCGTGCGGCGGGCATCTTGGCATCCTATTTTGGCAGCCTGGCGAGCTGGCGCGGCACTCAGTTTCCGGTGCTGTTCGACCAGTTGCCGACGGTCAATGAAAACAATCGGGCAATGCCGTCGATTGTCTTCGCGAGCAACGACCATCGACCAGAATTGTTGGCGGATCTGCAGAAGTACCCCCCGGTCCAGGCGCCAGTTGTGCAAATGATCGACAACCCCGCCGACCCTTACAGCAAGGTCTTGCTGGTACTGGGGCGCAATGATGAGGACCTGACGACCGCAGCGCGCGCTCTGGCGTTGGGCGGCAAGCTGTTTGGCGGTTCGCAAGTGACCCTGGACAACGTCCGGCAGTTGCAAACGCGCCAACCTTATGATGCGCCGAACTGGATGCGCACTGACCGGCCAGTGCGCTTCGCCGAACTCATCAAGTACCCTGAGCAATTGCAGGTCAGCGGCCTGCGGCCACCACCGATTACCCTTGAGGTAAAGCTGCCGCCGGATCTGTTTGTCTGGCTCAACCGAGGTGTTCCGTTACAAACCAAATACCGCTACACCGCCCCCTCAACCGATGACGCGTCGCAGCTCAATATCAGCCTCAACAATCAGTTCATCAGCAGTTTGCCCCTGCTCAAGAGTAGTAGTAATCAATTGAAAGGATTGAGCCTGACGATGCTGTCCGATGAGTCGATCAGCGCCAGCGACAAGCTGTTGGTTCCGGCGTTGAAGATTGAAGACCGCAACACCCTTCGTTTCGACTTCAACTTCGCCAGTACCGTCAGCAGCGCTCAGCGTGGTCGTTGCCAGACGTCCCTGCCGGCCGCCAATCAGGCGGTGATCGACGAAGAATCGACCATCGATCTTTCCGGCTACTACCACTTTATTGCGATGCCGGACCTCAAAGCGTTCGTGCGCAGCGGTTTCCCTTACAGCCGTATGGCCGATCTGTCGGAAACACTGGTGATGGTGCAAAACCAGGGCAGTGCCACACAAATCAGTACCCTGCTCGAAACCCTCGCAGGGATTTCAGCACACACAGGCTTGCCAGCCTTTGGTCTGCGCCTGTCAGACGACTGGAACGCGTTGAGCAAGGTCGATGCCGACCTGCTGGTATTGGGTTCGATGCCTAAGGAGCTGCGCAGGAGCCAGGACCTGACACGGCTGCTTGATCATACTCGAGCCTGGATATCGAATCCTTTGAGCCAGCAGGCGGGGGGATTCTCTGCGTTTGCGGGGGAGCTGGACGATAAACGCAATTCAGGTAGCAATCCGGCAGAGGTATTCACTGGCGCGCCGATCGCTGCGATTGTTGGTCTGCAGTCACCTTTTTATTCCCAACGCAGCATTGTTGCCTTTCTGGCCAGCAATGATGGCGACTACCAACTGCTGCGTGAGCTCCTCAATGACAGCGGAAAACTGGACGCGATGACCGGCTCCGTGGCGCTGATCCGCAGCAGTGGCGTCAGTAGCTGGCGGGTGGGTGAACAGTACTTCGTCGGGTATCTGCCGTGGTGGCTGCTGCTGTGGTTCCAGCTATCCGGGCATCCGATGGTGCTCGCCGCGATGACGGCCATCAGTATGCTGCTCGGTGCCTTCCTGCTGTGGCGTGTCCTGCGCTGGGCAGCGCGCCGACGTCTGGCGGATGATCAGTGAGGCTGATTAAAGAAATGTTCGCGCTTGCCCTAGCGCTGGGCGTTGCTGGGCTGGCGAATGCTGACCCCTGTAACTGGCCAGCCTGGGACAGCTACAAGCAAGCGTTATTGAGCAAGGAGGGTCGTGTTATCGATCGCTCCACGGGGCAAGAGCTCACCACCTCGGAAGCCCAGGGCTATGGGATGTTTTTCGCCTTGCTGGCCAATGATCGGGAAAGCTTCGCTCGAATGTTGCGCTGGACTGAGGACAATCTCGCCGCGGGTAACCTCAGCCGACACTTGCCAGCCTGGCAATGGGGCAAAAATCAGGACGGTCACTGGCAGGTGCTCGATAGCAACAACGCCAGCGATGCCGACCTGTGGATCGCCTACAGCCTGCTCGAAGCCGGGCGTCTTTGGCTGCAATCGGACTACTCGACGCTGGGCCGCAATATGCTCTGGCGTAGCGCCGCACAAAGCCTGCGCAAGCTGCCTGGGCTAGGCGTGATGTTGCTGCCGGGTGACTCTGGCTTCGACACTGCGGGTGCCTGGCGCCTGAATCCCAGTTACTTGCCATTGCAATTGCTGGCGCGTTTCGGCCAAGAGGCGCCGATCTGGTCCGAATTGGCCGACAACACTCGACGACTGCTGCTAGAAGGCTCGCCCAAGGGCCTGGCCCCCGACTGGTTGCTCTGGCAGGCGGGGCAGGGTTGGGTCGCGACCCCTGGTAAAGGCAGTGGTGGAAGTTACGAAGCGATCCGGGTGTATCTGTGGCTCGGCATGCTGGCGCCGGATGCACCCGGGCGGGCCGATTTGCTCAAACACTTTCTGCCGATGATGGAGGCCACCGCGCATCAAGGCTTCCCGCCCGAGTATGTCGACAGCAGCACGGGTGCCTGGACCGGTATCGGTCCCGTCGGCTTTTCCGCCTCCTTGTTGCCGATGTTAGCCAGTGACCCTAAGGCCAGTGTTGCACTGAAGGTTCAGCGTGAGCGCCTGCATCAGGAACCACCTCAGGCCGATGCCTATTACAACCGGTCGCTGGCGATGTTCGGTCAGGGCTGGGATGAGCGTCGTTATCGATTCGACAAACAGGGCCGGCTTATGCCGAGCTGGGTTGACTCATGCAAAAAATAACCACTTGGGGACTGTTGTTCAGTTGTCTGTCGGGTGCTGCGCTGGCCCAACCACTGAGCACCGATGATCAGCAGCAACGGTTGTTGGAGCAGGTTCGAATGGGTGAGGCGTCTTATCGCGAAGACCTTGTGCGTGACTCCCTGGCACGTCTGGAACTGATCGCGCCCAATGATCCTGAAGTTCTGCTGGCGAAGGTCCGTCAGGCCTTGCAGCAGCAAAATAAGGTGTTGGCCGAACAACGCGTGGCGCAATTACGCAGCCAGGCACCGGATTCGCCAGCACTGCAACACGCGCAGGACTTGCTCATGCTGCAAACCCCGGAAGGGCAGAAGCGCTTGCAGGAAGCTCGTCTGCTGGCGGCGGCGGGGCGTGCCGAAGAGTCGGCCAGGCTTTACGAGCAGTTGTTCGAAAAGGGACCGCCAGACTTCATCACAACGATGGAGTTTTGGAGTGTTCGTAGCAATATCCCCGCACAGCGCGACCTGGCCATCGAACGATTGCATGAGCTGGACCAGCAGTACCCTGGCAACCTCGAATTGCAGAAGCTAATGGACAGGTTGCTGAATGCGCAAAGGCGTGATGCGGAGCACGAATATAAAAAGCTGCTGGACGTGCCGATGGACAGCAAAAGTGCCCAAGCCTGGCAGGAATTCATCGATCACTACCCTTATCAGCCCATCAAGGACGATGCAAAAAATCAACTGCAGCACCAGCAGCAACGGCTGAACGATCCTGCCTGGCGGGCCGGTATAGCCGGTAAGAAACTGCTCGAGGACGGCAATAATGCCGGCGCCGAAGTCGAGTTGCGCCGGGCGTTGCTCAACTACCCGCAGGACGCCAGTCTGCTGGGTTCTCTGGGTATTGCCCTGATGCGCCAGAAGAAATACGAAGGCGCCTATCAGGCCTTCACCAGTGCCCTGAGCCAGGAGCAAGACTCCCGCTGGATCAGTAAATGGGCGGACCTTAAAACGGCTAATTACCAATGGATGCTGCTGCAGAAGGGGGACGAAGCGCTAGAGCGCAAAAATTACGGCGCCGCCCAGGATGCCTACGAGCGTGCTCGTAGCGCGAAACCCGACGATGTCGGCGCTTTGATCGGTCTGGCCGCGGTTGCCCATGCACAAGGCAATGACAGCAAGGCTGAAGCGCTGCTGCTCAAGGCGCGCAAGTTGGCGCCGGACAACGGCAGTGCCCTACGCGCATTGGTGCGGGTGTATCAGGCCCAGTCGCCAGAGAAAGCCGAAACCTACCTAAACAGCCTGTCGCCATCCGAGCGGCGTGAGTTCGACGCCTTGCGCAAGAGCCTGGCACTCGATCGTCTGGAGGCGCAGGCCGATGTGGCCACACAGCGGGCCGACTGGGCGCAGGTTGCAGCCTCGTTGAGCAAGGCCAGGGAATTGGCGCCGGATGATCCGTGGCTGACCTATCACCTGGCTAACAGCCAGAGTGAGTTGGGTCAGCACACGGCCGCCGATGACAGTTTCCGCCAACTGCTGAAGCTTAAGGGGCAGGACAGCGACGCGCGCTACGCCCATGGTCTGTACCTGGCGAGTGCTTCACGCGATACCGAGGCCCTGGATTCGCTGGCGCAAATACCGGAGTCCAGGTGGAACCAGAACATGCGTGACCTGGCCGCTCGCCTGCATCGTCGACAACGACTGGCCCAGGCCTCGGCGCTGCATGAGAGCGGGAAAGACGCCCAGGCAGAAGCGCTGCTGCTGCGCGCGCCGACTGTCGACGATTTCAACACGCTGGCCGACTGGTCCGTTCAGCGTGGCGAATATGACAAGGCGCAACGTTACTACCGCAGCGCCTTGCAGCAGGATCCGCAGAACGCCGAGGCGCAGTTGGGACTGATCGAGGCCCTGATTGCCAGTGGTCAGCTGGTTCCAGCGCACCAGGCACTTGAGGCATTCAGGCCGACTTCGGCCTCCAGCCAGTCCCCGGCGTATCAGCGTCGTCTGGCCAATGCCTGGGCCACCGTCGGTGAGCGCGATAAGGCCAACGCCTTGTATGCCCAAATGTTGAAAACGCCACAGACCGATCCATTGCTGTACCGCGATGCCGCCCGCTTGATGGCCAAGGAGCAACCCCAACAGGCACTGGACAATTACGCCCGGAGTATGGCGGCCGCTGGTCTGCTGACGTCTGCTCAAGCCGCGCCGCGCGATGACCGTGCGCTGACCCAGGCGAGTCGGGAGCAAGACGCCGATGGCTGGTTGCCCCGCAGCTTACGCAGTGATGTCGACACGCTGTATCAACAGCAGAACCCGACGATCACCCTGTACCACGACTATGGGTGGCGTACCGACAATTCGGCGTCGGGGCTCTCCGATCTGGTGACTCAGACCAGCATCTTGCGAGTGGATGCCCCGCTGGCCGAAGGGCACGGCTTCCTCCAGGCTGAAAACATCGATCTGAATGCCGACAGCTTCGCGACCAATGCAGATGGGCGCACCACGACGAGCTTCGGTACCTGCTCGGTGCAGCTGCGTAACAGCAGCACGGGAGCACTGTTGCCCAAAGGCTGCGTGAACGAATCGCAAAGTGTCAGCGGCAATACCCTGGCATTGGGCTGGCGTAATTCCCAATGGGCATTCGACCTGGGTCGCACGCCGGACACCTTTGAAATACCCAACTGGCTGGGCGGCGTCAGTTACAGCAGTGACTGGAAAACCCTTGGCTGGACGCTGACGGCCTCGCGTCGACCTGTGAGCAACTCAGTGGTGTCCTATTCCGGAGCCGTCGATCCGAACACCGGGATCCGCTGGGGTGGCGTCACCTCCAATGGCCTGACCCTGAGTCTGAGTCACGACCAGGGCGGGGTCGACGGTGTATGGGCCAGCCTTGGCACCTATTGGCTGCGTGGTAAAAATGTCGAAGACAACCAAAAACGCTCGGCAATGACGGGCTATTACTACCGATTGATCGATCGTGCCGATGAGCGCATGCGCACCGGACTGACGCTGATGTATTGGGGGTACGACAACAACCAGGACGAATACACCCTGGGCAATGGCGGTTATTACAGCCCGCAGCAGTATTACTCAGTGAGCGTTCCGCTGACCTACAGCTGGCGCAACAGCGACTGGTCGGTACACCTGGAAAGCTCGGTGGGCTGGTCCCACTCCAATATTGATGGCAGCTCAGGTTCCAAGCTTCAAAGCCTGGTCACAAACGCGGGTTATGACGTCATTGATGGCAGCAGACTGGCCTCGAGTTCGAGTAGCAGCAGCGGCAGCAGCATCCGTTTGCAAGGCTTGTTTGAGCGTCGGCTGTCTGATCACATGGTCCTTGGCTCGGGTATTACCTGGCAACACAGCGATGCTTACGCACCGAGTGCAGTCATTTTCTACCTGCGGTACAGCTTCGATATCTGGCGAGGCAACCTGCCGCTACCCATAGAGCCGGTGACACCCTATGCGAACATGCGTTAACGGCAAATCGGTACTGCCGTGGCGCGGCTATAGTGCTTGATATCGGGGCCAGCGGTGCCCGCTTGCGCGGCATCAAGTCTGTTGTCAAACACACGTCAACAAGAGGTAACGACCATGCCACTCGTGCTTGAGTCTCCTGCTTTTCATGCCCAAGGTCCGATACCGGCGCTCTACAGCTGTGAAGGCAAGGATGTTTCTCCGCCGTTGGCCTGGAGCGGTGTACCGCCTGGCACCCAGAGTCTGGCGTTGATCGTCGACGACCCGGACGCGCCGGATCCCGCGGCCCCCAGGATGATCTGGGTCCATTGGGTGCTCTATAACCTGCCTGTGGGGACCACTGAGTTGCCTGAAGACCTGCACGCGCTGCCGCCCGGCACGCTACAGGGGCTCAACGACTGGCAGAAAATCGGCTACGGTGGACCTTGTCCGCCTATCGGCACCCATCGGTATTTTCACAAGCTTTATGCGCTGGACATAGTCTTGCCAGACCTGAAGCTGCCCACCAAGACCCAACTTGAAAGCGCAATGCGCGGCCACGTACTGGCGCAGGCCGAGCTGATAGGTACCTACCGTAAAACGAGGTGACCGTAGGAGCTGCCGAAGGCTCGGGCTGCCGATCTTTTGATCTTCGGCTGCTCCTACAGACGGCCGTGGTACGCCGCTGCGAAAATTTCTGCCGCGCCATTTCGTGTCAATGGCAACGGGTTGCCGCCGGCAGTGGGGTCGACAATTGCCATGTCCGCGATCAGATCGGCCTGCCGATCATCCACCCCCAGTTCAAACAGCGTATGCGGCACGCCGATGTCCTTGCGCAACTTGAGGACGAAGGCCAGAAAGCTGTCAAAGCCTGGGGTCGGCAGACGCAGATAAGCCGCCAGGCGGGTGATGCGTTCCTCGATGGCCGGGCGATTAAACTTCAATACATAGGGCATGAACGTGGCATTGGTCATGCCATGATGGGTGTCGTACAGAGATCCCACCGGATGCGAAAGCGCATGAATTGCGCCCAGACCTTTCTGGAAAGCGGTGGCGCCCATGGCGGCCGCCGCGAGCATTTGTGCTCTCGCCTCAAGGTCAGAGGGGGTGTGTACTGCCCGTACCAGGGCATTGGCCACCAGGCGTATGCCTTCCACCGCGATACCTTCGGCCATGGGATGAAAACCCGGGGCGCAGTACGACTCCAGGCAATGTGCAAAAGCATCCATGCCCGTGCCGGCAGTGACCTTGGCCGGCATGCCGACGGTGAGGGCCGGGTCGCTGATGACCACGCGCGGCATCATCTTCGGGTGGAAGATGATGCGTTTGGTGTGCGTACGCTCGTCGATGATCACCGCCGCACGGCCCACCTCGGAGCCCGTACCGGCGGTAGTCGGCACCGCGATGATCGGGGCGATGCTGCCTTCGTCGGCGCGAGTCCAGTAGTCGCCGATGTCTTCAAAATCCCAGACCGGTCGGGTCTGGCCGCTCATGAAGGCGATGAGCTTGCCCATATCCAGGCCGCTGCCTCCGCCGAAGGCGACCACGCCATCGTGTTTTCCGGCGCGCCAGGCGTCGAGCCCACCCGCCAGGTTAGCTTCGACCGGATTGGGCTTGAGGTCGCAAAACAGCGCCACGCCCAGGCCCGCGGCGCGCAAGGAGTCCAGCGCCGCCGTGGTGATCGGCGCCCGCGCCAGGCCACTGTCGGTGACCAGCAACGGTCGCTGGATACCTTGACTGCGGCAGATCTCGGCCAGCTCGGCGATGCGGCCGACACCGAAGCGGATGTTCGTGGGGTAATTCCAGTTCGCGGTCAGGTTCATGCTCAGATCTCGTGGCGCAAATGGAAGGATTTCGCTCGGGTCAGGTGTTCGTAGCCCATGCGCGACAGCGTGACGCCACGCCCGCTGTTCTTCACCCCGGTCCAGGCCAGGGCCGGGTCCAGATAATCGCAACGGTTCATAAACACGGTGCCGGTGGCGATCTCGTTGCCCAGGCGTTCGGCGGCGGCGAGATCCTGGGTCCAGATCGAGGCGCTGAGCCCGAACTCACTGTCGTTCATCAAGGCAATGGCTTCGTCGTCGCTGGCAACCGGCATGATGCCGACCACCGGGCCAAAGCTTTCCTCGCGCATCACTGACATTTGATGGGTGACGTCCACCAATACCTGCGGCGCGAGGTAGGCGCTGCCCGGCGCGTCGGCGGGAAAAGCTTTTGGATCGATCAACGCCCTGGCCCCCTGTGTCAGCGCTTCGGCGATCTGCCCGCGAACGAAATCAGCGGCGCTCGGCGTGACCAGCGGGCCGAGCGTGGTGGCTTCGTCCAGTGGGTTGCCCAGCACGTATTGGCGGGTCAAGGCGACGAAGCGCTCGACAAAGGCCGGGTAAATTTTTTCATCGACATAGATACGCTCGACGGCACAGCAGCTCTGCCCGGAGTTGAAGAAGCTGCCGTCCACCAGATTTTCCACTGCATATTCGAGGTTGGCGTCTGCCCGTACGTAGGCCGGGTCTTTGCCGCCGAGCTCCAGGCCCATGCCGATGAATCCCCCAATGGCGGCGCTTTGCATGGTTTTGCCAGCCTCGACCGAACCGGTGAAGTTCACTAGCTGCACCTGCCCAGAGGCAATGGCCACCGAGGTATAGAGATGACTGAGCAGCAGGTTATGGAACAGTCCTTCGGGCAGATTGGCGCGTCGAAAGGCCTCGGCGAACCGTTCGCCGACCAGCAACGTTTGCGAAGCGTGTTTGAGAATGACGCTGTTGCCGGCCATCAGCGCCGGAATGATCGTATTCACCGCCGTCAGATAGGGGTAATTCCAGGGCGCGACGACCAGCACCGTACCTAGGGATTCACGTTTGATGCAGCGCCGGAAACCGGTGACAGGCGCAGGTTCGACCGCAGCCAACGCTTCAGGCGCAATGGCAATCATATGCCGGGCACGCTCTTCGAAACCGCGCAACTCGCCAGCGCCATAGCGCACCGGTCGGCCCATCTGCCAGGCCAGTTCCGGGACGATCTCGTCCTTCATGGCCAGCATCGCATCCACCGCAGCACTGCAAAAAGCGGCGCGTTCGTTCAGTGGCCGGCGTTTCCATGACGCCTGGGCGGTTGCTGCTGCCGCCAGTGCCTGATCGAGTTGCGTCGCATCGGCATAGTGGCGTTCGACGTAGACCCGGCCATCGACCGGTGAGATGAGCTGAATCTTCGAAGTCATGGAGGTCTCAATAGCGCTCAAAGCCGCGCTGCAGTTCCCAGTCGGTTATCCGCCGGTCGTACTCTTTCTGCTCCCAGTCGGCGGTGTGCACGTAGTGGTCGATCACTTCATCACCGAACGCCTCGCGCAACATGCTCGAGGCCCGGAGTGCGGCGCAGGCCTCGCGCAGGGTCTTCGACACTTCAGGCAAGTGCTCGTCGACATAGGCATCGCCCTCAAAGGGTGGTGCGAGGCTGAGCTTCTCGTCGATACCCGCCAGGCCCGCGGCGATCAAGGCGGCGAAGGCCAGATAGGGGTTGAGGTCCGCGCCACCGATGCGGCATTCGATGCGGATGGCTTTGCTGCCTTCTGCGCACAAACGAAAGCCTGCGGTGCGATTGTCCCGACTCCACACCGCCCGCGTCGGCGCGAAGGTGCCGGCCTGAAAGCGCTTGTACGAATTGATGTAGGGCGCGAGAAAACAGGTGATGTCGTTGGCGTATTTGAGCTGCCCTGCAACCCAGGAGCGCATCAGCGTCGACATGCCAAACTCAGCCTTGGGGTCAAAGAACAGCGGCTTCTTGGCATTCTTGTCCCACAAGGAGTTATGTATATGGCTGCTGGAGCCGGCGGCGTCATAGCGCCACTTGGCCATGAACGTGATCGCCTTGCCCTGCAGTTGCGCGATCTCTTTGCAGGCGTGCTTGATGATGACGTGATGGTCGGCCATGGTCAGGGCATCGGCATAACGGATGTTGATCTCTTCCTGACCCGGGCCCCATTCACCCTTGGAGTTTTCCACGGGAATGCCGCAGGCCTGCAGATGTTTGCGAATCGCTCGGAGCACCGGCTCTTCGCGGGTGGTCTGCAGGATGTTGTAGTCCTCGATGTAGTGACCGGCCGTCTTTGGTTTGTGGTAATTGCGCTCGTGGATGGCCTCGTAACTCTCGTCGAACAGATAGAACTCCAGCTCAGAGGCGAACATACCCATGTAGCCGCGCTCGCGCAGGCGCTCGACCTGCTTTTTCAGGATCGCACGCGGGCTGTGGGGCAGGTCGCGCCGATGGTGATGATCGAGCACGTCGCAGAGCACCAGCGCCGTGCATTCCAGCCAAGGCACGCGACGCAACGTGGCCATGTCGGGTTTCAGCACAAAATCGCCATAGCCTTTGCTCCAACTGGCAGCGGCGTAACCCGGCACTGGCTCCATGTCGATGTCGTCGGCCAGCAGGTAATTGCAGCAGTGGGTTTCTTCATGGCCGCTGTCGATGAAAAACTCGACCTGGAATCGCTTGCCGACCAGTCGCCCCTGCATATCGACCATGCAGACCAGCACGGTATCGATATCGCCTGCGGTAGCGGCGAGCTTGAGTTCTTCGAAGCTGAGGAGGGGCTCGGTCATCACGTCAGTCCTGCGTGAAATGTTTGGGCCTGTCTGAAATAGCTGTTGCAGACGCTCTTCAGAAAAACCCAAAACCTGCAGGAGCGAGCATCGTGAGCAATGAGCTGCTAGAAGCTTAGCTTACTGCGGCGGTGCGCAAGTCCGGGGGATCGAAACCTGACGAATCGGCAGTAGATTCAGAAGCTAAAATGATAATGAAGAGGAGTGGCACCATGAGTGAATTCGTCAAGGTCGCCTGCGTGGGCGATATCGAACCGGGTACCGGTAAGACCGTGAACCTGGGGGGAACGCCCGTTGCGCTGTTCAATGTGGACGGCCGGTATTTTGCCATCCATAACACCTGCCCCCACGAGGACGGCCCGCTGGGGGAAGGCACGCTCTGCGGCAGTGTCGTGACGTGCCCCATACATGCCTATGAGTTCGACGTGATCAGCGGCGAATGCCTCACGGAATCGGCTTATCAAGTCGAGCAGTTCGAGGTTCGGGTGGACGGTAACGACATCCTGGTGCGGCAATTGCCTGATTCCTGATGGCGGCCTGACAGCCGGCCTGTCTCTTGCGGGTGTACATATCCACTTCTGCGGTAACGGCCGCTTAGGGTTACGCTCTTACAGCGTGTCACTTTGGCAAACGCCGGAGTGCCGGCCCAGCCCAAAGTAACCAAAGGTCTTCGCCCCAAGCGTACGGCACGTCGCTAAAGCTCCGCGTTCCCTTGCTCCGGCATTCATCAAGGGGCATCGCCTCCGGTCGGCTTCGCTTCGACCTCCTCTCGATGTGTTCGACTTCGTCGAACGGCGCTTCGCGCCTACCCCCTGATGAACGCCTCCACTCGGCCTTCCGAAGGGGCGGGTAGATCAAAAGCCAAAGCCAAAGCGAGGCGGCCTACCGGCCGGCCGGCCGGCCGGTTTGTGGAAGGCTGCGATCTTGACGATCTCGCACGCGCCGCAAGATAGGGAAGGAGTATAGTAAAAAGATCGAATCGTCCTGCCAGCAGCAGGAGGAGTCAGCGATGAGCACTGACAATGCCGGTATCCGCGAACTCAGCAGCCGGGCGTACAAGTACGGCTTTGTCTCTGATTTTGAGAGCGATGCGGCACCGCGCGGGCTCAACGAAGACGTTATCCGCCTGATCTCGGCGAAGAAGAACGAGCCGCAGTGGCTGCTGGACTGGCGCCTGAAGGCATACCGCCACTGGCTGACGATGCGCGAGCCCACCTGGCAGAACGTCCACTACGAGCCGATCGACTACCAGAACATCATCTATTACTCGGCACCCAAGCCGAAAACGCCGGGGCCCAGTAGCCTCGACGAGGTCGATCCCGAGTTGCGCGAGATGTTTGGCAAGCTCGGCATCTCGCTCGCCGAGCAGGAGCGCCTGACAGGCGTCGCTGTGGACGCCGTGGTCGATTCGGTCTCGGTGGCGACCACCTTCAAGCACAAACTCGCCGAGGTCGGCGTGATCTTCTGCTCCTTCTCCGAAGCTGTGCAAAACCATCCGGAACTGGTGCGCAAATACCTGGGTTCGGTCGTTCCCTACAGCGACAACTTCTTTGCCACACTGAACTCGGCGGTGTTTTCCGATGGCTCCTTTTGCTACGTGCCCAAGGGCGTGCGCTGCCCAATGGAACTGTCGACGTACTTTCGCATCAACGCCGCGGATACCGGCCAGTTCGAGCGCACGCTGATCGTCGCAGAGGAGGGCGCCTATGTGAGCTACCTCGAGGGCTGCACCGCGCCGATGCGCGACAATAACCAGCTGCACGCGGCGGTGGTTGAGCTGGTCGCACTGGATAATGCCCAGATCAAGTACGCCACGGTGCAGAACTGGTACCCGGGCGATGCACAAGGGCGCGGCGGCATCTTCAACTTCGTCACCAAGCGCGGCAAGTGCGCAGGCGCGCATTCGAAGATCTCCTGGACTCAGGTCGAGACCGGCTCCGCCATCACCTGGAAGTATCCGGGGGTGATTCTCCAGGGCGATTATTCGGTCGGCGAGTTCTACTCGGTCGCCCTGACGGCCAACCACCAGCAGGCGGACACCGGCACCAAGATGATCCACATCGGCCGGCACACGCGCAGCACTATCCTTTCCAAGGGGATTTCCGCCGGCCATGGACAGAACACCTACCGCGGTCTGGTGAAGATCCAGAAGGCCGCGACCGGCGCCCGCAACCATACGCAGTGCGACTCGCTGCTGCTGGGCAGCCAATGTGGCGCGCACACCTTCCCCTATGTCGAGGTGAAGAACTCGAGTGCCCAGGTCGAACACGAAGCCTCCACCTCGAAGATCAGCGATGAGCAGCTCTTCTACTGCCGGCAGCGCGGCATCAGCGCGGAGGATGCAGTGCCGATGATCGTCAACGGCTTCTGCCGCGAAGTGCTCAAGGAACTGCCGATGGAGTTCGCGGTGGAAGCCCAGAAACTGCTGGGCGTGAGCCTGGAGGGCTGCGTGGGCTGAGGCCCGGGGTGGAGCATGCTTGAGATCAATAATCTGCACGCCAGTGTCGAGGGCCGTGAAATCCTGCGGGGCATCACGCTGCGGGTCGGCGCCGGCGAGGTGCACGCGATCATGGGGCCGAACGGCTCCGGCAAAAGCACGCTGGCCCAAGTATTGGCGGGCCTGGATACCTACGAGGTCAGCGGCGAGGTGCTTTACGAGGGCCAGGATCTGCTCGCCATGCCGGCGGAGGCGCGTGCGGTTGCCGGTATTTTCCTGGCCTTTCAGTACCCGGTGGAGATCCCCGGCGTCGGCAACCTCTACTTCCTGCGCACAGCCCTCAACGCCGTGCGCAAGCAGCGCGGGCTCGAAGAGCTCGACGCGCTGGATTTCCTCGCGCTCGCCAAGGAGCGCATGGCGCTGGTCGAGATGGACCAGAGCTTCATGAACCGCTCCGTCAACGTGGATTTTTCTGGCGGCGAGAAGAAGCGCAACGAGATTTTCCAGATGGCGATTCTGGAACCCAAACTGGCGATCCTTGACGAGACCGACTCGGGCCTCGACATCGACGCGCTGCGGATCGTCGCGGCCGGGGTCAACGCATTGCGCAGTAAAGACCGCGCGCTGCTGGTTATCACGCACTACCAGCGACTGCTCGACTACATAGTCCCGGACCACGTCCACGTCATGGCCAACGGGCGGATCGTGCAGTCCGGCGACAAGGCGCTGGCGGTCGAACTCGAGAAGCACGGCTACGCGAGCTATGAGCAGGATCCTGCAGCGCCCGGAGCCAGGCCATGAACTCCGCAGCGAGCGTAGCGGGTGCGGCGTTTCTCGCCGGGCTCGAGCCCAGGGCCGACGCCCGGCATCCTGCCTGGCTGCAGGCGTTGCGCCACGAAGCGTTCCAGTGGGTGGCCGAACACGGCTTTCCCACGGCCAAGGACGAGGCCTGGAAGTACACGCGGATCGCGCGCATCCTGGAAACCTCTTTCCTGCCAGCCGAGCCGGGCACGAGCCAACGCCTGTCCGCCGCCAGCGTCGCGGGGCTCATCGGTAACTATGGCGGCCCGCGGCTGGTCTTCGTCAATGGCTATTTCGCCGCTGAGTTTTCGGTGCTTGAGGCGCTACCCCCCGGTACCCAGGTGAGCCCTCTCGCGACGCGGCTGCGAGCAGACCGTGGGCTCGAAGCCCTGTTCGCCCATGCATTCCGCACGCAGCCGCAGGCTTTCACGGCGCTCAATGCGGCCCTTGCCGAGGACGGCGCGCTGGTGCAGATACCCGCCCATACAACGTTCGAAAAACCAATTCACCTGGTGTTCCTCTCGGACCCGGGCGCCACGCCACGGGTGGCGTATTCGCGCGCCTTGGTGCGGGTGGGGGCAGGGAGCCGCGCGACCATCGTGGAAAGCCACGTCGGCAGCGGCGGCGAGGTCTACCTCAGCAATGCTGTCAGCGAGGTGGTGCTCGGCGCGGACGCGGCGCTCGATCATTACACCGTGCAGAACGAGAGCACGGCGGCGTTCCATGTCGCGCTGCTCAGCGTGCGCCAGGCTCAGGGCAGTCACTTTGCCGCGCACTCCTTTGCACTCGGCGCGGCGCTCGCACGGCAGGAAGTGCGGGTCGTGCTCGAGGGCCCCGGCGCGCAGGTCGCCCTGAACGGCCTGTACCTGCCCCGGGGCGAGCAGCACCTGGACAACCAGACGACCATCGAGCATCTGGCACCACGCTGCACCAGCCGCGAACTCTATAAAGGTGTGATCGATGATCGAGGGCACGGGGTTTTCGATGGGCGGATCATCGTGCGCCCGGGTGCGATGAAGACGGACGCCAGCCAGACCAACAAAAATCTTTTGATGTCGACATTGGCTCAGGTCAACACCCAGCCACGGTTGGAGATTTTCGCCGATGACGTCAAGTGCGCTCACGGAGCTGCCGTCGGCCAACTGGATGAGCAGGCTATTTTCTACCTGCGCTCGCGGGGAATTCCCCTGGCGGCAGCGCAGTCTTTGCTGACCTTTGCGTTCGTCAGCGAGATGTTGGAGCTCATTCACCTGGAGCCGCTGCGGGCCCATGTCGAGCGACTGGTCGCCGCGCAGCTGCGGGGCCTGGAGGTGTCAGCATGAATGACCTCGAAAGCAGCCTTCAGGCACTCTCGAAACAGCTCGACCTTGCGCCAGGCTACGACGTCGAGCGTGTGCGCCAGGCGTTTCCGATCCTCGCGGAGACGATCTATGGCAAGCCGCTGATTTACCTCGACAGCGCCGCGACCAGCCAGAAGCCGCAGGCGGTCATCGATGCCATGTCGCACTTCTTCTTGAAGGAGAACGCCAACGTGCACCGTGGCGTGCACTACCTCTCCGTGCGCGCCACCGAGGAGTACGAGAAGGCTCGCGCCAAAATCCAGGGCTTCCTCAATGCCGAGCACGTCGAAGAGATTGTCTTCGTCCGCGGCACGACTGAAGCGATCAATCTCGTGGCGCAAACCTATGGCAAGGCTCAAGTTCGCGCGGGTGACGAAGTGCTGATCAGCGCCATGGAGCACCACTCCAATATCGTGCCCTGGCAGATGCTCTGCGAGCAGACCGGCGCCCGGCTGCGGGTGGCGCCCATCGACGATGCTGGTGAACTCTTGCTCGATGAGCTGGAACGGTTGATCGGGCCCAGGACTCGGCTGGTGGCCGTCACCCATGTTTCAAATGTGCTCGGCACCATCAACCCGATCCGGCGCATTGTCGAACTCGCCCATGCCCGGGGCGTGCGCGTACTGGTCGACGGCGCCCAGGCGGCTCCCCACGTTAAGGTCGATGTGCGAGCGCTGGGCTGCGATTTCTATGCCCTGTCGGGTCATAAGATGTACGGTCCTACTGGCATCGGTGTGCTCTATGGCCGCCACGATCTGCTCGAAGCCATGCCGCCTTACCAGGGCGGCGGCGATATGATCCTCTCGGTCAGCTTCGAGAAGACCGTCTACAACAAACCGCCATACAAGTTCGAAGCGGGGACGCCGAACATGGCCGGCGCGATAGGCCTCGGCGCGGCGATCGATTTCCTCGGCGAGCTGGGACCAGAGGCCATCGCCGCCCATGAGCAGATCGTGCAGGCCTACGCGCTGAAGGCGCTTGCGGCGGTGCCCGGCCTCAGGCTGATTGGCACCGCGGCGGAAAAAGTCGGCGTCCTCTCGTTCGTCCTCGACGGTATCCATCCCCACGATATCGGTACCATCCTCGACCGCGAGGGGATCGCGATTCGCACCGGGCACCATTGCGCACAGCCCTTGATGAACCGCTTCGGTGTGGCCGCTACCGCCCGCGCTTCGCTCGGTTGCTACAGCACCGAGCAGGATATCGATGCGCTGGTGGCAGGTCTGGCCAAGGTCCAGGAGGTGTTTCGATGAGCAACGACGAACTGCGCGATCTCTACCAGGACGTGGTCATCGACCATGGCAAACGGCCGCGCAATTTCCGCAAGCTCGAGGATGCTACCTGTACGGCGGAGGGCTTCAATCCGCTATGCGGCGATCAGCTCAGGATCTATATCAAGCTTGCAGACGGGGTGATCGAGGACATCGCCTTCCAGGGGGTCGGCTGCGCCATCTCCCAGGCCTCGGCGTCCTTGATGACTCTGGCGGTCAAGGGGAAGACGCCGGAGCAAGCGCAGGCACTCTTTGTCCGTGTGCATATGCTGCTCACCGAAGGGCCAAACGCCCGGGTGACGCCTGCGGAACTCGGCAAACTCGCGGTGCTTTCGGGGGTATGGGAGTTTCCGGTGCGGGTCAAGTGCGCCACCCTGGCCTGGCACACGCTGCGCAGCGCCCTCGAAGGAGGCGGCTCACAGGTAACCACGGAGTAATAAGCCATGGCAGCCGATTCATTCATTCCCCACATTAACCTCAGCGACAACCCGAACCAGCCGGGCCGTCGCCAGCCGATCGAGCTTTCGCGGGACTGCGTGGCGACCCTGATTCCGCGTGGGGAGCGGCTGCAGCTGGGACGCGGCGAGCGCGTGGTGGTGACCCAGGCGCTCGGTGGCAGCTTCACGGTTCAGATCGCCGGGGGCCGGCTGGCGCGGATCGCCGCCGCTGACGCCGATGCCCTGGGTCTGGATGTTCCTCTGGAAGGAAAGCCCCAGGTGAGCGGTGCCTTCGACATCCAGCAGGTGCTCGACAGGCTAAGGACCGTCTACGACCCGGAGATTCCGGTCAACGTGGTCGATCTCGGGCTGATCTACCAATGCGAAGCCCGGCCACTCGCCGACGGCGGCCAACGAGTCGAAATCAAGATGTCCATGACCGCGCCCGGTTGCGGGATGGGCGACATCCTGAAGGAGGACGCGCGCGCCAGGGTCCAGACCCTCCCCGGGGTCAGCGAGGTCGAGGTTGAAATCGTCTGGGAGCCACCCTGGGATCAAAGCCGCATGTCTGATGCGGCCCGTTTGCAGTTGGGTCTGCTGTGAGGAACCCATTGTGAGGAGCCAGCCATGAGCAATCGACTCGCCAAAGAAACCTCGCCCTATCTACGGCAGCACGCGCAGAACCCCGTCGATTGGTATCCCTGGGGCGAGGAGGCGTTCCGCCGCGCGCGCGACGAGGACAAGCCCATTCACCTGTCGCTGGGTTACGCCGCCTGTCACTGGTGTCACGTGATGGCCCACGAGTCGTTCGAGAACCCGGAGATTGCGCGGCTGATGAACGAGCGCTTCATCAACATCAAAGTCGACCGCCAGGAGCGACCTGACCTCGATGACATTTATCAAACCGTGGTGCAGATGCTGGGGCAGGGCGGCGGCTGGCCGTTGACGGTGTTCCTCACGCCGCAGCGCGAGCCGTTCTTCGGCGGCACCTACTTCCCGCCGCAGGACAGCTATGGCAGGCCTGGCTTCCCCCAGCTCCTGCATGGCCTGAGCGAAGCCTGGCAAAACAACCGCGCGGCACTGCGGCAGAACGTCGAACAATTCCTCCAGGGTTACCGCACCCTGGAGACGCAAATGCTGGAGGGCGACACGCCGCTGGAGCCAGACCAACCGGCCGCCGCTGCCCGGCTGTTTGCCAAAAACACCGACCCTGTGCACGGTGGTCTGGGCAACGCACCGAAGTTTCCCAACCCGGCCTGCCATGATCTCGTCCTGCGGCTCTATCAGCGTCTACATGAGCCGGACTTGCTGCATTCCGTGGAGCTGACCCTTGATGGCATGGCAGCCGGTGGCCTCTACGATCATCTGGGCGGCGGCTTTGCTCGCTATTGCGTGGATGAGCGCTGGGCCGTGCCCCATTTCGAAAAAATGCTCTATGACAACGGCCAGCTCGTGAAGCTCTATGCCGATGCCTGGCGCGCGACCGGCAAGCCTGCCTGGCGAGACGTGTTCGAGGAAACGATCGACTACATCCTGCGTGATATGACGCACCCGGAGGGCGGTTTCTACGCCAGCGAGGATGCCGACAGCGAGGGTGAAGAAGGCAAATTCTATGTGTGGACACCGGCACAGGTGCGGGCCGTCCTCGGCGACCCAGACGCCGCGCTGGCCTGTCGGGCCTACGGCGTGACAGCTACCGGCAACTTCGAGCATGGCACCACCGTGCTGCACCGCGCCGCCGCACTGGATGCGGCGCAGCACGTGCAACTGGCGGACCTGCGTGGCAAGTTGTTGGAGGCGCGTGCCCGGCGCATTCGTCCGGGGCGCGACGAAAACATCCTCACCGGCTGGAACGCGTTAATGATCCAGGGCCTCTGCGCCGCCTACCAGGCGACCGGAACCACCACCCACCTGGACGCCGCGAGGCGCGCCGCCGATTTCATTCTGGACCGACTTTCGACTCCCGAGGGTGGCCTGTACCGGGCTTGGCGGGAGGGTACGGCCAAGGTTCCAGGTTTCCTCGATGACTATGCCTTTCTCGCTAATGCCTTGATCGATCTCTACGAGTGCGACTTCGATCAGCGTTATCTCGAACGCGCCACGCAGCTGGTCGAGCTGATCCTCGAGAAGTTCTGGGAGGACGGGCTCTACTTCACGCCCAGGGATGGCGAGCCGCTGGTGCACAGGCCACGTGCGCCGCACGACTCTGCCTGGCCGTCGGGCACCTCGACCAGCGTGTTCGCTTTCTTGCGACTCTTTGAACTCACCGGCCGCGAGCTTTACCGGGAGCGTGCCGAGCAGGTGTTGGCGAAGTACCGCGCCGCAGCCGCTCATAATCCTTTCGGCTTCGCCCATCTCCTGGCGGCGCAGGACTTCGTACAGCGTGGTCCGATCAGCATCGTCATCGCAGGCGAACGCTCAGAAGCCAGAGCGTTAGTGGCGAGCCTGCAGCGCCGTTACCTGCCAGCACGCGTCCTGGCGTTTGCCGAGGATGTGCCCATCGGCCAGGGCCGGCAGACGCTCGCAGGGAAAACCAGCGCCTATGTGTGCCGAAACCGCACCTGCGAACTCCCGGTTACCCGCGCCGATGAGCTCGTAGAGCGCTGCCTGAAGTGAAGGGCGAGAACTTGACCACCAGCGCGAGGAGACAACGATGCAAAGCAAGAGAGAGCACAACATCTACCAACGTCTCAAACAGCAATACCCGGATTACTTTGGCGCGGTGCAGGCCTTGGGTGCAGCTGCACATCACGCCGGCCCGCTGGACGAGAAAGTCGTCCAGCTGATCCAGCTCAGTGCCGCGGCGGCCATCCGCTCCGAGGGCGCAGTGCACAGTCATACCCGACGGGCACTGGAAGCGGGCGCCACGACAGAGCAGATCCACCACACACTGATCTCACTGACGAGCACCATTGGTTTCCCGACCGTCGTTGCGGCCATTAGCTGGGCGGATGATGTGATTGAGAGAGGCGGTAAGTCTGTGCCTGAGTAATTTGAGACGGGTGTGAACCTGAGACAGGTTGAATAGCGAGGTGTGCCACGTTGACCAATCCCGAGGCGGCGCCAGCGTCGCGAGGATCGACATCGGTCATGCCGGCAGTAAACAGGCCATGGGTCGATCATGGCGATTGATCGACAAAGAGGGCTCGCACGCTACGGGCCCTCTTTGTTCGAGCGATGGATGATGCGCCGTTTTCATTGCTGGGGCCCTTGCGGCTGAGACGGATACTGCTGGCGTTGCGGTTTCTGTTGCGGCTGCGGCTGCGGCTGCGGTTGTTGCTGCGGCTGATGCGGCAGCTGTCCCGCCTCGTGCTGCTGTTGAGGCAGTCTCTGTTGCGGCTGCGGCTGCGGCTGCTGTGGCCGTGAAAGCATGTGTATGTGACGCCAGTGAGCACGATGGCGGTACCAGTCTCGATCGCGGTAGTGGCGGTTCCAGTAGCTATCGAAGCCGAAGATCAGAATGGGCATACCTATCTGGGCGCCATAGTAGGGGGTTTCCACGCGCCGCCCGGAGTAATCGTACTCAAGTAAGTTGCCCGCTATCCAACCGCGTTCGCCATGCCAGCTGACATCGCACCACTGCCAGTCACTGAGGCAGCCATAGATCGTCAGCGTCGAGCCCCGAGGTACGGTCATGATGGGTGGATAGGCGAGGTCCGGGCCGGTTCTGAGGACGCTGTTGGAAACGGTGTAGGCAAACTGGTCCTGAGCAAACGTCACGGGAGTGAACAGGCACGCAAGCACTCCAATGATCAAGTAGATAATCGGTTTCATGTCTCGGGCCCTCTGTACCGAGAAATAATTCTACATCCCTTTTTCAACCAGTTGACCGAAGGCTTCGAGCTCGCTCTTGTCCAGGTCGGACACCGCAATAAAGCGCGCTGTAGAGTAAGCAGCTCCAGTTCTGATCAGGAATATAGCCGAGAGAGAAATTTTATAAAAAACAATATGTTACGAACAAAATGAATGAATTCCCCCCCTTTATCTCGGCACGCCCCCCTGTACGCGGCCAACTGCTGGCTCAACGCGCTGAAGCCGCTGCGGGAGAAGGCCAGGGTCGAGGTTCTAGTGCCGCTCTGTGCTCCTGCTCACGACCGAAATCGTGAGCAGGCGCCTGGGCATTAAGGGCGTGCGCCGTTGCGGCGCGAATTGTTGCACAGACAGGTTTCAGTGCGACGAGCGCGCGGTTGTCTCGGGCCGTGGGAGTATGTGCTGGGCCGTGCGCAGGGCCACGGCGACCGCGGTCAGCGTCGAGTTGCAGGTGGCTGAGGTCGGCAAGACGCCGGTGCCCACCATGAACAGGTTTTCGTGATCGTGCGAGCGCCCGAACTGATCGACCACCGAGGTTTTCGGGTCGATGCCCATGCTCACCGTGCCACAGATGTGCTGGTTGTTGGAGAAGGTGTCGTTGAAGCGCAGGTTGGTGCCACCCATGAGCACGGCGATTCGCTCGAAATCTAGCCGCGATTCCGCCACGCCAGCTTTGGTGTAGTCGTCGATCTTGTAATGCAGCTCGGGTTGGGGGATGCCGAGGAAGTCTCTCTTGGCGCTCAGGGTGACGCGGTTATCCGGGTGTGGCAGCACCTCTGGTACGTTCTTCACGCTCATTTCGTGGGCAGCGCTGAAGCGCAGCCGTTTGTCGAACTCGGCACCGAAAACCCCCTCCTTGATCAGCGCCTGGGTGGTGCCCGGTACCCGCGAGTCGTTGGCGAAGTCCAGGCGATAGCCCGCGCGTCGGCTGCGTTCCGGCCCGTCGCGGAAGGTCTGGATCGAGCTGACGAATTGTGGTCCGCGGCCGAGCCAAACTGCCTCCCCGACGTCGAAGTCCAGCGAGGTGCTGGGGTGGTCCATCAGGTTGCGGCCCACCATGTCGGAGCTGTTGGCCAGGCCGGTGGGGTACTTGGGGCTGGCCGACAGCAGCAACAGCTTCGGACTTTCGATGCCGTTGGCGGCGAGGATAAAGGTCTTGCCGGTGACCCGGAAGGACTTCCGGTTCGGATCGAAGTAATGAGCCGCCACGATGCGGCCGGTGTCGTCGTGTTCCAGTTTGTAGACCACAGCATTGGGGGTCAGCAGGGCGCCGGCGTCCTCGGCCGCTTTGGCGGCCACCCCGCCGTTGTACTGGGCGTCGATCGGGCAGAGGGGCATGCAATTGTTCCTGCCGCAACAGGCGGGGCGGCCGCCGAAGGGGACGCTGTTGCGTGCCTGGGTGTTGCCGACCACCTTGTAGACCGGATCGAGCCGCTCGCGCAGGCGGCGCATGGCAAAGGGTTCGGCCACCGGTTCCAAGGGGAAGGGCTTACTGCGTGGCGATTCGGGGTGCTCTGCCTCGGACGCGGACACCCCCATGATTTCTTCCGCCTCCTGGTAAAAGGGATCAAGGTCGTCGTAGGTGAGCGGCCAGTCGACGCCCACGCCATACAGGCTGCGAATTTTCAGGTCATTGGGCACCAGGCGCCAAGCCATCGCCGCCCAATGCCAGGTTGTGCCGCCGACCACGCGCAGGTATTCGGCCAGGTAGGGGTCGGGGCCGGCCTGGACCAGATAGCCGTTGTCCACGGGTTGGAAGTCCGGATGCGGCGCCCAGGGCGAAAAGGGATAGGGTGCCTGGAAGTCTTTCTTGCGCGGCGAGTCGATGAATGCTTTGAAGATATCGTCGCGTTTGATGCGCGGGCCCGCCTCGAGGATCAGCACGGAGGCGCCTTGTTGCGCCAGCCGTCGGGCCAGCAGCGAGCCACAGATACCGGAACCGATCACGACGTAATCGGTTGACAGCGGTGGTTGTTCGGACATGGAATGCAACCTCAAGAGAGTGAGAGTGGTGGCTGGGCCCAGACGCCGGGTTTACCCAGGCAGAAGCCCTGAGGTTTCAGCACATCCTCGACGATTTCCGCATTCAGGGCGTGTTCGTAGGCCACGGTAAGCGCCTTGAAGCCGCTGCCGACCACGCCGAGGAACCATCCGCTGGCGATCTGGCGAGGCAGCGGCGCCAGTGCCGGGAACTCGGCGTCCAGGACCGCCTGCAATAGGTCGATATGAAGCCGGCGCTCGTCAATCAACGCCAGCAGCGCCACGACCTTTGCAGGAAAATCGGGGTCGTCGGCGGTGAGCTTCTCGAAGATGTCGCCCTCCAGTCCACCTCTGAGGGAGCGGCGGCCGGTAATGAGTTCGGAAACCGCTCGGAAGGCGCTGCGTGCATCATTTTGGGCCGCTTGCACCACCTCCCAGGGGATCAGGGAGAGGGAGTAGAGGGTCAGTAGGCCGAGCAGCAGATCGCGCCGTTCTGGGTTGTTCGGGCCATGCTCGGCCCTTGCTTCGGTTTCGTCTTGAATCATGTCGATCACCTGCTCAACACGGTTATAACCAAAATGAGTCTAGGTACGGGTTGGCCGTGAGCAAGGGCGAGTGTTACTCGAACAGATAAGCGGTCGTGGGTTTTTTTCCCATATTTGGGGAATCCGACCGGGGCCAAGTGAGTGGCATTCGTTACCTTTGAAGCTATTTGAGGTAACGGTGAGGCCCTATTGGCTTCGTGACGATGAGGCGATTGAAGTGGAACTCACTCATACCGGCCTGTTCGGCCAGTCGCGAGAGGCTGAACTCTTCGGCCATGTGTTTGGCCATCCAGCCGGTGATCCGCCGCAGCTTGAAGCCCGGCAGCGACGAAGCCTCCTTGTGCGAGCCTTCGTCGAGCTCTACATAGTTGCGCGCAAGATGAATGGAGAGGGCCTGGGCGACGTCATCCGCTTCCAGCGAAAGTCATAGGGCGCACCCGCTGCGGTGAGGAACAGCGAACCCTGCTTCACCCGGCTGGTGGACCATGGGCCGCCATGCTCGCGCTCCTGCGTCTCGGCCTCACCGGACGTCACCCAGACGATAAAGGGTTCGGCCACCATGCGGACTCCTGCTCGGCAGATGTCATCGTAGTGTCATGGCCCCAGTGGCAAGATCGCTCACCCCCTACTTTTTATGGTCTCGCGGACGATGTGCTCTTGGTTCGTGAACGCAAAAGGAATTCTGCATGAAGGGTGACGCTTCGCTGTTTGCCGCCGTTGATCTCGGTTCCAACGCGTTTCGGATGATGATTGGCCAACAGGTCAAGCGCAATCAACGGCTCGTTATTCAGGAAGTGAAAACCTTTCGCGAACCCGTTCGTCTCGCGGAAGGGTTTCAAGGAAAAGCACTGGACGGTTTGGCGTTGGAGCGGGGGTGGCTGGCCCTGGAGCGATTCGGCAAGCAGCTAAAAAATTTCGAGGCTGGTCGTGTTCGCGCTGTGGCCACCAGCGCAGTACGTGAGGCCAATAATGGCGACGTGTTTCTGGCCGGTGCCGAACAACGCCTGGGTTTCCGTATCGATGTGATTTCCGGGCGCGAGGAAGCCAAACTCGTCTATGCGGGGGTGGCCCACACAATGCCTGGTGCGCAGGCCGTTCGACTGGTCGTTGATATCGGTGGTGGGTCTACCGAACTCATTGTGGGGCAGGGTGACCGTCCGTTGTTGACTGAAAGCATAGCGATCGGCAGCGGCAGTTTTAGCAAGCGCTACTTTGTCGGAGGCCATGTTGACAGTCGCTCTCTTCAAGAGGCCGAACGAATCGCCAGCGAGAAAATTGAAAAAGTGGCCCACCGTTATCGCAAGCTGGGCTGGGAGCAAGCCATCGGCTCTTCCGGCACGGCAAGGATGCTGGCAAAGATTCTCAAGGCCAATGGCCTGAATGCCTATGGTCAAGGCGGCATTACCTATGCAGGCCTGTTGCGCTTGTCAATTTGTTTGCTGGAGGCAGGCCACGTCAAGCAGTTGAAACTGGCTGGCCTGCAAGCACAACGATTGAGCACTTTGCCGGGTGGGCTGGCGGTAATGCTTGCTGCTTTCAAAGTGTTAGGCATCGAAGAAATGATCCCTTCCGAACCAGGTTTGAGAATGGGTGTCCTCCATGGCCTGATGCGGATGCCTGGCTCGTCGACTATGTAGCGGCTCCCCCGGATTCGTTGTGATTTTGCACTATTCAGTCAACGATATTTGAAGTGTTTGCGCAGGGAATCAACAGTTTTGGCTGCCATTGAGGGCGGCCTTTTTTTTGGTTCGTCACGCAATCCCGGGAAACACAGAAACAAGAACGCCGCCGTTCTGATTGAACACCAAACATCTCCATAAAATGAGGCACATTGCTGGCCCCCGAATCTCGGGCTCGTTGTCAAACTTGCTTTCTTTTCAGAAGGTTAGGTGTGGCTCTATGCGGACTTTAGTATTGACCCTTGCAATGCTTTTTTTAGCAGGTATCTCGTCTGAGTCTCAGGCAAAGGCATTGAGCAAAAACGATCGCTTTGTGTGCAGTTGGGGTTCGGGAGTAGCCGCAGGCGCCCAAGAATCGAAACTTTCCGGGATTACGCTTTATGGTGCGCGCAACAGGCTACAGACCCACAAATTTCACCAGCCGTGGATGCGCATGACGGCCTTGGGTATTACAGAGCAAACCTATAACAGCGCTTCGCGTCTCAAACCTGCTGAAATCAAGCAAACGTACTACGAGCAATGCATCAAGCATGAGTTGGCGCGAAGGTAGAGTTTTAGTCAGCTCTCTAGTGCTACTTTACGGCCGGGCCATCCCAGCGTGCGGAGCACGGTTTCAGCTTGAAAGATGTGATTAGTACATCGCCGATGATCGGGTTTCATTACATCCCTTGCAATCTTGGCTAAAGTGTCAAGTGTCGGCGGCCGTACCGCAGCCACCGTGATGGTTCAAGATTTCCCGGCCAAATACCGGGTAACTCCACCTGATCAGGAGTGCACGATGGACCTCAACCGTCGTCAGTTCTTCAAGGTCGCCGCTATCGGCCTTGGAGGCTCCAGTCTGGCCGCGCTGGGCATGGCACCCGCGCCAGCCTTCGCCGAGCAAGTACGCCACTTCAAGCTGGCCCATACCAATGAAACCCGCAATACCTGCCCCTACTGTTCGGTGGGTTGCGGTTTGATCATGTACAGCCAGGGCGACAGGGCCAAGAACGTCACCCAGAACATCATCCATATCGAAGGTGACGCCGACCACCCAGTCAATCGCGGCACGCTGTGCCCCAAAGGCGCAGGCCTGCTGGACTTCATCCATAGCCCCAGCCGGCTGCAATATCCGCAGGTGCGCAAACCGGGCAGCAAGGAGTGGACACGGGTGTCCTGGGATGAAGCGCTGGATCGCATCGCCGACCTGATGAAGGCCGACCGTGACGCCAATTTCATCGAGAAGAATGCCCAGGGCCAGACGGTCAACCGTTGGCTGACGGTGGGTTTTCTCGCCGCATCCGCGTCCTCCAATGAGGCCGGTTACATGACCCACAAGGTCGTTCGCAGTCTGGGCATGCTGGGGTTCGATAACCAGGCACGTGTCTGACATGGCCCGACGGTGGCAAGTCTTGCCCCAACGTATGGCCGAGGTGCGATGACCAACCACTGGACCGATATCGCCAACGCGAATCTGGTTCTGGTCATGGGCGGTAATGCCGCCGAAGCCCACCCTTGTGGCTTCAAATGGGTGACCGAAGCCAAAGCGCACAATCAGGCACGACTGATCGTGATCGACCCGCGCTTCACCCGTACCGCCTCGGTGGCCGACTATTACGCGCCGATTCGCACCGGCACCGACATCGCCTTCATGGGCGGTCTGATCAACTATTTGCTCACTGAAAACAAAATCCAGCACGAGTACGTGCATGCCTATACGGACGTGTCGTTCATCGTCAAGGCCGGCTTTGGCTTCGAGGACGGGCTGTTTACCGGCTACGACGCGGCCAAGCGTACCTACAGCGACAAGTCCAGCTGGGGCTATGAAATCGGCGAGGACGGTTTCGCCAGGGTCGACCCGTCCCTGCAGGACCCGCGTTGCGTCTACCAGCTGATGAAGCAGCACTACAGCCGCTACACCCTGGAGCTGACCAGCCAGATCTGCGGCATGCCGCAAGACGCCATGCAGAAGATCTGGGAGGAGATCGCCACCTGCTCGCAACCGGGCAAGACCATGACGATCCTCTATGCCCTGGGCTGGACCCAGCATTCGACCGGTTCGCAGATGATTCGCAGCGCGGCCATGGTGCAACTGCTGCTGGGCAACGTCGGCATGCCGGGCGGGGGCGTCAATGCCCTGCGCGGGCACTCCAATATCCAGGGCCTGACCGACCTTGGGCTGTTGTCGAATCTGCTACCGGGCTACCTGACCCTGCCGGGCGATGCCGAACAGGACTACGACACCTACATCGCCAAACGTGCGCTCAAGCCGTTGCGGCCTGGGCAGCTGTCCTACTGGCAGAACTACGGCAAGTTCCACGTCAGTCTGATGAAGGCCTGGTACGGCGCCAACGCCACCGCCGACAACCACTGGGGCTATGATTGGCTGCCCAAGCTGGACATCCCCGGCTACGACATATTGAAAGTGTTCGACATGATGTCCAACGGGCAGATCAACGGCTACGTCTGCCAGGGCTTCAATCCCATCGCTGCCTTGCCCGACAAAAACCGTGTGATGGCCGCGCTGGCCAAACTCAAGTGGCTGGTGGTGATGGACCCGTTGGCCACCGAGACCTCGGAGTTCTGGCGCAATGTCGGGCCTTACAACGATGTCGAAACGGCCAGCATCCAGACCGAAGTCATCCGCCTGCCCACCACCTGCTTCGCCGAAGAGGACGGCTCACTGGTTAATAGCGGCCGCTGGCTGCAATGGCACTGGAAGGGCGCCGACGGCCCAGGGCAAGCACGCACCGACATCAAGATCATGAGCGACCTGTTCATCCGTTTGCGTCAGCGCTACCAGGCCAACGGCGGTGCCTTCGCCGAGCCGATTCTCAAGCTCAGCTGGCCCTACAAGGTGCCCGGCGACCCTACACCGGAAGAGATTGCCAAGGAGTTCAACGGCTACGCCATTGCCGACGTCACCGACGCCACGGGAACGACGATCAAGGCCGGGCAGCAGTTGTCCGGTTTCGCCCAGCTCAAGGACGACGGCAGCACAGCATCCGGCTGCTGGATCTTCTGCGGCAGCTGGACGGAGCAAGGCAACCAGATGGCCCGGCGCGACAACAGCGACCCCTTCGGGATGAAGCAGAACCTGGGATGGGCCTGGGCCTGGCCAATGAACCGGCGCATCCTTTACAACCGCGCCTCGGCCGACACCAAGGGGCAACCCTGGGATCCGAAAAAGCGCCTGGTGTGGTGGAACGGCAAGGCCTGGGGTGGCACCGACGTGCCCGACTACAAGGCCGACGTGGCGCCGGAAGCGGGCATGAACCCTTTCATCATGAACCCCGAAGGGGTGGCGCGTTTCTTCGCCCTCGACAAGATGAACGAAGGCCCGTTCCCGGAACATTACGAACCGTTCGAAACGCCTATCGGCATCAACCCTCTGCACCCCACCAACAAGAAGGCGACCAGCAACCCGGCCGGGCGCATCTTCGATTCGGTCTGGGAGAGCCTCGGAACGGCCAAGGACTTCCCCTATGCCGCCACCAGCTACCGGCTGACCGAGCACTTCCACTTCTGGACCAAGCATTGCCCCATCAATGCCGTGACCCAGCCCGAGCAGTTCGTCGAGATTGGTGAAGTCCTGGCCAAGGAGAAGGGTATTGCCGCCGGTGACCGGGTGCGGGTCAGCTCCAAGCGCGGGCATATCGAAGCGGTGGCGGTGGTGACCAAGCGAATCCGTCCGCTGCAGGTCAACAACCAGACCGTGCACCAGATTGGCATCCCATTGCACTGGGGTTTCACTGGAGCGACCCGGCATGGCTACCTGACAAACACCCTGGTGCCATTCCTCGGTGACGGCAATACACAGACCCCGGAATCCAAGTCATTCCTGGTCAATGTGGAGAAAATCTGATGGCCAGCCAAGACATCATTGCCCGTTCGGCCACCACCACCTTGCCGCCCTCGGTGCGTCAACAGGAGGAAGTCGCCAAGCTGATCGATACCACCAAGTGCATCGGTTGCAAGGCGTGCCAGGTGGCCTGTTCGGAATGGAATGAATTGCGCGAGGAGGTGGGTCACAACCACGGCACCTACGACAACCCTCAGGACCTCAGTGCCCAGACCTGGACGTTGATGCGCTTCACCGAGCACGAAACCGACGCCGGCAACCTCGAATGGCTGATCCGCAAGGATGGCTGCATGCACTGCGCCGAACCTGGCTGCCTCGCGGCGTGCCCGAGTCCGGGGGCAATCATCAAGCACGCCAACGGCATTGTCGACTTCGACCAGGACCATTGCATCGGCTGCGGCTATTGCATCACCGGCTGCCCCTTCAACATTCCGCGCATTTCGCAGAAGGACCACAAGGCCTACAAATGCACACTGTGCTCGGACCGGGTGGCGGTAGGGCTGGAACCGGCCTGCGTCAAGACCTGCCCGACCGGCGCCATCGTGTTCGGCAGCAAGGAGGACATGAAAGAGCATGCCGCCGAGCGCATCGTTGACCTCAAGTCACGGGGTTTCGACAACGCCGGTCTCTACGATCCCGACGGCGTCGGAGGCACCCACGTGATGTACGTGCTGCACCACGCCGACCAGCCATCGTTGTACGCCGGCTTACCGAATCAGCCGGTCATCAGCCCATTGGTAGGACTGTGGAAAGGCGTGAGCAAACCACTGGCGTTGTTGGCCATGGGGGCCGCGGTGCTGGCGGGCTTCTTCCACTACGTACGCATCGGCCCACAGCGGGTCGAGGAGGACGAGCACCCACCCGGCAAGGACACCAGCGTGCATGAGGTTGACCCGGCCGTGCATGTCTATGACCCGAACACGCCTGGGCCGCAGGAGGGCAAACAACCATGAAAGACAAAACGATCCTGCGTTATAGCGCCAACGAACGCACGAACCACTGGCTGGTGGCGATTCTGTTCTTCATGGCGGCCCTGTCGGGTCTGGCACTGTTCCATCCGGCGCTGTTCTGGCTCAGCCAGTTATTCGGCGGCGGGCCCTGGACGCGCATCCTGCACCCTTTCATGGGCGTGCTGATGTTCGTGTTTTTTCTGGGGCTGGTGATCCGCTTCTGGCGGGCCAATTTCTTTATCGCCAACGACCGCCTGTGGCTCAAACGGATCGACCGGGTGATGCGCAACGAGGAGGAGGGAGTGCCGCCGATCGGCAAATACAACCCCGGGCAGAAGCTGCTGTTCTGGACCCTGCTGGCCTGCATGCTGGTGCTTCTGTTTAGCGGAGTGGTGATCTGGCGGGTCTATTTCAGCCAATATTTCGGTATCACGTTGATTCGCCTGGCGATGCTGTTGCATGCCCTGGCGGCTTTCGTGCTGGTGCTGAGCATCATCGTGCACATCTATGCCGGCATCTGGATCAAAGGCTCGGTCGGCGCCATGCTGCATGGCTGGGTCAGCCGCGCCTGGGCGAAGAAACACCATGAACTCTGGTATCGAGAAGTGACGCGCGACGAGAGTCCCGACCGCCCGATAAGCAAAAAAGGATGATGCCTTGAGCACGATACTCGAACCCGGCCAGATCGAAGCGTCGGCGAGCACGCCGCCGTTCCTGCGCCTGCCGCCGCACAACCTGTTCACCTTGCGCGCGATGCGCCTGGAGCGATTGGCAAACGGGCATCCACTGGCCGACTACCTGCATTTGGTCGCCGGTCTGTGCCACCTCCAGCAGAGTCTGCTGGACGAACCGCCGCTGTCTCCGCCCCCAGCCCCCGAACGCCTGTTGTTGTGCCAGGAGCATGGCTTGCCACCGCTGGCCGCCGACAGTCTGGTGCGCGAGGACGGCTGGCTGCCGTACCTGGACGTCTTGCTGCGGCGTTACCAGGCGCCGCCGCGATCTGCAGTGAAAAATGCCGTGGCAACCTTGCACAACGCCAGCGTCGGGCAACGCAAGGTCTGGGCGATCGCCTTGCTCAGCGGCCAGTATGCCGGGCTGCCGGCAGCAGTGGTGCCATTTCTCGGCGCGGCCTTGCAGGCGGCCTGGAGCCACTGGTTGCTCAGCATGCCGGCGTGCGATTTGAAGCCTTGCGCCAGCCTTGGTCAATGCCCGGCCTGCGGTTCGCCGGCCATGGCCGGGGTGATTCACCAGCGGGGCAAGTACAACGGGCTGCGCTACCTGGTGTGTTCGCTGTGTGCCTGCGAATGGCATGTGGTGCGGGTCAAATGCGTCTACTGCGAGCAGAGCAAAGGACTCAATTACGTCAGTTTCGAGGATGACCGCCATACGGCCAACCAGGCGCCGCTGCGGGCTGAAATTTGCCCCGGCTGCAACCGCTACCTGAAACTGCTCTACCTGGAAAATGACGCTGACGCCGAAGCGCTCTCGGCGGACCTGGCGAGCTTGGCGCTGGACATGCGCCTGGACCTGGAAGGTTACCAGCGTCTGGCGCCGAACCTGATGCTGACGCCTGGGGGAGATTGATCACCGGTACGCATACCGTAACCCCTGTAGCAGCTGCCGCCAGGCTGCGTCAAAGTCCGCAGGACTTTCATGCAATCATAAATCCTGCGCCCGCTTCGCGAGCGGACGCAGCCTTTGGCAGCTGCTACAGGGGCCACCATTTGACCCAAAGTTAGCGCTTGCCTTACGAGGAGCAAGACGGCATCTACACTCAAAGCCTGTACAGACTGTGGAAGTTTCTATGTTGTCTGCCAAGGCCCCATTGCATCTGCCCTCCATCGACAGTCTGCTGCGAAGTCCCGCCTGCCAGCCGCTGACCGAGCGCTATGGCCGCGACGCCTTGCTCGCCACCCTGCGGCAGTTGCTCGATGACCTGCGTGAACCGGTTCAACTGGGCCAACTCGACGCCGTTGAACTCACGGCTCAGGTATTGGCGGGGAGGGCAGGCGAACGTCTGGCAATCCAGCACCGCAGTCGAGTGCGGCGGCTGTTCAACCTCACCGGCACGGTGCTGCATACCAATCTCGGGCGGGCGCTGTTGCCCGAGGAAGCGATCGAGGCGGTACAACAGGCTGCCCGCTATCCGCTCAATCTGGAATTCGACCTGGAAAGCGGCAAGCGCGGTGACCGTGACGACCTGATCGAAGGCCTGATACGCGAGCTGACCGGTGCCGAGGCGGTGACGGTGGTCAACAACAACGCTGCCGCCGTGTTGCTCGCGCTCAACAGCCTGGGGGCGCGTAAAGAGGGCATTATTTCCCGTGGCGAGCTGATCGAAATCGGCGGTGCGTTTCGCATCCCCGACATCATGGCTCGCGCCGGGGTCAGGCTGCATGAAGTCGGCACCACCAACCGCACCCATCCCCGAGACTACGAAGCCGCCATCGGCCCACGCAGTGGTTTGTTGATGCGCGTACACACCAGCAATTACAGCATCCAGGGCTTTACTGCCCACGTGCCGACCGCCGAGCTGGCACAACTGGCCCACCGGCACGGACTGCCATTGCTTGAAGATTTGGGCAGCGGCAGTCTGTTGGACCTGACCCGCTGGGGCCTGCCCGCCGAACCCACGGTGCGCCAGGCCCTGGTCGACGGGGCCGATATCGTCACCTTCAGTGGTGACAAGTTGCTCGGTGGTCCCCAGGCGGGATTGATCGTAGGTCGCAAGGAGCTGATTGCCCGGATCAAGAAGAACCCGCTCAAACGTGCCTTGCGGGTGGACAAACTGACCCTGGCCGCCCTCGAGGCAGTGCTGGGGCTGTACCGCGACCCCGACCGGTTGGCCGAACGCCTGCCCAGTCTGCGCCTGCTCACCCGTCCGCGGGCCGATATCCTCGCTCAGGCCGAACGCCTGCGTCCGCTGCTGGCGCAGGTGTTGGGCGACAGTTGGGGGGTGGCCGCGTTGCCGGCACTCGGAATGATCGGCAGCGGCAGCCAGCCAGTGGCTCGGTTGCCAAGCGCTGCCCTGTGCCTGCGTCCGCAGGTGCCAAAACGGTTGCGCGGACGGCAGCTGCATTGCCTGGAAGCAGCCTTGCGAGCCTTGCCCATTCCGGTGATCGGTCGTATTGACGACGATGCCCTGTGGTTGGACCTGCGCGTGCTGGACGATGAGGTTGCCTGGCTCGCGCAACTGGACCAGCTGCAAGGGGTGGGGGAGGTAAGGTGATCGTCGGCACCGCTGGACACATCGACCACGGCAAAACAGCGTTGCTCAAAGCCCTGACGGGGCAAGCCGGCGACCGTCGCCGGGAAGAACGCGAACGCGGAATCACCATCGACCTGGGCTTTCTTTACGCGCCGTTGGAACCTGGGGCGGACATGACGGGTTTTATCGACGTGCCCGGCCATGAGCGCTTTATCCATAACATGCTCGCTGGTGCCCAAGGCATTGACCTGGTGCTGCTGGTGGTGGCTGCCGATGACGGGGTCATGCCCCAGACCTGCGAGCATTTGGCGATCGTCGAGCTATTGGGCATCCCCCAGGCGCTGGTAGCGATCACCAAATGCGACCGGGTCGAGCCCGCCCGGGTGCAGTCGGTACACGCCCAGGTCACCGCGTTGCTGGCACCTGGGCCCTATTGCGGCGCGCCGCAATTCGCGGTGTCGAGCCTGACCGGGGAGGGCATCGAGGCCCTGCGCCAGGCATTGCTGGCCGCCCAGCGTGAGGTCCGGCAGCGCGCCGTTTGCGGCGGATTTCGCCTGGCAATCGACCGCGCCTTCAGCATCGCCGGAGCCGGTATTGTGGTCACCGGCACGGCTCTGGCCGGGCAGGTGAGGGTGGGCGACACCCTCCTGTTGGGCCAGGCTGGCAAGCCTGTGCGGGTGCGTGGTTTGCATGCGCAGAACCACGTCGCCGGCGAGGCCTGGGCCGGCCAGCGGGTGGCGTTGAACCTGAGTGCCGAACGCCTGGCCCTGGAACAGATCCACCGCGGCGACTGGTTGCTGGCCGAGTGGCTGTTCGCGCCCACGCAGCGCCTGGACATCGAGATGCAATTGCTGGCCAGCGAACCACGCGCCTTCGAACATTTCAGCCCGGTGCACGTGCATTTGGGCACTCAGGACGTCACTGCTCGGGTCGCATTGCTGGAGGGCACACGCCTGGCGCCGGGTGAGCGGATGTTCGGGCAATTGTTGCTGAACACTCCGTTGCAGGCGGTGCATGGCGACCGCCTGGTGCTGCGCGACCAGAGCGCGCGGCGCACCCTCGGCGGCGGGCGGGTGCTCGACCCGTTTGCACCGGCCCGCCAGCGCCGCAGTCCAACCAGACTGACGCAGCTACAGGCCCTGGCCGCAAGCGAAAGCCTGGAGCAGATACTGCCGGTGCTGCTTGCCAACAGTGACACCGGGCTCGATCCACTACGCCTGGAGCGCCAGTTCAATCGCCTGCGCAGCACCTGGCATTTGCCGGCGGATGTCCGTGTCATTGCTACGCGCCAAGGTCCGTTATTGTTCAACACTGTACGTTGGGAAGCCCTTAAAACTTCGCTGCTGGAGCAACTGGCGCGCTTTCATCAACTTGAACCGGACGAACTGGGGCCAGACCGAGATCGCTTGCGCCGGTTCGCGGCCACGCCGCTGGACCGACCGACATTCATCAGCATGCTTGACGAATTACTGGCCAGTGGCGCTATTGAAGCCAGTGGGCCGTGGCTGCATTTGCCCGAACACCAGGCACGCCTGAGCGAAGAAGACGAGGTTATGTGGCACCAGTTACAGCCGCTGCTCGAACAGGCGGGTTTTGATCCGCCCTGGGTCCGCAGCCTGGCCATCGCCATCGGCCGTGACGAAGCTGATGTGCGCTTGCTGCTGCGCAAGATGGCGAGATTAGGGCTTGTTCACCAAGTCGTCCGTGACCTGTTTTACGCTGACGCTACGGTGCGCGAATTGGCGGCTATGCTCTTGCAACTGGTCGCCGACAATCCGGTGATTCAAGCGGCGGCGTTTCGCGACAAGGTAGGAATCGGCCGTAAACGCAGCATCCAGATACTCGAGTTCTTCGACCGGATCGGCTTGACCCGCCGGCTTGGCGACCAGCGCTGCATCCGTCCGGACAATGCTCTGGCGCAGAGAATCGAGGACTGACTTCAAGGAAGGCAATCGCGTCCGGTGGCGCGGCCGGGCTTCAAACCCGGTTGGGGGCGGCAACCGTTCCCGGGCAGGTTCGACTCCCGCTGCCTTCCGCCATTTAAAAAGAGGTAGAAAATCAGAATCACGGCGTCAGCGAGCGGCATTCTTGCTGCTCGCCTGGTGCTCCCGTTGTGAGGGACTGATCTGTTCTTTTTCGCCTCACCTGCCACTTCCCCTGCAATCCGCGTGCTTTTAAAGTCAAGGGCGCATATTCAGGGGACTTCCGATCATGTACAGCTCGCTTGCCATACCGAGCACCGCTCGCCAATTCCACGACCGGATCTATTCCGGCGAGATCATTCGCTTCACTGACTTACAGCCCATGACGAAGTTGGTGGAATATGCGCGTACATTCCTCGAAGACGCGCTGCATCCCTGGCAACCGCAACAGATCCATCGCTATTTGAGCCACCGTGAGCAGGCTGTTCGATTTTCAAAATGTCAGAGCGACTTCGCGGGCTCCGCAGAGGTCCAACATCGATGGCTGGACGTAGTGGAAAGCCTTGGAATTGCACCGGACACCTTGGCTTGCGATCGCCTGCATTTGCGTTTTCAGCCACATCGCGAGCCAGAGCAGTTCACGCCGCGTGCCCGCACGACGGCCACCATTGCTTTTCACCGCGATACCTGGGGGTCGAATATCTATGCGCAAACGAACTGGTGGGCGCCTATCTATCCCATCACCGCAGGGCGAACCTTCGCCTTGTATCCGGGCCTATGGCAGCGACCGCTCCTCAATTCGAGTGCAGATTTCGATATGCGCGCTGTTCTGCAGCGATCGCATCGAGACGGACGCAATGCTGTGGATGCCGATGAGGCCATCCCGCATCTGTTGGAAGCAATTGACCCGCAGGAGGGGTTTGCCGTTGATATCGCCCCAGGGAGTCTTATTGCCTTCTCCGGGGCACATGCCCATGCCGGAGTCGGCAATAGCACTGGGTTGACACGAATCTCTTTCGAAACCCGATCCATTCTGATCGACGACCTGATGTCCGGATTGGGAGCGCCCAATGTTGACGGTCAGGCGCCGTGGATGACTCCCGGACTGTTTCGCCGGATGAGCGATGCGATGCGCCTGAGTCAGATCCTGGGCTGCGGATATATCGAGCCCTATCGGCCGGCAACCGTATCGTGAAACGAGGCTGCCGAAGTCCAAGCTTCGGCATGCGTATGTACGATTCCAAACAGGCGTGAAAAAAACGGCCCATGGAAGGATCCTCATGTCAGATTCAGTGCAGAACCTGGCATGAGGACAAGAGGGAACTCAGTGAGAAAGTCGACTCAGGGCGGGTCGTTTCACGACCGAAGTTGCGTGTTCGAGCTTTTGGATTAACCGGCGATCTTTATTGCAAGCTCAGCGACGTGTTTGCCTTGGAAACGCGCAATATCCAATTCATTCTGTGAAGGTTGTCGGCTTCCGTCGGCTCCTGCCAGGGTGGTCGCACCATAGGGTGTACCGCCGGTGATCTCGTTCATATTGGTCAATCCTGAACAGGTGTAAGGCACACCCACGATCACCATGCCCTGATGCAGTAGCGTGGAGTGGAACGACGTAATGGTGGTTTCCTGGCCACCGTGCTGGGTGCCGGTCGACGCGAAAACGCTGCCGATCTTCCCAACGAGAGCGCCTTTCATCCACAGTCCGCCGGTCTGGTCGAGGAACGTGCGCATCTGCCCGGACATATTGCCAAAGCGCGTCGGAGTGCCAAAGATGATGGCGTCGTAATTGGCCAATTCGTCAGGCACCGCCACGGGTGCCTTCTGGTCGAGTTTTACACCGGAGGCTGCAGCTTGCTCGGCCGGGATGGTTTCAGCGACACGCTTGATCGTCACGTCAATGCCGGGCACTGATCGTGCACCCTCGGCGACTGCCTCAGCCATCGTTTCGATGTGACCGTACATTGAGTAATAGAGCACAAGTACTTTAGCCATGATTCCTCCTGGGTTGGGAGCCATTCGATGGATTTGAAGAATCTTGAATTGCACCGCGAGGATGCAAATTAACACTAGCACCAACTAGCACACTCCATGGCCAGAGCACGCCCAAAGAGCGGGCTATCAGCGGCCTGACAGCACCACCTGAACAAACATCGAGATTTCATTGAGATCCAGCACAGCATTACTTCCATAAATGGACGGGTCTAAGTCAATTATACCTACTACTAAACCTATAAGCGGCTGGTTACGCTGGGCTCAACTTCGTAATCCCATTCAGGAAAGACACTCCATGGCACTTAATCTCTCTGACGCAACCTCGAAAACGACGAGGGCATGACCATGAATCCTTCCACCTCTCTCCAAAACGATGTCTCGCGCAGCATCAGCCTGCGCACCCGCGGTCATGGACAGGGCCCCATTGTCCGGCTCATGAGCCCCTCGGACCTGGGCCGGTTGCTCAAGCCGTTTGTGTTTCTCGACCTGATCGATGCCGATACGTCACTCATTGGCAGCATGCCGCTGCATCCCCATTCGGGGATCGCGACCATTACCTTGATCACCGAAGGCAACCTTCGCTTTGACGATCCGGACTCAGGTTCCGGATTCATTGGTTACGGCGGAGTCGAATGGATGCGCGCAGGCGCCGGTGTCTGGCATGGTAAGGAAATGTCTGCCGGCACATCGGCGCGGATCCAGGGGTTTCAGCTGTGGATCGCGCTGCCCGCTGACCTGGAAAGCGCGCCGGTCGACAGCCAGTACCTGGAAGCACATGCCATCCCACAGGCTGGGCCAGCACGCGTGATCGTCGGCGACTACCAGGGCATCCGCAGCCCCGTACGCGCGCCTTCTGGCCTGAATTATCTATTGGTGACACTGACCGCGGGCCAGAGTTGGGAGTATCAGCCACCGGCCGGGCACAAGGTGCTTTGGCTCAGCGCCAGTCGAGGAACCCTTCATTCCCCGGAGCTTGTCCAGGCGGGAGAACTCGTCGTTTTCACGCCAGGTAACGGTGCGCTGAAACTCAAGGCCGGGGATAAGCAAGACGCAGTGTTTGTGCTGGGGTCGGCGATTCCTCACCCGCACGACCTGAAGATGGGTAATTACTCCGTGCACACCAGCCTGGAGGCGTTGAAAGCGGGAGAGGCAAAGATCGCGGAGTTGGGCAAACGTCTGCAAGCAGAGGCAGGGCAGAGGTCCGGATCGGTTTCAGTACCGATCTACAAGTGACCCGCCTCAGGCCCTGGTAGTGTCTTAACTGACTGTGTAACCGTACTTGCGCCAGAGAAATCAGCCGACCGGCTCGGCCGTACAACTCATTTCCCCTGAGCCTGGCTTCTGGAAAAGGACCACGTTGCCGTTTTGCCAGAAGCTGTAGTTCCCCTGGTAATCCTTGCCAGTGTATCGGGTTCCCGAATCACTCTGCACCTGGCTCAGGGTGATCGAAGTGTTCGCCCATTTCAGGTACACGACACCAGGCTGCGTGCTAAAAAAGGTGGCGGCAATCAGCGCGTTAAACCCTGTACAACGAAAAGCCAGGGGGCCTTCGGTGAGTCTGTCTGGATCCTTGGTTCTCACAATTGCCGAGCCTTGGCGTAGCTGGTGCGCGCGCTCGGCATAACTTTGGATCGTGCACGCCTTGGGCGCAGGCGTGGAGGCACACTGATTGCGGGCCTCGATCCAGAACTGCTGGTCGATCATGACTTTGTCTGGACGCGGTTCTGAATGTTCATCAGTGAGCGCCAGGCGATAAAGACGCGTCAGTTCGATATCCATCTGCGCCAGTTGCGGATCGCGACAGATAAGCTTTTCGACGGATGCCCTTGCCGTGGCGCAGTCGAAGCTGGTCTTGAAGATTCGCGAAGGGGACGCAGCATTTGCACAGGTGCTCGTCGCCGCGCACACGCTGGCAGCGAGCAGACAGGTGAAAAGGGCCGTGACCGTTTTCATATTGGCTTCACCCAGATCATTACGTGATGCCCGGATTGCCGTGGGACCTATCGATCCGTTGAACAGTCATTCGTTCGCATTGGGTGTATCGCAGTGTAAGTCAGTGCTCAAAACTTGCCACCCATCCTGCTCCGCCCGATGCGTACGCACCGGGCACCGCTGAGATCTTCAGGTTGGTGCAATGTGCAAGTCTACCCACTAACGTCATCGCCCATTGTTCTTCTCGAAAACCGACCTGTGCATGTCGGTAACAAGCAAGTTGTTATTTTCAGGCACTCCTTCCCAAAAACGCTACGGTATTGCTCACGACCAATGAGTAGAGCGGTTGACCACATCTCCTCCGCTTTTAACCTCACCCCTTGCGATTATCGAGATAGAGGCATCGGGATGTCGCTTTTTGAACGCTATAGAAGGCGCCATTGAACTTAGGTGTGAGTTTTGCAAGTAAATACAAATAGCTCGCCGGACGAGCAATAAAAAGAGCCTGCGCCTGAGGCCATTCACCCGCTTTGTGTGAGGAGATTCTGCGATGACGACGTTCAATTCCGGGGTGAAACCCCAAATCCGTGCGCCTCAATCTATCGGTTTTTTACTGTTGGACAATTTCACGCTGATTTCCCTGGCGTCCGCAGTGGAACCTCTGCGCATGGCGAATCAGTTATCCGGCCGTGAGCTGTATCGCTGGACCACACTCACCGTCGATGGCGGTCAAGTCTGGGCCAGTGACGGTCTGCAGATCACTCCTGATGCCGCCATGCACAAAGCGCCGCCACTCGACATTGTGATTGTCTGTGGCGGGATCGGCATTCAGCGCACGGTGACCCGCGCACATGTTTCGTGGCTACAGAGTCAGGCACGTCAGTCCAAACGCTTGGGCGCAGTGTGCACCGGCAGTTGGGCTCTGGCCGGTGCCGGCTTGCTGGATGGGTTCGATTGCAGTGTGCACTGGGAATGCCTGGCCGCAATGCAGGAAGCCTTCCCGCGGGTGACCATGAGCACCCGGCTGTTCACCCTCGATCGTAATCGCTTCACGAGTTCCGGCGGCACCGCGCCGCTGGATATGATGCTGCACCTCATCAGCCGCGATCACGGTCGCGAACTGTCAGCGGCGATCTCGGAAATGTTCGTCTACGAGCGCATTCGCAACGAACAGGATCACCAACGCGTGCCGCTCAAACACATGCTCGGCACCAACCAGCCGAAGTTGCAGGAAATCGTGGCGCTAATGGATGCCAACCTTGAAGAGCCGATTGATCTCGACGAACTGGCGGTGTACGTCGCCGTTTCGCGACGTCAGCTGGAGCGGCTATTCCAGAAGTACCTGCACTGCTCGCCGTCACGTTATTACCTGAAGCTGCGCTTGATCCGCGCGCGGCAATTGCTCAAACAAACGCCGATGTCGATCATCGAAGTGGCGTCGGTCTGCGGTTTCGTGTCCACACCGCACTTCTCCAAATGCTACCGCGAGTACTACGGTATTCCGCCACGCGATGAGCGTGTAAGTTCCAACACCACACAACAAGTGGCGATGACGCCGCTGCCACAGGCCCTGGTGCTGTCGCCGTTGTCCGGACCGTTGACGGCACTCAGCCAAGCCCGCAACGAATCAACTTTTGCCAGTGTTCGGATATAGCCCGATCCGTCGGATCCATCGCCGCAGGAGAGCGATCGGCGTCTACCAGTCAGCCGTAGTGGGTTGATGGAGTGATTGAAAGCCGCAGAGTCCCTATAGTCTGCGGCGTCGTCCGTTTGGTTTAAATAATCGATATCAGCTTCGGAATCTGAGCGTCGTTGAAGGTGCCTCACCGAAACGTTTTTTATATTCCTGGGCAAACCGCCCCAGGTGGGCAAAGCCCCATTTGAACGCGATATCGGTTACCGACGCATCATGACTTTGACTGCTCAATTCGAGATGCACCTGTTCCAATCGCAGGTTGCGCAGATAGGCCATGGGCGTGGTATCGCAAAAATCGCGGAAGCCGGCAAACAGTGTGCGAACGCTGACCCCAGCGTGCTCGGCCAACTGCTCTACGCTAAGCGGTTCATGTGCATGAGCCCGCATATACTCCTCGGTTCTCTTGACGAAATAGGGCAGCGTTTTTGGTTTACTGGCGCACTCCAGTTGTTCTCGCAGGTTGTTGGGTTGGCCATAGACCAATGCATTGATCAGGACGGACTCGAACTGCTTAAGCACAAGGGCGTGGTGGAGTGGGTGTTCGTCCAATGTAATCGCATCAGCCAGCATGGTGATCAATTGGAGGAAGTAATTCCCACCCGGGGTGGTCAGGTCGAGTTCGGGATGAAACTCTAGCGATCTGTCCATCACATGACCGAGGTGCTGGGCACAATGGTATTCAACTTCGCTGCGTTCGATTCGAAGTGCCATTTGGGGGGCGTTGGCGTCCCAGCACATCGATAACGGCAGAGTGGGTGAAATCAACGAGGCTTTATGGGGAGTGGAGATAAAATCATGGTCGCCGCACATTATGTGCGCCTGGCCACTGATGGGGATCTGGATCAGAAAGAAACTTCCCAGGCGACCGGGGTCGATGTTAACCCTTGCTCCATACTCCAGCCTGTTCAAGGACAGGTGCCCACGATTGACATGGTGCATTCGTGCACTGATGCAGTCGGTTTCTTCTACGCAACGCAGATCATGATTTGTGAAGACGCTGCTGACGCCTTTGCGAATGGCTTCCAGGTCATTGAGAAGAAACAGCTGATTTTCTGGGGTGAACAGCGAAGCTCTGTCAAAGAGACTGCCGCTGCTCTGCAGGATGGCACTCAGGCTCATGGTCGCCTCACTTGCATGCACGGTTTCAAGGCATTGCGCACAGTTGTGTTACCGAGGTTTTGCAGGATAAGGATAGTCGCTGCATAAACCGGATAACCTGTGGACATGTCCGTTTCTTTTTGTGCCCTCATCGGGGCTATCTACCTGCTTAAGCAATGGGCATGCCATGCGGCGCTCCCTTTGTTCAGGCTGTTGCTGAGCATGATTCATTCGATCCTGGAATCCTCCCGCGAACCTTAGGCGTCCAACGTTCTTTTCGTTGGCTGTTTCGTGTTTTTTGAGGAATGGTCAATCAGCGTTTGTGAGTCAGTTGCGGAGTCTATTGCCTCGCCGATTCTCGGTGCAGAGCTGAAAAGCCCGGCAGGCCGAATCAGAAACCTTTCTGCATGACGTGGACAGGTTTAGCGCCCAGCGGATAGTCCCTCTGGAGGCAGATGTTCAATATCGTACCAACGCTTCTGAATTAACTGAGGTGGGAGCGCCGTCCAGGTCAATGCGGGCGGTACCCGCCACAATTCTGGTAGGGCGAAGCACGATGAACATGTCCTTTACATCTTCGCTGTCAGAGGAACTTCCGACCCGCCAATGGTATGACTGGGATTGGATGGCTGACGCAGAGGTTCCCGTGGGGAGCCATCTCATCACCTCCCGAAATGGTTATTACCATCATGGGATTTACCTGGGAGCGTCTCAAGTCGTTCACTACTCCGGTCTTTGTTCAGGCTTGCACGCGGGTCCTGTCGAAGTGATTGAGTTGCAACGGTTTTCCTCGGGGAATCCGGTCTGGATCCGTACTGCCCAACGGATCAGATTTCAACGAGAAGAAGTGGTCCGGCGAGCGCTGTCTCGCATGGGAGAAAATCAATACCGACTGCTGACCAATAACTGCGAGCATTTCTGCAATTGGTGCCTTTATGGCGAGAGTCGCAGTGACCAGGTGCGCAATTTTGCGGTTCATCCCTTCGCAGCGCTGCGGCTGCTTCTGCAAGCTCTGCCTGGACTGTTTCAGCGCGCCGCCATCGTTTAATGCTTCGCTTTTAACCTTCAGATCAATGATCACGCTAAGCAGCGTGTTCATTCGACTCCTGTATGAATCGACCCTCCTGCGTTTCTTTTTGCCGTCGAGCATATCGAGGGAGAAGGGCGGCTCTTTGCAACCGGTGTCGCTCTGTTCATCTTCAGGCCATTCACACAGCTTTATTTCATTTTGCCCATCGGGTCCTGCCCCTCCAGGTAACTTCCTGCATGTCACGGACAGGCGTCGCATTCAGCGGATAGTCGGCGCCGCTGAAGGTGCCCAATATCATCTCCAACATTCCTGAACCCTTGGAGATTCGATATGAAAGGCCAGTATGTCAGCGTGCCGGTTCTGTCCGGCGGTCACTTCCAGGCTTATATGGCGACCTCTGTCGATGGTCGCGGACCGGGCGTGGTGCTCTGTCAGGAAATTTTCGGCGTTAACCAGGCTATGCGTGAAGTCGCTGACCTGTTGGCCGAGGAAGGTTACACCGTGCTGGTTCCGGACCTGTACTGGCGCCAGGAGCCCGGTGTCGAATTAGGTTACACCGAGGCAGACTTTGGTCGCGCTTATGAGCTCTACCAAGGTTTTGACGAGGCACTTGGTATTGATGATATCCGCGCCAGTCTGAATGCCCTGCAAAGCTTGCCCCAATGTAATCCGGGTGAACTGGGTGTTGTGGGCTACTGCCTGGGCGGCAAGCTGGCTTACCTGGCGGCCTGTCGGTTGCCTGAAGTGACCTGTGCCGTCGGTTACTACGGCGTGGGTATTGAAAACGCCTTGTCGGAAGCTGAAGGTCTGCAGGGTCGCCTGGTGCTCCATATGGCCGAACAAGATCAGTTCTGTCCCACCGAGGCTCGGTCCGCGATTCAGAAGGTTCTGCACGACAAGCCAGGTGTTGAACTTTACGTTTACCCGGGAGTTGATCACGCCTTCGCTCGCCCTAACGGCCATCACTATCACAAACCGTCTGCACTGTTGGCTCACGAACGGACGGTTGCTGCATTGCGTCGGGTTCTGGGCCCTGACTACAACCTTTCAGATCTCTGGGATGAGCACGTGCGCCACGAGTTCGATACCCGGGACGTACCTGCAACCATGGCCACCATGGTCGCTGAACCTTACGTCAATCACATACCGACCATGACCGGCGGCGTGGGTGCGAAAGAGTTGAGCCGCTTCTACCAGCATCACTTCGTCCATGGTAATCCCAAGGATATGAAGCTGACACCACTGTCTCGCACGGTCGGTGCGTCGCAAATCGTCGATGAATTCATCATGAGCTTTACCCATGACTCCGAGATCGACTGGATGCTTCCCGGGGTGGCACCTACCGGGCGCTACGTCGAAATCCCGATGCTTGGCGTAGTCAAGTTCCGCGGTCCCAAGCTTTATCACGAACATATCTACTGGGATCAGGCCAGTGTGCTGGTTCAGATCGGCCTGCTTGACCCGACAGGGTTGCCAGTGGCCGGTGTGGTGACCGCCCAAAAACTGCTCGATGAATCGCTGCCTTCCAATACGTTGATGCCGAGCTGGGCCTCCAGCGCCGACAAATCGGTTTAAGGGGATAACCATGTCTCATCTACAGAACAAGGTGGCTGTGATCAGTGGTGGCGCGACCCTGATTGGCTCCGCCGTCGCTCGGGCGTTGATGGGCGCAGGGGCTAGCGTTGCGCTGTTCGATATCGATCGTGAAGCGGGTCTCAAGGCGGCGGCCGAGCTCGGCGAGCGAGCCGTATTTTTTCACCTCGATGTGACGGATGACGGACTCATTGCGCTTGCGGTCGAAGAGGTGCGCGCACGTTTTGGCGGCATCGATTTGCTGATCAATCTGGCTTGCACTTATAGCGACCAGGGCTTTGCCTCCAGTCGCCAGGATTGGTTGCAAGCGCTTGATGTGAACCTGGTGTCGGCCGTGGCATTGACTCAAGCAGTGCATCAGGACCTTAAAGCCCGACGCGGTGCGATTGTCAATTTCACTTCCATCTCGGCCAAGTGTGCCCAGACCGGGCGTTGGCTCTATCCAGTCTCGAAGGCCGCGATGGTGCAGCTGACCCGCTGCATGGCCATGGACCTTGCTGCTGACGGCATCCGTGTCAATTCGGTATCGCCTGGCTGGACCTGGTCGCGAGTGATCGCCGAAGTCAGCGGCGGTAACCGTGAAAAGGCTGATGCAGTCGCCGCTTCCTATCACCTGTTGGGGCGCCTGGGAGAACCCTCCGAAGTGGCCAATGTGGTGGCGTTTCTATGTTCACCCGCCGCCAGCTTTGTGACGGGCGCGGATTATGCCGTCGATGGAGGCTACTCGGTCATGGGACCGGAACAGAACCTGCCGGCGATACCACGGCTTGCCGAGTAACACAAAACCCTAACAAGAAACCCTGTTCGGCGACTGCCGAATGCTGCACCTGTAACCGTCGATAACCAGGAGAATAACAATGCGTCGAATCGCCATCGTCGGAGCCGGTCAAGCCGGCCTGCAACTCGCTCTAGGCCTGCTCGCCAAGGGCTACCATGTGACCTTGACCACTAATCGTAATGGCGAGGACATTCGCAACGGTAAAGTGATGTCCAGTCAATGCATGTTCAACGCCGCCTTGCAGAGCGAGCGTGATCTGGGGCTGAACTTCTGGGAAGACCAATGCCCGGCTGTTGAAGGTATTGGTCTGGCAGTGCCTGACCCAGAGCAGCCCAATGAGCCACTGTTCAGCTGGAGTGCCCGGCTGGATCGCTACGCCCAATCCGTCGATCAGCGTTTGAAAATGCCGGTATGGCTGGACGAGGTCGCAAAGCGTGGCGGTGAGGTGATTATCCAGGATGTCGGCGTGGCTGAGCTGGAGCTTTTGTCGACCACCCATGACTTGGTACTGCTGGCTGCGGGCAAGGGTGAAATCGTCAATCTGTTCGAAAAAGACGCCGAGCGTACTCAGTTTCAGCAGCCGCAAAGGGCGCTGTCATTGACCTATGTGAAGGGCATGACACCGATGTCGCCGTTTTCCCGGGTCAGCTTCAACCTGATTCCAGGAGTAGGCGAGTACTTTGTGTTTCCTTGCCTGACGACCACCGGACCTTGCGAAATCATGGTCTTTGAAGGAATTCCGGGCGGGCCGATGGACTGCTGGCAGGGGATTACATCTGCCGAGCAACATCTCGAAAAAAGCCTGGAGCTGATCAATCGTTACGTCCCTTGGGAAGCCGAACGCTGCCGCTCCGTGGAAATGACTGATGACAAGGGCTTCTTGTCCGGCAGATTCACGCCGATGGTACGCAAACCGGTGCTTACGTTGCCGTCGGGGCGCAAGGTTTTTGGCATGGCCGATGCGCTTGTGGTCAACGACCCTATTACTGGCCAGGGCTCGAACAATGCTGCCAAGTGCAGCAAGGTTTACCTGGATGCGATTGTCGCCCGTGGCGCACAAGGCTTTAGCCCCGACTGGATGCACGAAACCTTCGAGCAGTACTGGAGCTATGCCCGGCATGTGGTCAAGTGGACCAACACCATGCTGACGCCACCGCCTCAGCACCTGCTCGAACTGCTTGGCGCCGCCAGTCAGTCAAAGCCTCTGGCATCGGCCATCGTCAATGGCTTCGATGATCCACGCAATTTTGCCCCTTGGTGGTTCGACGCCCAGTCTTGCCAAGCCTTTATTCAGGAAAAGACTCGTCAGGTCGCTTGAGCCGCCATCGAGCCAGGAGTTCATCATGAATGCATTTACCGCAGAGTCTACCCAGCACGAACTGGTTAGCGCACAGGACTGTAATCCGCGCGAGTTGCGTAACCTGCTGGGGCAGTTCGCCACGGGTGTCACCGTTATCACCACGCATACGGCAGATGGCCGCAACGTTGGCATGACCGCTAATTCGTTTTCGTCGGTCTCGCTCGATCCGCCACTGGTGCTTTGGAGCATTTCTCGCAACGCTCCGAGTCTGGTGGACTACCTCTCCTGTAGCCACTTTGCGATCAACGTTTTGGGGGCTGATCAGCACGATATTTCCGGACGTTTTGCACGACCTGCACCCGACAAGTTCTCTGGTGTGGCCTTCACGGCCGGAGAGGCTGGGGTACCGCTTCTCGAGGGTGTGATCGCCACGCTGGTCTGCCGCAATGTCACTCAGTACGAGGGCGGTGACCATCTGATTTTCCTTGGGCAAGTCGAGCACTACCGCCATGGCGCAGGGGAGCCGTTGGTGTTTCACGGCGGGCAGTATCGAGTGGCTGCAGAACATCCCGGGTTGAGTCGATAAGTCAGGAATCTTGCCTTTAGCCTTGCTGCAAGTGGAGAGCGTCATGAAAATAAAAATAAAACTGCTATCGGTGTGCGTGTTGGGCTCTGGCCTCTTGGGAGTTAATCCGGCGCAGGCGTATGACTTGCCGGTGGTCAATCTGGGTTTAACCAGTTTCCTCGACGGCGCCCCGCCAGCCGGACCGGGATGGTACTTCCAGGAGTACTTCCAGAACTACAGTGCTAATCGTTTTCGAGATCAAAATGGCAAGGCGCTGGGTTTGCCCAAGCAAGAACTGGATTATCAGGTCGCAGTGACTCAAGTCAGCTATTTTTCCGATCTTCGCTTGGGGAATGCAACGCTGGGCATGAACGCTGTGCTGCCTTTTGTGACCAGCATGGAAGTTGATGACGGACTGAATAATGCGGCGATAAAGGCTCAAAGTGGTCTGGGGGATCTTCTGTTAGGCCCGATGATCCAGTTTGATCCGATCATGGGGCCCGATGGACCTCGTTTCGTGCACCGCATCGAGTTGCAGGTCAATGTTCCGACCGGTAAATACGACAATAAACATGACATCAACCCCGGAGCCAACGCCTGGTCGTTTGACCCCTATTGGGCAGCTACTTATTGGTTTACGCCAAAATGGACAGCGTCGGTTCGTGCTCACTATCTTTACAACGGCAAGAATGATGATCCGGGACCGGGGTTTGGTGGCGCTGATGATATTCAAGCTGGCCAGGCCTTACATGCAAACTTTGCGACCGAGTATGCGGTGACGCCGCAGCTGCGCCTGGGTATCAATGGCTATTGGCTAAAGCAAATCACCGATACCAAAGTCGATGGTCATGAGGTTTCCGGCCGTCGAGAAAAGGTATGGGCCATTGGTCCGGGAGCAATGTATAGCTTCTCCAAGGACGATCATGTGTTTTTGAACGCGTACTTCGAACAGGACGTCGAGAACCGTCCAGAGGGGAGTCGTGTGCAAGTGCGCTATGTTCATCACTTTTAAGACCGCCGCAGTCATTGTGCTCCATAGCTTCCTATTACTTTGGTCTTCTGCCTGCCCTTATGGGCAGGTTTTTTTTTCCTTTTGGGACCTTTCAGTCATGTCCGCACCTCGTACTTCCTCTGACAATACTGTCCTGATATGCCGTACCGACCTACAGGGGCGCATTACCCACGGTAGCGAAGCGTTTATCAAACTTAGCGGGTATACGAGTCAGGAGTTATTGTAACAATCAAGCAGCCTTCTTAAACATCCTGATATGCCCGCTCACATTTTCAGTAGCCTGTGGAGTGCGCTGCAACAACGAAAGCCGTGGATGGGGCTGTTGAAGAATCGGCGCAAGGATGGCACAACCTATTGGTTGAACGTTTACATAAAACCCGTGTTCGGCGCTGATGGGATTGAGGCCTACGGGGCAGTCTATAGTTCACCATCGCAAGTGCAGACAGAGCGCGCTGAAAAGCTCTATTCACGGTTGAGTACTGGTGGGGCAATTCTTCAGTGGGGTTCTCGTCTTAATCGACGGGTGGCGTCCGCATTACCGAGCTTGCCGCTGGGATTATTGTTGTCGGCAGGTCTTTGGCAACTGGATTCTTTTTGGGCCCAGAGTGCTGGAGTTGTAGCTGGATTGGCCGTTATGGCGGGCCTCCAGAATTGGCGACAGACCCGTGCCGTCACGCAGATTTTTGTTGCCCATCCAAAAGCGTTTGCCGACTCGTTGACCGCCGATATTTACAGTAATGCGCCAGGTGCTGCCGCGTTAATGGAAATGGCCTTGGTTGCAGAAGAAAGCCGCCTGCAAAGCGCGTTGTCGCGAATCGGCACGACTGGAGGCGTCGTTGAGCAGCAGGTAGTCGAGCTTGCCCAATTGATCCAGGCCGAGACTCAGCGTCTCGAACGTCAGCGTGATGAAACCGACTTGTCAGTCACTGCCCTCAGCGAACTGGCAGCCACTATCCAGGAGGTCGCCAGTAATGTTCAGGCAACGAATCTGGCCACCCAAGAAGCTGTCAGGCTCGCCAGCCATGGCGAGCAATTGTCCGGCAAGAGCCTTGACGCAATGCAGCAGCTCAGTACATCCGTCGGGAATATTGCAGTGGCAGTCCAACAGTTGGCCAGTTCCACGGAGTCCATCGGCGCAATCACCAACATTATCAGTTCGATTGCTGGACAAACTAATTTGCTGGCTTTGAATGCTGCCATTGAAGCTGCTCGCGCCGGCGAAGCGGGTAGGGGGTTCAGTGTTGTTGCTGACGAGGTACGGCAACTGGCAACACGTACTCAAGAAGCAACCCAGCAAATTCAACCGCTCTTGCTGCAACTGCGTGATGCTACCGAACGTACCGTCCAACTCACTGACGAAGGCCGAGAATTCGCGCGACACAGCACTCGTGAAGTAATGTCGGTGCAAGGCAATCTGGCTGGAGTGAATTATTCGTTGACTCAAATATCGGGCATGAGCATGCAGATCGCCTCTGCCATGGAGCAGCAATCGCAAGTGGTAGAGAGCTTGTCACAGCAGGTTCTGCAAGTGGCTGAGTTATCGAAACAGAGCGTCGACAAGGCTTTGGACGGTCAAAGAATTGGTGAGGACTTGAAGTCTCAGGCCGAGGCTCTGAAAAATCTGGCGGAGCGTTTCGATCGTTGAGTCTTTAGCGAAGGGGAGTTCAACGGGGCCAGGCAGTTGATAAAAAACGGGGGAGTATCTGGTCGATTCCAGATACTCCCCATGGTTCTTAATGTTTTGAATTGCTCTCGATGAATTTCTCGTAAAACATCTGGAATTTTTCGATTCGCTGCTCGATGAACCAGGTCTTGACCGCTTCCACCATTGGAGGAGGGCCGCACAGGTAAATATCGAATGGATCAGCCTCAAACGCATTTCGGTCAAAGTGATCAGGAATCCATCCGGTTTTCCCTTTCCACTGCTCTGATGGCCTCGACACGATGAGGTGGTAGTCGAAATCTACGATGCGTTCGCGATAGTCCGCCAGTCGTTGGGTTTCGCACAGGTCATTGTCTTGAGTGACACCATAGAACAGTTGGATCGGATGCCCACAGCCACCTTTTTCTGCAATGTTATCCAACATTCCGAGGAAAGCCGACAGCCCGGTTCCTCCTGCCACCAGTACCAGAGGCTTGGTCACTTGGCGTAGATAAAAGCTACCCAAAGGGGCTTCGAACTCGATGATTTGACCGGGTTGGCAATGCTCACGGATGAAGTTGCTCATCACGCCATCCGGCAGGAGGCGGATGAGAAATTGAAGCTGGTTAGTGGGATTGGGTCGGTTGGCAAAAGAATAGGAGCGCCACTCACTGGTTCCAGGTACATGCAGTCGCGCGTATTGTCCTGGAAGAAAATCCAATTGCTGCTGGCTGGAGCAAGCGTCGAGATGAAGGATCGCGGTAGTGGCTGAAACCTGCTCCACACGGGTAATCATCGCTTGCAACAATTGAGTTGCCCCAGCGTTACACAAGCTCGAATCGAAGTCGAAATAGAACGACGCATCCGATTGCACTCGAGTTTGGCAAGAGAGCATCTTGCGTTGCGCCAGATCGTGTTCGGACAAAGCCTCGTCATCGACATAATCTTGAGTGTATTGACCTGATTCGCAGCGCCCCTGACAGGTGCCGCAGACACCTTCGCGACAGTCCAGCGGAATATTCACGCCATTGCGCAGCGCAGCGTCGAGCAACAACTCGTTTGGCTTGACCTCGAAGAACGAGGTCTTGCCGTCGGCGAAGCTGAAAGCGACTTTATGGTTCATGACAGCGTGCTCCACAGGTCACAGGTGATAAAAATCAAGCACTGAGTTGATGGTGTCGTTGAGCAACACGATGTGCTTGCGAGTGATCTTCCAGCTGTCTGCGACCGCTTTAAGGTGGTAGGTCACATGGCCGTAGAACTGCTCGGACAACCCCTGTCGGGTATAAAGGGTGACCCAGGCTGCCTTGACTTCAAGCACGCCGGTATCGAGCTCCTTGATCCGCACATTGCTGATTTGATGCAAGGTGCGCGGCATTGGGTTTGACGCCGCCGACTTACCCGTGCGCAGACGAAACACCCGGTCTTCAAGGCCAGAGCGGTTCGAGTAGTAAATCAGCGACATGCTGCGCTTGGGGTCGGTGGTGTACACATGCTCCGACTCCCATTGCGGCAAGTGAAATTCACTCTGCTCATCGAAGAGGGCGATGTAGGCGTCCCAATCCTGCTGATCACACAGTTCGGCTTTGCGGTAGAGGAACTGCTCGATGGAATGTTGTAGTGCGCTCATTTCAAACCTCCTTCAACTTCAGGGCTTTTTGTTCCAGACCTTGCAGGAGAAAGCGCTGCCACGATCCGTGCTGATTGATGTAGAGCCCCTCATGGGTGAACTCGGTGCCGGTCAGTACCGGGTTGATGCCCAGGACTTCGCTGTTGGGAGTGGGGCCTTCGACCCATTTTTCACTGCCGCGGGACACTTCGTTCCAGCGCTCAAGGCGTGCCTGGAAGCCGCGCTGGGCTTCACGAAACTCCACCAGGTCGTCAGGGGTTCCCATGCCTGAAACGTTAAAGAAGTCTTCGAACTGACGAATGCGGTTTTCCCGGTCCGCGTCGGACTCACCTTTGACGCCGATGCACTGGCTGGTGATTTCTGTCTTGTTCCAGGCTACCGGACGCACGATACGCAGCTGCGAGCTGATCTGATCCATGAAGAACAGGCTTGGGTAGATGTTGAGGTTGCGCAGCCGGTGCATCATCCACTCAGCCTGCTGCTGGCCGTATTCCTCCACCAGGCGCGGCATGACGCTGGCATAACCGGCGCGCACAGTCGGGTTGGGCATATCGCTGAACAAGAGGCTGTGGCCATTTTTGAACGAGAACCAACCATCGTCGGTTTCTGCATCACCGGCGCCCAGTTTGCTGTAGTCCAGTGTGCTGGAGCCGCCGCCATTGGCGGCATTGACTTGCTGGCGATGCTGCACCGTGGAAACGTAGTTGTAGTGCACGGTGCTGACGTGATAGCCGTCCAGCCCGTTTTCATGCTGCAGTTTCCAGTTGCCGTCGTAGCTATAGGTCGACTTGCCGGGCAGTATTTCCAACTCGCCGGTAGGAGACTGGGCGACCATCATGTCGAAGAACACCTTTGCATCGCCGAGGTAGTCTTCCAGCGAGTCGCTGCCGTTGACATCCAGGCTAATGAAGACGAAGCCTTTGTAGCTCTCGATCCGTGCTTTCTTCAGGCCGCGGGTAGCCTTGTCGAAGCCTTCCGGGTATTCCCCCGGGGCCTTGACCTTGACCAGGCGGCCGTCACTTTTGTAACACCAGGCGTGGAACGGGCACGTGAAAGTGGACTGGTTGCCTTTGCTGACGCGAGTCAGTGTCGCGCCCCGATGCTGACAAGCGTTGATCAGCGCGTGAAGCTGATTGTTGCCATCGCGGGTGATGATCATGGGCTGACGACCCGCACGCATCGTCAGGAAATCATTGGGGTTGGCGATTTCGCTCTCGTGGCAGGCGTAGATCCAGTTCTTCTCGAAGATCAATTCCATCTCCAGGTCGAACAGTTCCGGCTCTGTAAACATGTCACGGGCGATGCGGTAAATGCCTTCAGCCGGACGGAAATCCAGGCAGCCCTGGATGTATTCTTGCCACTGCGCAATGCTTCTCGAGTTGTTCATCAGGTACACCCTTTTGTAGTTTTTAGGCTCACCCCGATTGAAAGCCTTTCTGTGTGGTGCATCTATCCGAATTCGAGGCGATATCTATCCGCTTCTGAGGTGGCACGGCTCGCTCTTTATGGGAAATACATGGCGGGTTTCTTTTGTGCGTTTTTATGATGATTTTTGCATTATGCGGATAGTGATTCTGAGGCGTTGAAAGTACGGTTGTAGCCTGATCTGTAACTCTTGTGGTGCTGCGATGAATCTGCAAACTCATGCCGGGAACAATGCTGATTTTCAAGACATCCATGCGGTGCATCATGATGTACAAGGTGCGCAAGCCTGGATGGTGAATATCTGCGGCCCTCACGAGCTGAAGGCATCGTCCCCGCAGCGCCTTCATTTTCAACATGCCGGAAATGTTTTGAAGTCGATGTCTACAGTGATTGGATATATCGAATACGGTACCGATGTCACTATCGATATTGATGCGTCGGTACTCAACAGTTACAGCATCAGTCTACCCATCAGTGGTGAGCAGGAACTGAGAAAGCCAAATGAATTGCTGATGTCCGATAGCAAAAACGGAATAATCGTATCGCCTTATGATCAGCAAGAACTCTCTATTGCAGGTAATTGTCGAAAAATTCAGGTCGCCATTACGTGTACAGCAATGCACCAGGTGTTGGAGGAGCTGTTACAGCGGCCAAGGCAACAGCCGATTGTCTTCGAAACCCAAATAAGTACAAGTGATGGAGCCCCTGCCGCATGGTGGCGGCTGGTAAAATTCCTGCTTGTGGAGATGGATCAGGCACGTGATTTTCTTGGTCATGTCTCCATTACCCGTGATATTGAAAAAGCGTTGATAAAGGGTTTGATCTTGTCGCAGCCCAATAATTACTCGAGCGAATTGGCTAGCCTTTCGCAGATTCGCTGTCCTGAATATTTATTAAAAGCCAAAAAACTTATACATGAGCATGCCAGCGATGAAGTCAATTTGGACGAGGTCGGGCGGGCGGTGGGTGTCTCTCGCTTCAAGCTCTATGATGACTTCAAGAAGTATTTCGGCATCACACCCACTGTTTACTTGAAGCGATTTCGGTTGGAAGCGGTAAGGCAGGCGCTGCTGGAGGGCGGATGCAATGGAAACATTACTGCGGTGGCGATGCAGTGGGGATTTAACCACTTGGGCCGTTTCTCATCCGACTACAAGAAATTATTTTTGGAAGTGCCATCGAAGACTGTTGAGCGGAGTCGAAAGCATTGACCGTAATGGCGGATTCTAACGCTGGATTTTAATTTTTAGATTCTTTTTCTGATTCAAGCTGGTTGTATTGTCCATTGGGTTGTTTGCTGTCTGCGCTCCCGGTACAGGGTGCTTACGTTTGATAAAAATAAGAGGGGCTCATTATGAAAGCTGTTGCGCAATTACTTTGTTTGAAGTCCGAACATAATCATGATGTTTACACCGTTGCACCGGAGCAAATGGTCATCGAGGCTGTCAGGACCATGGCTGAACGGAATGTTGGCGCGCTGCCTGTCGTAGAGAACGGCGTTGTTATCGGTGTTGTCAGTGAGCGAGACTACGCGCGCAAGATGGTATTACAGGGGCGTTCCTCGGCGGGCACGCCCATCAGGACTATTATGAGTTCACCCGTGATAACGGTGGACTCTCGTCAGAGTATTGAGACATGCATGGGAATCATGACCGAACGTCATCTTCGTCATCTGCCGGTTGTAGAAAACGAAAAACTACTGGGTTTGCTGTCGATTGGTGATCTGGTCAAGGCTGCAATTACAGAACAAGAAGACCTGATTCTGCAACTCGAACAGTATATTCGCGGTCACTAATTACCTGTCCGACGATTTGCGCAAACAAAAACGCCCCGACGAGTCGGGGCGTTCCGTGTACCGCAGAGGGTTACTCGACGGCTTTGACCATGTCTTCGATGACCTTTTTAGCGTCGCCGAAGACCATCATGGTCTTGTCCAGGTAGAACAGCTCGTTATCCAGGCCGGCATAGCCGCTGGCCATCGAACGCTTGTTGACGATGATGGTCTTGGCCTTGAACGCCTCGAGAATCGGCATGCCGGCAATCGGCGATTTCGGATCGTTCTTGGCGGCCGGGTTGACCACGTCGTTGGCACCCAACACCAGCACCACGTCGGCCTGGCCGAACTCGGAGTTGATGTCGTCCATCTCGAACACCTGGTCGTAAGGCACTTCAGCCTCGGCCAGCAACACGTTCATGTGCCCCGGCATACGACCGGCAACCGGGTGGATCGCGTACTTCACGGTGATACCGCGATGGGTCAACTTTTCGGTCAGCTCTTTCAGCGCATGCTGCGCCCGCGCTACCGCCAGGCCGTAGCCCGGAACGATGATCACGGTGTCCGAGTTGGTCAACAGGAAGGTCGCGTCGTCAGCCGAACCGGATTTCACCGGGCGGGCTTCTTTCGAGCCTGCCGGGCCTGCATCCGCGGTATTGCCGAAACCGCCGAGCAATACGTTGAAGAACGAACGGTTCATCGCCTTGCACATGATGTACGAGAGAATTGCACCGGACGAACCTACCAGGGAGCCGGCAATGATCAGCATCGAGTTGTTCAGCGAGAAGCCGATACCCGCCGCCGCCCAGCCGGAGTAGCTGTTGAGCATGGACACGACGACCGGCATGTCCGCGCCACCGATCGGGATGATGATCAGCACGCCGAGCACGAAGGCCAAGGCCAGCATCAAGGCGAAGGCGGTGTAGTCGCCGGTGAGCATGAAGGTCACGCCCAGCGCCAGTGTGGCCAGGCCCAGCAGCAGGTTCAGCTTGTGTTGGCCGCTGAACTGTACCGGTGCGCCCTGGAACAGGCGGAACTTGTACTTGCCCGAGAGCTTGCCGAAAGCGATCACCGAACCGGAGAAGGTGATTGCACCGATAGCGGCGCCGAGAAACAACTCCAGACGGTTGCCCGCCGGGATCGAATCACCCAGCTGTTTGACGATACCCAGGGACTGCGGCTCAACCACGGCGGCAATGGCAATAAACACGGCGGCCAGGCCGATCATGCTGTGCATGAAGGCGACCAGTTCGGGCATCTTGGTCATTTCAACGCGTTTGGCCATGATCGAGCCGGCAGTACCGCCGATCAACAGGCCGACGATCACGTAGACGATACCGACTTGGGCCCCGCCTTGTGCAAAAGAGAGCGCGCCCAGCTTGTAGATCAAGCCGATAGTGGTGAGGATCGCCAGGCCCATGCCGAGCATGCCGAACAGGTTGCCACGGCGCGACGTGGTGGGGTGCGAGAGGCCCTTGAGCGCCTGGATGAAGCAGACCGAGGCGATCAAATACAGGGAAGTAACCAGGTTCATGCTCATGCTTGCTGCACCTCAGCCTTGGCTGCTGCGGCTTTGGCGGCCGGAGCTTTTGCCGGAGCCGCTTTTTTCTTGAACATTTCCAGCATGCGCCGGGTCACCAGGAAGCCACCAAACACGTTGACCGCGGCCAAGGTCACGGCCAGGGTTCCCATGGTCTTGCCCAACGGGGTCACGGTGAGGGCGGCGGCGAGCATGGCGCCGACGATCACGATGGCCGAGATGGCGTTGGTGACCGCCATCAGTGGCGTGTGCAGTGCAGGTGTCACGTTCCAGACCACGTGGTAGCCGACATAGATCGCCAGCACGAAGATGATCAGGTTGTAGATACCGTGAGAGATCAGCATGTCTTCCATTGTTTTTATCCTCAGCCGTTCTTGCGCACAATCTGGCCGTCGCGGCACATCAGGCACGCGGCGACGATATCGTCTTCAAGGTTGATCTCGAACTGGCCTTCTTTGGTGAAGACCAGCTTCAGGAAGTCCAGCAGGTTGCGGGCGTACAGCGCCGAAGCATCGGCCGCCACTGCGCCGGCCAGATTGGTCGGGCCCACGATGGTCACGCCATTTTCGACGACCACCTGGTCGGCCACGGTCAGCGGGCAGTTGCCGCCCTGGGCGGCTGCCAGGTCGATGACCACTGAACCCGGCTTCATCTGTGCCACGGTTTGCGCGCTAAGCAGCGTCGGTGCCTTGCGGCCCGGAATCAGTGCTGTGGTGATGACGATGTCAGCCTGCTTGGCGCGTTCGTGTACGGCCGCGGCCTGACGTTGCATCCAGCTCGCCGGCATCGGCCGCGCATAACCGCCGACACCGACGGCGCATTCACGTTCTTCGTCGGTCTCATAAGGCACATCGACGAACTTGGCGCCGAGGGATTCGATCTGCTCTTTTACCGCAGGACGCACGTCAGACGCTTCGATCACCGCACCCAGGCGTTTCGCGGTAGCGATGGCCTGCAAACCGGCCACACCGGCACCGAGGATCAGCACGCGGGCCGCTTTCACAGTGCCCGCAGCGGTCATCAGCATCGGCATGAAACGAGGGTAGTGGTGAGCGGCCAACAGCACGGCTTTATAGCCGGCGATGTTGGCTTGCGAGGACAGCACATCCAGGCTCTGTGCGCGGGAAGTGCGCGGCGCCGCTTCCAGGGCAAAGGCGGTAATGCCGCACTCGGCCAGCTTGGCGATGGTTTCGTTATTGAACGGATTGAGCATCCCGACCACAACGGTGCCGCTCTTTATCAGCGCAAGCTCGCTGTCGCTGGGAGCGACCACCTTCAAAATCAGCTCTGCACCAAACGCGTCGCTGGCACTGCCAATGGCTGCGCCTGCGGCTTCATAGGCACTGTCGACAACGCTGGCATTAACGCCGGCGCCGCTTTGTACAGTGACCTTATGACCCTGGCTGATCAGCTTCTTGATGGTTTCCGGGGTAGCAGCAACCCGCGTTTCACCGGTCTGGGTTTCGAGAGGAACACCAATGTGCACGTCAAATCTCCTGCGTGATCTTATTGAGTAAACCCATGCACTACGGATAAATGGGGACGGCAGGGACGGCCGATCAGCGCGACTCCGCCAAATCAGAACGATCAATCATCCGAACACTGGCAAAAGTCGATTCGTTTCGTGCCTGGTCGAGCGCTGTCAGCGGTCTAGTCGATGACTGCTGCGTAGTCGCAAGCATTGCCGGTATGCGACTCATTTCAGAGCCGGAACGCTCGTCGCTTGGTGGAACACCAAAGTACTCGCGATAGCATTTGGAAAAGTCAAAGAGCGATTACGGCCGCAGACACAGGAGCTTGTAATACCCCCCAGCCTCGGCGTAGGGAGTATCAGGTTCAGCGCAAATACCTCCTTGGTTTTATCCCACCGACGTCGCCCTTGCATCCCGCGCAGGCTCACGCGATGTCACAAGACCAATAAAGGAAATCGCCAGCGCCAGGCCAATGGTCGTGCTCACTTCGGTACGGTGTTCAGGGGTGACCATCATGACCGCCAGCGCTGCGCAAATGAACGCGATCACCAGCCACGTCAGCCATGGAAACAGCCACATGCGAAAGGTCAGCTCGATGTTCTGCCGACGTAACATCCGGCGCATGCGCAGCTGCGACACCGCAATGGCCAGGTACACCAGCAAGGCAATGGCGCCGGAACTGGCCAGCAGGAAGTCAAACAGTCCGGCGGGCATGAAGTAGCTCCACACGGTGATCGCCGCGCCCAGCACGGTGCTGGCGATGACTGCTGCCCGCGGCACGCCTTCGGAGGAGGTCGCCTTCAGCGCCTTCGGCGCATCGCCACGACGGCCCAGCGAGTACAGCATGCGCGAGGCAATGTAGATCGAGGAGTTCATGCAACTGGCCACGGCAATCAGTACTACTACGTCCACCATGAACTTGGCATGAGGAATGTTCATGATTTCCAAGGCCCGCTGATAAGAACCTACCGAAGCCAACAGCGGATCATTCCAGGGCACCACGGAGATGACCACGAAAATAGACAGCAGGTAAAACACCCCGATGCGCCAGATCACCGAACGCGTGGCCTTGGCAATATTCTGTGCGGGGTTACTGGATTCGGCGGCGGCAATGGTGACTGCCTCGGTCCCGATGAAGCTGAACATAATGGTGATGAAGGCGCCGACTACTGCTGACAGGCCGTTGGGAGCAAATCCGCCGTGCTCGGCCATCAGGCCGCTCAATCCGCTGACTTCCCGATCGGGAACCCAGCCCATCAACACGGCAAAACCCACGGCGATGAAACCTATGATCGCCACGACCTTGGCCATGGCGAACCAGAACTCGAATTCGCCATACTTGGACACGCTGAACAGGTTGGTCACCACCAGTGCAATGATCGACACCAAAGCAAACAGCCAGGCATCAATCCCGGGAAACCACTGATTCAACACATGACCAGCGGCCAGTGCTTCGATAGGAATCACCAGCACCCAGAACCACCAATAGAGCCAACCGATGGTGAAGCCTGCCCAACGGCCTATTGCCTGGTCGGCATAGGTGGAGAACGAGCCAGTGTCCGGATTGGCCACCGCCATTTCACCGAGCATGCGCATGACTAGAACGACGAGCAAGCCTGAGAATAGATAGGCCAGGAGGACCGCTGGGCCAGCAGCTGCAATGGCATGTCCTGAGCCAACGAACAAACCGGCGCCGATAATACCGGCGATTGACAGCATTGTTACGTGACGAGGCTTGAAGCCCTGCGCCAATTGGCCACTCGAATCCTTGGAGTTCGGGCTAATCATTGGTTTTTTTTCTCTGCTGATCGACATTTAAGCGAATTGATAGGGGCAACAGATCATCATTGTTGCCTGCTGAGCTTCCTGAAAGGGGCACCCTTCAAACGCTGCAGTTCTTATCAAACCCATCATCGCGATGTGGTTATTTCGATAAAAAGATGCGCCACCTTACCCGGCTTGTCCGATGATTCAGTTACCTGATCACGCCACCTCCGTGTCTGATATCGACATATGAATACATTGTGTTCACGACGAAAACCAGCTAGTCACTAAGTAGCCAAAGGCAATCATCTCGGTTCGTTGAGAGTTCTTTTAATAAAGTAGCGTCGACCTTGGTGTTGATGCCGATGTCGAATACACCCAGTTGCCGAGATGTCACTGACCCAGTCTGATTCCTCACAAACCGTTGCACTTTTACGTTGTTGCGATGTTGGAGGTCCATGCATGTATTCCCGGACGGGCCAAAGGTATTTTTGGCGTCTTCGGCAGTGTAAATAGTCGCAGGTATCTGAGACCTCGAACGGTGGCGACAGGCGACCGATTCGACGAGCCCTGTATTAACGCGTTTGTCGCCAGGATACCGATGGACAGGGAGGCAATCGTCTCGCGGTCCGATAGCCAAATCCACAACTGCCACCGCACTTGATAGTGACGGCCCAAGATGTGGGACCGACGCTTTCCACCCGCCCGATTTCCTTTTCCAAGCTGATATTCAAGCGCTCATGAAATTGTTGGTTTCGCTGCGCGAAGCTGGCAACTCGGCTGGCTGGACATGCCTTGCCGCATTCGAAACACAGGGAATTACCGAGGGGCGATGAAGGGCAGGTTTTAGGAAAAAACGATGGAGGAGCGCGTTAGTTTTTGAAAGGGAGGGTCAGGCGTAGTTGATCCGGTCGGTATAGGCGTTCTGGGCCATTTTGCGTTGATAGTCGCAGGGCGTTGTACTGACCAGTTTCTTGAAGTCGCGCAGGAAGTGCGATTGATCGGAAAAGCCGAGGTCGAGGGCCAGCTCCGAAAACGATACATCGTGTTGGGTATTGAGGGTGTCCAGAGCCGCTTGGCAGCGGATGATTCGGCAAAAGGTCTTGGGTGACATGCCAGTGTCCTGACTGAACTGTCGGTGCAGCGTGCGACTGGTGTACCCACTGAGGTCTTCCAGTTGCTGAATACGAATATCACCGCGGTGGCGCAGCGCCTGCTGAATGACCATGGCTGTGAGTGTTGACGTTTTACCCATCAGGCGGGGGCGAGGTAGTCGTTGAACAGCCGCATCTGATCGCCCAGCAGCGGTGCTTGAACGATATTTTCGAAGATGTGCTGGGCGAACCCCGAGACCTCCAGCAGGTCGAGTTCCCGTTCGGTCAATTCTTCGGCCAGCACATTGATAAATCCGGGAATGACGCCCGGTGAAAAGCGCACGCCGAAGTAGTGATGGTTCTGGTGTAACTCGACCGCTTGGGCAGCCAGCGGCGTGCCACAGATCCGGGCGGTAGGGCGTGTTGCATCACAGTCGAAAACAATATCCACGCAACCGTCCGGCACGGCCAGCAGGTTGGCTGATTGAGCCACATCGAAGGCATAGAAATGCGAGATCGCCGGGTGTTCGGAGGGCATGACCGAATACCGTGAAGAGTTGAGCACGAACCAGGGCTGTTCGTTCGCAGTGTGGTGCCGAGGAGTCGGCGCGCACTGTTTGATCATGGTTGCACCTTCGATAGACAGCGATACGGGAATTTTCTCGCATTAATCGCGCCAACTATTGCGCGCGGGCCAACCGGGCATGTCCGAAATTTACAATACCGCCGAAAAACGCGCCCTGATACTCGACGTCGACAGCGTGGAGCTGTGCCTACCGCAGCGATATCACCTTCAGCCGAGAACAATTATGTCAACAAATACAAAAATCGACTTCATCTACCTCTCCGAGCAGGACATGATCCGCGCGGGCGTGACAGACATGCTGGCGTGCGTGAACACCATGGAAGAGATGTTCGGCCTGCTCTACGCCGGTGACTATCGCATGGCCGGGCCGAACAATGACTCCCATGGCGCGATGGTGATCTTCCCGCAGGATTCGCCCTTCCCGAACATGCCCAAGCCCACGGCTGACCGGCGCATGATGGCCATGCCTGCCTACCTGGGCGGCAGCTTTTGCACCGCAGGCGTGAAGTGGTATGGCTCCAATATCGCCAACCGCGAAAAAGGTCTGCCGCGCTCCATTCTGATGTTTACCCTGAACGATCCCGACACCGGTGCACCGCTGGCCCATATGTCTGCCAACCTGCTGTCCGCGTACCGCACCGGTGCGATTCCCGGCGTGGGTGCGCGTCACCTGGCACGCAAGGACTCGAAAGTCGTCGGCCTGCTCGGCCCAGGTGTGATGGGCAAGACCACGCTGGCGGCATTCATCGCGGTATGCCCGCATATCGACACACTGAAGATCAAAGGTCGTGGCCAGAAGAGCCTCGATAACTTTATCGCCTGGGTCAAGGAAACCTACCCACAAGTGACCACGATCGAAGTGGTCGACACCCTTGAAGAGGTGGTCCGCGACTCGGACCTTGTTACTTATTGTAGCTCCGGTGCGGTGGGCGACCCCGCGACCTACCCAATTGTGAAGCGCGAATGGGTCAAGCCAGGTGCCTTCCTGGCGATGCCTGCATCCTGCTCCCTTGACGACGGGATGGAACAGCGCGACGTACGCAAGGTGCTGGACAACACCGGTCTCTACCAAGCCTGGTTTGAAGAACTGCCCAAGCCTGCGCATCACTGCGTGCCGGTGATTGGCGTGCGCTTCATGGACATGATTGCCGAAGGCAAGATGCGGCTCGAAGACGTCGAGGACATTGGCAAGATCATCGCCGGCGCCGCGCCAGGCCGTAAGAACGATGAAGAAATAATCATCATGTCGGTGGGCGGCATGCCCGTGGAAGACGTGGCCTGGGGCACGGTGGTGTACCGCAACGCCATCGAAAAAGGCATCGGCGTCACCTTGAACCTGTGGGAAACCCCGGTTCTGCGCTAAGCCAACCATCACTGATATTGACGAGGCATTCGACATGACAAAAATCATCAAGCTCAAGACCGGTTCCCCGTTTGAAGATCAGGCCAGCTATTCGCGCCTGGTGGTCGTGGACAACTGGATCTACGTGTCCAACACCGCGGGCCGCAACCCGCAGACCAAGCTGATTCCGGAAGATATCCTCGAACAGACGCATCAGGTATTCGCCAACATCGAGGCGGCCCTGGTGGCTGTCGATGCGAGCCTGGCTGATGTGGTGTGTTCGCGGGTGTTCATCCAGGACCCCAAGGACGTACCGGCGGTGATGACCCTGATCGGCGAAAAGTTTCGCGGCGTTAACCCGGCCAGCACCGTCACCTGTCCGCCCTTGGGGTCGACGGTCTACAAGGTTGAACTGGAAGTGACGGCGTATCGCAACGCGTCGAAGGCGCAAGTTGAAGTCATTCGCCTGTCGCAGTGACCGTCACGCGGCCGTGCGCATGCGCGGCTTACCTCATTCGCTTACCGAGTCTTGATCATGGCACCGACTATAGCGCCCGTGAAAACGTCTACCGTGTTTCCCTCCGCAACCTCCGTCGTCATCATTGGCGGCGGGATTATCGGCCTGACCGCTGCGTTGACATTGGCCGAACGCAATATTGCGGTGGTGGTGCTGGAAAAAGGCCATATCGCCGGTGAGCAGTCGTCACGCAACCTGGGCTGGGTACGCAAGACCAGCCGCCACGCGGCCGATATACCCCTGGCCCTCGCCGCGGATCGCTTGTGGGCGCAGATGCCAGAGCGGGTAGGGGCGGATGTCGGGTATCGCCAGGAGGGCATCATGTTCGTGGGCCGCAACCCATCGCAGATGGCGATGCATGAGGGATGGCTCAAGTCGGTGGAGCATTTGTCGCTGGATTCACGCCTGCTCAGCAAGCGCGAGATTGACGCGCTGGTGCCGGGCGGCGTGGGTGATTGGGCCGGCGGCATCTTTACGCCATCCGATGCGCGTGCCGAACCGACGCTGACAAGCAGCGCCATCGCCAAGGCTGCCATGGCCATGGGTGTGGTGATTATCGAGCAGTGCGCGGTGCGTACGCTGCAAATGTCCGCCGGTGTGATCAGTGGCGTGGTCACGGAGAAAGGTGAGATTCGCTGTGATCATGTGCTGCTCGCAGGGGGGATGTGGTCACGGCGCTTTCTGGGCAACCTCGGTGTGTCGTTGCCGACCTTGCCCTTGACCTGCTCGGTGCTGCGTACCCACCCAATGGAGGGACCGACGGAAATTGCTGTCGGTGCACCTGATTTTTCGTTTCGCAAGCACAGGGACGGCGGCTTCATCATTACCCAGCGCGGCAAACTGGATGCCTTCCTGACACTCGATCACTTGTTGCTCGCCAAGCGATATATGCCGCAGTTCCGTGCGCAACGCAGCGTTCTGAACGTGTCGTTGGGCAAACCTTTTTTCAATGACCTGGCGCTTGCCCGGCGTTGGAAATCCGACAGCGTCAGCCCGTTCGAGCGCGTCAGGGTTCAGGACCCGGCCGCCAACCCGCGGCTCAACAACGACGCGATGAACAACCTCATGGCGGCCTGGCCGGTCTTTGAACAGGCGCGGATCGCCCAGGCCTGGGCAGGCACTATCGACGTCACGCCGGATTCGAATCCAGTCATAGGGCCGGTCGCGCAGATTCCGGGGCTGACGGTGGCCACCGGATTCTCGGGGCACGGTTTCGGCACCTCGCCGGCGGCAGGCCACCTCGCGGCGGATCTCGTCAGCGGTCATACGCCGATCATTGATCCAAGCCCTTATCGGTTCGATCGTTTCTAGGTCGGTCGAAGCCACGCATAAAGGAACCAACCGATGCCTTCTGACAGCTATGCCGTTTGACGATGAAGACGCGGTTTGAGATCTTCACCGTCCTTTGACCTGACCTCTCAAAGATAGTCACGCGGCTTCGCTCGGCAGGCGCATCAGTGCGGCCGGGCGAAGCCGCTATTCCATTAACAACAGATAGCAGGGGGAGGCGTGGCCATCAGCGGCGTAGCAGGCATTCGTCACCCTCTAACAACAACCGTTCTTCTCTTTAGTGCCCGTTGAAGTCCAGTACCGGCCGAGGGCGGCCGGCCTTGAAGGCACCTGGAGCGCGGCCCCTTTCGTGCCAATGGCTACAGACACGCTGGTCATCCGAAATGCGCGGATCGCTATTCAGACATTCACCCCTTTTCAATAAGCCAAATGTACTCAGTAGCGTTATTGGTTCTACCCCATTATTTCGCCACTCTTATCGCTATAACTTAATTATTATTCGGGACTCTATCCATGCCTTTGATCGACGTGATATTTGCTGAGGGATCAATCTCTCCAACCGCACAAAAACAACTCGCCAAAACGTTGTGGTCCACTGCATTGCACTGGGAGGGGATAGAAATTAATGAGACGTCCGCTTCCGTCGCCTGGGTGTAACTTGACGAGCGTCCTAAACACCATATTACTGTTGCGGGAAACCTGCCTGGGCAGAATATCTACCGGATCAATTGCCGAGTCATGGCTGGGTTCATGGATCAAGCTCGCGTAGACCGACTTACAACATCGTCAATCTGGAATTGGCCCATGAGATGCATCGCTCGGCGAGAGCGTGGGGATTGGGCCCGAGCATTACCTGGGCTGCATTTGATCTGGGCAGTGTGCGAGCGCGCATCCGCGGTGCCAATGCCAACGCCGAAGGCGCCTTGGCCACCTATGAACAGCAAGTGCTGCTGGCGCTGGAAGAGTCAGAAAATGCGTTCAGTGACTATGGCAAACGCCAGCAACGCTTACTGTCGCTGATCAAGCAAAGCGAGTCGAGCCGTGCAGCAGCGGACCTGGCGGCGATCCAGTACCAGGAAGGGACGGTGGACTACCTGGTTTTGCTGGATGCACAGCGTGAGCGGCTGAGCGCTGAGGATGCTCAGGCCTTGGGTGAAGTTGACCAATACCGAGGAATAGTCGCCATCTATAAAGCGTTAGGCGGCAGTTGGGATAGCGGTGATGGCAGGGTGGCGGGTATTGATTAATAGAACAAATTGACGACACTTCCGTCAGCCAGCCCACGTTCAGTTCGCTGAAGCCATCCACCTCTGTCCTCCTGATGCAATCGGTGGTCAGAGCGATGCAACCGGGTGGTCAGCCGACATCGTCTCGATACCAGTAACCTTCCGATAAAACGACATAAAACTCTGCCGGGGGATGTTTGTGGTACGGATAGCAAAGTTCGGGCTCCATTCCCGCCCGGGCCAGGATTCGCAGGAGTGCCTCCCGCATCACCACTCCCTGTATCAGGAGTTCTTGTTCCGACATCTGTGAGTACGACAGCATCACCTTTTACCTCTTGAACATACCAGGCAGGTCACATTGAGAATTCAGTGATACATCCATCGAGCTGTCTCTTGGATTTCTGAACGATTGAGCTCGATTCGCAATGGCCAATGCTGAAGTCGCGCCTGAAACGATTCGGTTAATTGCGAAGTAATCGAGCTGTCGCACTGACAAAAACCAGCAAAACAATCACGCAGCCAAGAGCGAATGACAAGGTGCTCAGATGGGCGACCGCCCCGATAAATACGGGACCTATCAGAATCCCCGCGTAGCCCATCGAGATGACAGCGGGGATGGCTACCGCCTGTGGCATACGTTGCTGGCGGCCCACGGCGGTAAAGAGCACAGGGACAATGTTTGAGCATCCAGCACCGACCAGAGCGTAGCCAATCAAGGGCGCGACCCAACCATCGATTCCAAGCGACACGATCATGCCCGCGGCTGCGCAGAGTCCGCCAAGCGCAACGACGCGCACGCCGCCTAGTTTGCTGACGATGGCATCTCCTGTCAGGCGGCCCACCGTCATCGCAGCGGCGAAGGATGCGTAGCCCAAGCCGGCAATGCTCGGCTCTAACCCTCGGCTCGAGACAAGGAAAACCGCGCTCCAGTCGAGGATTGCGCCTTCAGTGAGGAAGACGATGAAACAGAGCGCCCCTAAAAACAGCACAATACCCCTGGGCACCGCGAACATGGGTCCACCCCGTTCAGTGCCATAAGTCAGCAAAGCAGGCGCTGCCTTGTAAAGCGCTCCCAAAACTGTGGCAACGATGCAGAGCGCAGCAATCAACGGATGCAGGCCCAAGGTCAGCAGAGCGGTCATCGCCCCGGCGCCCACTATGCCTCCGACGCTGTAAAGGCCATGGAAGCCGGACTGAAGTGCCTCCCCGCTGTTTTTCTCGACGATGACGGACTGTATGTTCATGGCGCAATCAAGCATGCCCATACTGGCGCCGAAGATAATGACAGCGATGACCAGACCCGGCAGCCACACCAAGGTGCTCAACAGCGCAAGAACGGCACACAAGACAATCGTCGCCCAGATTACGACCGGTCGGCATCCATAGTGTGCAGTGAGATAACCAGCGAAGGGCATGGCCACAATAGATCCACCGCCAAGGCCCAGAAGAAGTAAGCCCAAGCCACCATCGTCCAGGCCTGCGCGTGCTTTAACCAATGGGACCAGAGGCGCCCACGTGGACATGAGTAAACCCGCGATAAGGAAGGCGATGCGTGTAGACATCCGCTCGCTGTGGTTAGCCGTGGGTACCAACACCGGCGATGGAGCATTCATAGTTCTCGGTAATCCTTATCGATAATCCTAGCCATCGTTTACTCGGCTTAGACAGTGCGGGTTTCGTATGTTTTTCGCGTGCCCGGGTTTCGAAACTTAACGCCTGCGCTCATACGTTGCTCTATAACTGCTTGGCGCTACGCCAAAGAAGTCACGAAAGCGCATATGGAAGTTGGCGAAACTACAGAAGCCGGTCGCAATCGCGATATCGGTGATCGGCCGATTGCTCTGCAGAATAAGCTGACGCGCACGAGTCAAGCGCAGCTCAAGGTAGTAGCGTGTGGGCGTGGCACCCACGAAACGGCAGAAGCGACGCTCTAATTGTCGTCGGGAAATGTTCACACACTCAGCCAGTTCGTCGATCGATAACGGCTCTTCGATGTGCTTTTGCATCAGTTCTAAAGCGAGCTTCAGGGTTTGTGGCAAGGTGGGGTCAGAGTCAACTATGACCGTCGATATCCCAGAGACTTCAGTGGTTTGATCACAACTGAGTATTTCCTCGACAGCATGGGTCAGCGACACGCCTTGTTTAGCGGTGATGAGCTCCAGCATCATGCGTAACGAGCTGCTGGCGCCGGCGCATGTGATACGGTTTCGATCGATTACGTGCGTTCGACAAGAGACCAGCACTTTGGGGAAAACATCCTCCATCATCGCTCGTCCATCGGGATGGAAGGCACACTCGACACCGTCCATGAGCTGAGCTTCTGCCAGGAAAAATGCGCCGTTCCACAAACCGCCCATGGTCGCGCCAAGAGAGGCGACGTTACGTAGCTTGCGCCGTAATAGCGGGTCGCTGATCAGCTTCACTCGCAAACCACCGGCGACGATGAGAACGTCGATACGATCCGGTAATTGTGATAGCTCCAGGTCTGCTGAAATTGCAATTCCCAGATCGCTCATTACCAGACGGCTCTTGATGCCGACAGTCAACACCTCAAACGCTGGTGTCTCGCTAATCAGGTTGGCGGTCACCAGCGCATCGATAGCGCCGGTAAATGACATCATCGAGAAATTGTTCAAAAGCACGAAAGCTACACGAGTCACCGCCTGCGGCTTCAATGGTTTCTCAGCCGTATAGGAGTACCCCATATTCTTGTCTTTAAGCACGCTCTCGAATACGAATGGCATAAATCCTCTTTGACCCCTGAACGAATAGCCAAGAAACCGTTGCGGAATTTAGACAGCGATTTTTGGAGCGGACAGCAACAAATCAAAGAATGATTGGCAGTCATCACTGCCGGGCAATGCTTCAACACTGTTCTTGATGGTATTGCTGAGCGTGGTTCCCAAGCTGTCATCCGCCAGTAAATGGTATTTAGCGGTAAGTTCGTCACTCGACATCGGGTTGCCGGGGTCGCCCTTGGCCGTCGCGGTTGGGCTCGTAAGACGCGTGCCGTCTTTCAGGGTAACTGTGACGCGGGAGAGAATTTCCTCAGGGAACCTGGCGGACAGGTCGGGCGCCTCATGAAGGGTTATCTTCCCGCTGATGTTCAAGATGTCCGGCGCATGAATGGAATCCCCGGTGACCTCTTTTGGCCCGAGCTTCCCGCGAACGATCAAGGCAGCCAGCGGGAACGCTAGCGCATATTGGGCTTCGTCCGCATTCTTCGGAAAATGCCCCTGCAAGCACACAGACTCGTGGAACGTTTCGACATCAATGGTTTCGATCAACTCCGCAGCGATGACTGGATGCGCACGCATCAAATCGGTCATGGCGGTGAGTGCCGGTTGAGCCCAGCGACAGACGGGCCACGGTTTGAAATATTGCTCGTCGATCTCCCAGCGGGTTCCGATGTCTTCCCAGAAAGTGGAAATCTCCAAAGGTTCAACGGTGGCGGCTGGAGCTCCGGTGACACCGAGCTGTGCCATCAGTAGAGCGTTCAGTCCGGCATACGCCCCGGCACCGTGCGCATCACGCAACATCGTTGGGAAGCTCACCAGGCGCATCATCGGGCATCTCGGGCCAAAATATTCCGCGATACCCAGCGCATGACGGAACGTCGTTTCATCAAGCTTCAGCAGGCGGGCGCCAGCGCAAACGACCCCGATCCCGGAAAAGGCACCTGAGGCATGATATTCCGGGGCCGTGGCCATCAATGCCTGGCCCGCCCGCAAGGCGGTCTCGTAACCGATGCACAGTGCGCTGAGGAATTCTTCGCCGCTGATGTCGTTGCCCTGACTGCGAAACGCGTCTACCAACGCAACAATGGCCGGGACAACGGTTGCACCCGCATGCCCCTTGGAGGTGAAGTGACCTTCATGTGCATCCAGGCTATCAACGCAGAAACCGCCTGCGTACGCGGCACCCAATGGATGTACGGCTCTGCCGTCGAACCAAAGGCGGCTGGACAGCTTGTTGGCAGCGTAGTGGGTGTCAGCGTAGGTTTTGAGCATTGCGCTGGTTTGATTGTCGCGAGCACCGGCGGCCACACCAATGATGTCGAGCAGGCAAGTTTTAACCAACTCGCGTGTATGCAGGGGCGCGTCCTGGTAACTGAAATTCTGGACGAATGAATACAACTGCATTTCATGATTCCTGATAGATGAACGCCGAAACGGATGAAAAAGTTGCCCGGGGAAGAGCAACTTTTTATGCAGATTTAAATGAAGGGACTAATTCTTTGCAGTGGCGGTATTTGCCGCGGCGCGTGCGTCTGCCAGCCAGCTGTCGTATTTCGCGCGATGGGCCGCGATCCATTCTTTAGCGTGGCGAGTAATGTCAGCTGCACTTTTTTCACCATTGTGCATTTTGAGATTTTGCGCGCTTTCATCGTCGGTAGTGATCTGCATTTCAGACAGGTACTTCACGGCCGCCGGGTTTTTCTCGGCGAACTCTTTGTTGATGACCGCTCTGACAGTGTCTACCGCGAAACCAAGGTTTTTACCATTGAAGGTAGTGTTTGTATCGTTTTTGCCTCCAGGGAGATCCGTACGCGGCACGGTTAACCAAACCACATCTTTACCTTCGACCAGAACACCGGAGATCCACTGAGGTACCCAGGTGTAATAGAGAATTGGCTTGCCTTCTTTGTAACGAGCAATGGTGTCGGCCATCAGGGCAAAATAGGAGCCCTGGTTATTGGATACGGTCTTTTCCAGGCCATAGGCTTTCATATGGTGGGCAATGATCAGCTCGCAGCCCCAACCGGGGTTGCAACCTGTCAGGTCCGCTTTACCGTCGCCGTTGCTATCGAACAGTTTGGCAATCTCTGGCTTTTTCAAATCATCGATAGAGGTGATGTGATACTGGTCAGCCGTTTTCTTATCGATCATGTAGCCCTGTAGTACGCCCGGCATAATATTGCCGATTTTCTCCATCGTTTCATCGCCGCCGGCCTTCTCGTAGAAAGATTTGTGTAGCTCCTCCCACAGATGAACCGAGAAATCAGCGTCACCATTGGCAATTGCAATCATCATGGTGGAGTATTCGGTTTCCTTAGGCGTCTGAACGTCGTAGCCCAATTCCTTGAGCCCCGCCATTGCAATCTCTCCGCGAAATCGCTCTTCGGCAATTGACGGGAAAATTGGGGTGATCGATACCCCTTTTCCGGGCTCCTGCGCCGTGGCGGCTGATGCGAAAACAGGGGAAACCGCTAGTACTAAAAGTGCCACAGAGTGAATGAATTTCTGTTTTATTCCGAAGGTTGTGAAGTTCATTATCGTTTGCCTTGGCTGGATTAAAGAAGTTGGCATTTCTTTTGGTTCACGACGCGCCGCTTAGCGGAGTTAGCTCTCTTTGGGACTGGCTTCTATTTTCGTAACAGCGTTTTTTCTCTTCAGGCGATAAATGACACCCGCCGGGCCTGTCTGGTACCAGTGCTCACCTTTGGTTGCCCTGTTACTGCGTTCGCCCATTGCCTGGGTCAGTCGGTCGAGGAAAATCGCCAGCAATACCAGCCCCAATCCACCGACAGTTGCCAAGCCCATATCAAGGCGGCCAATCCCGCGCAGTACCATCATTCCCAACCCGCCAACCGAGATCATTGATGCGATCACCACCATGGAAAGTGACAACATTAATGCCTGATTCAGACCCGCCATGATCGTCGGTGCAGCTAAAGGAAGTTGAACTCGCCTCAGCATTTGGCGTGGGGTGCATCCGAAAGCGCGGGCTGCTTCAACCTTGTCCTCCGGTACCTGGCGAATTCCCAGATTTGTAAGCCTGACCAGTGGTGCCACCGAAAAGATGATCGTGACCAGTACTCCCGGTACGTTGCCGATACCAAACAGCATCACCACGGGTACCAGATAAACAAATGCAGGCAGTGTTTGCATTGCATCGAGTACCGGCCGCAGAAGCATTTCCAGTCGGTCACTCCGGGCACACAGGACGCCTAGCGGTATGCCAATAACTGCACAGAAAAACAGTGAAGTGAGTACCAGAGCGAGGGTGATCATGGCGTCATTCCATACGCCGATCACTCCTAAGAGGGTGAGGGTGACGAAACAAAGTATTCCTATCTTTTTCCCTCCTATCTGCCAGCCGAAGAGCGTCGCGATAATAATGAATATTGACGGAGGAATAGCCAACAATCCGAACTGAATACCATTAAGTACCTGGTCGATTGGCCATCTTATTGAGCGGAAAACCTCGCGAAAATTATGAACCAGAAAATTCAGGGCAACTTCTACCCATTGGCTCAAAGGGACGTTGATGGATTGAAATGGGTCTAGAAAATTGAATTCGTTCATGTAATCACCTGAATGTCCTTGCCTGGCAAGCCAGCAAATAGAGCCTATTAGTGTCGGCTCATTGTCTGAAGCAGTAGGCTCTTGGAGATCGTGCCTTTGAACACACCCTGGCGATCCAGCACGGCAACTGGATTAACGGCATCAGCAACGATGTGAAAGACGTCCTGCAGGAGTACATCGTCGCGCAGCGTAGGAGTGGATTGATCCATGGCGTACGGATGCTCTGCGCAGATTTTGGCAACATCACCAGCCTTGAGGATCTTCGAGGCATCAAAGCCTTTGAAGAAAGCTCTGACGTAATCGTTCGCGGGGTTGCACAGCAGCTCTTGCGGGGTACCGATCTGTACTACCCGGCCACCCTCCATGATCGCAATGCGATGACCGATGCGAATCGCCTCTTCAATGTCATGGGAGATGAAGATAATGGTGCGATGTTGTTCTGCCTGCAGGCGGATCAGTTCGCCCTGCATTTCGTGGCGAATCAACGGGTCGAGTGCCGAGAAGGCTTCGTCCATCAGCAGGATGGCGGGGTCGTTGGCCAGCGCTCGGGCCAGGCCTACCCGCTGTTGCATACCGCCGGAAAGTTGGTGCGGATAGCTGTAGGCGTGGCCATCGAGTCCCACCTGTTTGAGTGCCTCGAGTGCTCGTTTATGTCGCTCACTCTCCTGGACACCCGAGATTTCCAGACCGAATGCAACGTTGTCGATCACACTCATGTGGGGCATCAGGGCGAACGACTGAAACACCATGCTCATGTCTTTGCGACGAACGCTGAGGAGATCAGCGTCCGACAGACCGGTAATTTCCTGGCCGTTTAGATGAATGGTTCCGGAGGTTGGCTCGATCAGTCGATTGAACAACCGCACCATCGTCGACTTCCCGGAACCGGAAAGTCCCATGATGACGAAAATCTCTCCACGTTTTACGGAGAAACTGGCATTAAAAACGCCAACGACTTGACCGGTTTTGCTGAAAATTTCATTCTTGTCAGCACCGCGAGCCAGCATCTCCATCGCGAGCTTCGGCTGGGGGCCAAAGACTTTGTAAATGTTTTTTACCGAGAGTATCTCGTCACCAAGACTCATAACCCCTCCTGCTGCAATTACGACGTAAGATCAAGAATTTAGGTGTGCGTTTCTTGATCAGTTAAGGCGGTGCTTGTGGGGGCAGTCAAGCTGGGAGAAAGGGTGGGAATTAGTCATTTTGACCATCCTCTTTATAATGTGATGTTTATTATTTTTGTTTTATCGGCGCTGAATTGAGCAGTTCCTTGAGAACAAAGTTATTACCTAATAGAGTCAACGTCTAACAACATTTCTTCTGGTCAATCAATAACGCTATGTTATCGATCCTGCGTTGATATCCATTTACGACGCCGCGAGTGCTTGTTATTAAGTAAAGCGGCGCTCCCCCTGTTGTAGACCCTCCCTTTCAGCTACTCTCAAGCGTGCGCTCTAGGTGGAACCCTCCCACCGATCTCATCCCTTAAGGCCCTCCCGGGGGCCCCGAACCGGACATTGAATACTCTAGGTTATGGTTAAGCACATCGATCCAGACATGACGCTGCTGAAAATGCCGTCTCTGAAAGCCGTGAAGTCATTCGTAGCCGCCGCCAAATATCAGAGCTTTACGCGTGCGGCAGAAGCACTTTGCGTTACTCAGGCGGCAATCAGTCGTCAGATTCGGGAGCTGGAGGCATACCTTGGGGTGGATCTCTTCAAGAGGGTGGGTCGAGCGGTCGAGTTAACGGAAGCCGGAACCATATTTTTTGATGCTGCACAGATATCTTTCGTCAATATTTCCCAGGCGGCGGAGCGTATTCGCACCAATAATTCAGGCAAGCGCACTCTGACGCTTTGCTGTTCTCCAGCGTTTTCAGCCCTCTGGCTCGCAGCCAAGCTGCCAGGGTTTTTCACTACGAATGCAGACATCGATCTCAACTTGGTGACCACTCAAAACTTTTTGTCGATGGAACCGGGTGTAACTCCGGACATCTTCATCACCAAGATGGCCAGGATTCAGGATGGCTACCGTAGTTATCCGTTGTTTCATGACGTCATCTACCCGGTGTGCACACCTCGTTATAAAGAGGAGCATCCTGAGCTTTCCAGCTTGGAAGCATTACGCGACGGGGTTTTGCTAAACCTCAGCCCCTATGGCAGATCCCAGGTAGCGGAGCACGTTGATTGGGGCGTTTGGTTGGCTTATCACGATGTTGATATCGAGAAACGGCCCCACGACAGCCCTCACGTTTTCAACGCGAATGACTACAACCTGGTGATTAGCATGGTGTTGACACACCAGGGTGTAGCGCTGGGATGGAATCACCTGGTCGAAAACCTGATCGAAAACGGCACGCTGATTCGTCCGATCGAAGAAGAAGTGGTTCTCCATGAAAGCCAGCACTATCTGACATTCCGTGAAGATCGGGTCAATGACGACGCCTGTTGTCGGCTACGAGACTGGATTCTCGCCCAGTTTTCCTGAGCCGTTTAGAAGAAAGGAGTACTGGCTGAGCAGTGACTCGGGTTGAGGGGGGGGAGAGGTTTGGGTGTGCCGGTGGTGATCATTCGTGGTTCTCACCACCGGCAGTGTTGCACTTAGCCGACAGATCTTAACGGGATCGTGTCATTGAGCTGCTCAAGCATCGTTTTGCAGTACCAATCATCAAACTGGCACACACCGATTTCGCTGGCCACCGACAACGGGCCAGGCTCGTAAGCAGGGGAGCTGACCCCGACCTGTGCGCCTTCCACCAAGGTGCGATCCTGGTCATTGGTTGCAAGCCAAACCTTGGTCAGGCGATCGATGTCGTAGTCGACACCTTCCTGCGCGTCCTTCTTGACGATCCATTTTGTAGTGACCAACGTCTCGCCCGGACCGATGGGCAGAACGCGGAAGCTCAGCGCGTGATCGCCCAGAAAGTGGTTCCAGGTTGATGGGTAGTTGAAATAAAGCAGCGCACCGATGTTGGCTTCACCGGTTGTGTCCAAGCGACCAGCAACCGCAGGCTTGCCATCCATTGTGTAGCTGACGGCCCCGGAAAAAAGGGGGATGCGTGTCATGCGGAAGCGACCGTCTTCGTCCATGACCAATTGGCTGGGCAGGCCTGCTGCTTCGCAACGATCCCAATGCTCTTTGAGTTCAAGATCCTCATCGCCGCCGGCGCCACCCACTGATGGGTTGTCGACGAATGAGTGCATCAATTCCGGGTGAGTAAAATCGCAGTGGTAACACTCACGGTTGTTCTCGAAAACCAGTTTCCAGTTGCCTTTCTCGATGATGTTCGACTCAAACGCGACTTTGCAGTCGTCCAGGTTATGAGGCGCAACGAAAGGAGTAACGGATTTTCTGAACGACGAAAAATCTGGGGCGACTTCAGAGACGCACACATAGATGTACGTTTCGACGACCTCACAATGCACGGACTTCAACCCATGCTGAGACTTGTCGAAGTCCTCCCCCATGTTCCCGGCAAAAAGCAGTCTGCCATCCAGCTCGAATGTCCATTTGTGGTAAGGGCACACCAGCTTGGCGACTTTGCCGCTGGCTTCCGGGCACACCTTGGAACCGCGATGACGGCAGGCGTTGTGGAATGCACGAATCTGCTTGTCTGCGCCGCGCACGATAGCGACAGGGTAATCGCCGATTTGCAGCGACAGGTACTGACCCGATTTCTCCAGCTCAAATGTGTGCCCTGCGAAGATCCAGCTTTTGTGCCAGATCTGTTCCAGATCCTGCCGGTAAACATCTGGGTCGCTATAGAGGGCACCTGGCAGCGCATGGTCAGGCTTGCGCTGCGCAATAAGATTTGAAACTGCCGATTTAGTGCTCACGGTCAACACACTCCAAAATACCAAGGGGGGGCGACACGTTCAGCCTGCTCAGCGAAATGAGGCTAAACGGTCTTGAGTTCGCAGTACCGTCTGTGGACGCAAGCCATCAAACTGTGCTGCTTCTATCCGCGAACCGGAACGGTTTGCCACGTCCAGGAAGCGCCTTACGAAAGATGTGCCTTCTTGGATGGTGGCGCCATCCGTGCACTCATTTCGTTCGAGTCGTTACTAAGGCAGACAATTCTGTACTGCCGATGTTTGCATCAATAGCAATATTTCTACAGCACCTTATTTGAGCCCGGACAAACAGATCCTAACTAATGGAACGAATGTACGAGACATTCGCTTATCCAATTCGTCGGTAGAATATCGCTGTTGTAAGGCTACGACGGCAATCATGCATCAACAAGAAACATTTACTCTTATCAATGCATAAACAAATGTTATCGATTGACGTCGCGGCGCTGATGATGAAATTTCAAATCATTGAAAACAAAGGGAAAATTATTTTTTAGGACGAGTGAAGCATCCTTCTAGAAATGTATACGCCAGAAATACACTCTATTGACCGCCTTCTTGGCCCATGCCAGTCTGGATTCAACAGTAGCCAAAGTGCCGTAGTTGATCTCGTGTTTGAGCATTGGGAACTGTCCTGTGAAAACATGGAGATTTTTATCGCGCCTCAAGGCATCAAAGCTGACGCGCTCGTTGATCTTCCACCTAACTCGCATTCGGAGCATTTATCTTGAAATTTGAAGGTATTTATACGCCAGCAGTAACGCCTTATAACTCTGATGGGGAGATTGACTGGAATGTGTACTCGGAAGTTTTGGAGTCGCTGATTGAGGCGAAGGTACACGGCATCATTATCGGCGGGTCGACCGGCGAGTATTACGCGCAGACTTCGGAAGAACGCACCGAGTTGGCGGCCTACGCCAAAGATGTGATCGGCACTCGGGTGCAACTGATCGTCAGTACCGGGGCGATTCGCACCGAAGATGCGGTTCAGTACGCCAAGGATGCCAAATCGATCAAAGCGGACGCCATTCTCGTCACGTCCCCACCTTACGCGCTGCCAACCTCACAGGAAAACGCGATTCACGCGCTCACTATCGATCGCGCAGCGAACTTGCCGATCATGCTTTACAACTATCCGGGCCGCATGTGCGTTTCGATGGATGAAGAATATTTCACGCGTGTCAGCCAATCGAAAAACGTCGTCGCCATCAAGGAAAGTTCCGGTGACATGGGCCAGGTGCATATGCTGGCCCGGCAGTTCCCCAACATCGCCTTGTCCTGCGGATGGGACGACCAGGCCCTCGAGTTTTTTGCCTGGGGCGCCCGCAGTTGGGTGTGCGCAGGTTCCAACTTCCTGCCCAGGGAACACGTTGCGCTTTATGAAGCCTGCGTGATCGAAAAGAACTTCGACAAAGGCCGTCAAATCATGTCGGCAATGATGCCGCTGATGAATGCCCTGGACGGTGGCAAGTTCGTGCAGTCGATCAAGTACGGCTGCGAAGTTGCCGGATTGAAAGTCGGTAACGTGCGCCTGCCATTGCAGCCACTTGAAACGGACGAAAAGCAGCGCTTCGCGTCGGTCATTACTGAACTCAAACGTAACGTAGCCAACATTTCTTCGGGAGCCAGCCATGGGTGATCTTCTGAGCAAGGCCGAGTATGCCGCTCTGGCCAAAGATATTTCGTTGCCATCCAAGGCGTTCATCAATGGCGCGTTTAAACCCGCGATCTCTGGCAAAACCTTCGCCACGAACAATCCGGCGACCGGTGACTTTTTGACCGACGTCGCAGCTTGTTCATCCGATGATGTCGACTTCGCGGTGAGCAATGCCAAGGAGGCCTTTGAGGATGGACGCTGGAGATCTATTTCTCCTCGGGAGCGCAAAGCGGTTCTGTTGAAGTTTGCAAACCTGCTTGAAAGCCATCGACACGAACTGGCCGTCCTCGAAAGCCTCGATAGCGGCAAACCGGTCAGTGAATGTCAGTTGGTCGACATCCCGGACACCATCCACACGATCCGCTGGCACGCAGAACTGATTGACAAGATTTATGACAACACCGCCCCGGTTGGCAGCGACGCGCTGACCATGGTAGTTCGGGAGCCGATCGGCGTGGTGGGCTGCGTATTGCCCTGGAACTTCCCGCTGCTGATGCTGGCCTGGAAAATCGGCCCGGCGCTCGCTGCGGGCTGTTCGGTCATCGTCAAACCTGCTGAACAAACGTCGCTGACCACGTTGCGTGTCGCTCAGCTGGCGTTTGAAGCGGGCGTTCCCGCTGGCGTGCTCAACATTGTCACCGGCACGGGCAAAGAGGTCGGTGAGCCCATTGGCTTGCATAACGATGTCGACATGGTGAGCTTCACCGGCTCCACCGCGACCGGCCGCCGTTTCCTGCATTACGCCGCCGATTCGAACCTGAAACGCATCGTCCTTGAGTGCGGCGGGAAAAATCCGGCCGTGGTGATGGACGATGCCCAAGACCTGGATCTCGTCGCTCAGCATGTCGTCAACGGCGCGTTCTGGAACATGGGCGAAAACTGCTCCGCGACTTCACGTCTGATCGTCCATGCGACCGTTAAAGACGAGCTGCTGGAGCGCATGGGCGCCTACATCCGCGAATGGAAAATGGGTGACCCACTCGATCCGGAAAACCGCGTAGGGTCGCTGGTCAGCCCTGAGCATTTCGCAAAAGTGAAGTCGTACCTTGAGCACGCCGCCGCCGGAAAGCTTGAAGTGGTTTACGGTGGCGCGACCAAAGACGGTGCCTTTGTAGAGCCAACGGTGATTGACGGTGTTGGTCGAGACAACCGGCTGTTCCAGGAAGAGATCTTCGGCCCGATTCTTTCGGTCACCACCTTCAACACGATTTCCGAAGCCATTGCGCTGGCCAATGACACGGTGTACGGCTTGGCGGCCTCGGTTTATACCGGCAGCCTGCGGCGGGCGATCAAGTTGTCGCGGGAAATTCGCGCCGGCATCGTCACCGTGAACTGCTTTGGTGAGGGTGATGCATCGACGCCATTCGGCGGCTACAAAGAGTCGGGCTTCGGTGGTCGGGACAAATCCATTTTCGCCCATGACCAGTACACCGAAATCAAAACAATCTGGATCGATGTGTCTGATCGGTCGGATGAAGAGACCGAAAAATGAGCACCCATACCATCAAGCGCCTGCCGGTAGACACCGGGGTTTCAGGTTGGGAGGCGATTTCCGCACGCACTGCGCCTGTCCGCATGCTTGATGGAAACGTGACGGCGGATTGGCTGATTATCGGGGCCGGTTTTGCCGGCCTGTCCGCCGCTCGCAGACTTTCACAGCTACACCCGGGTGACAGCATTGTTGTGGTCGATGCTCATGAAGTCGCCAAGGGGCCAGCGGGCAGAAACTCTGGTTTCATGATTGATGTGCCGCATAGTCTGTCGTCTGGGGAATACTCCGTGGCGAGTGAGTCTGCAACGGCGCTGGAAATCACGCAAAATCGTTTTGCGATTGCTTTTGCCGCTGAAGCTGCACGGGAGTACGGCATGTCTGCCGACACTTTCGATCCTTCCGGGAAGATCAACGCGGCCGCCACTGAGCGGGGATTGAAGCTGAACGTCAATTACGCACAATCCCTTGAGCGCATCGGCGAGAAGTTCGAGATGTTTGATGCCACGCAAATGCGCGAAATCACCGGGTCCACCTATTACCACGGTGGGATCTACACGCCCGGCGCAGTGTTGATTCAACCCGCACAGTACATCAGAGACCTGGCAGCAGGGCTGGAAGGGAAAATCACTCTCTTTGAGCGCTCTCCAGTTATTGAATTGTCGAAGCAGGGTAGCGGCTGGATCGCTCGATCTCATAACGGGACGGTGCACGCACCCAAGGTCATTCTTGGGGTCAACGGCCACATTGAAGACTTTGGTCATTATCAAGGACGCCTGCTGCACGTCTTTACGTACGCCTCCATGACGGCAGCGTACAGTGATGATGCATTCAAGAAAGACGTGCCGGGTAGAGCCAAGTGGGCATTGTTGCCGGCTGATCCAATGGGAGCGACTGTTCGTAAAATCTCTACAGACGGTCTCTCACGTATCGTCATCCGGACAAAGTTCACCTATGACCCGAGTATCCAGGTCACCCCAGAGCGTGTAGCTGCGGTTGCCAAAGAACAGCGACATTCCTTGGATGCACGCTTTCCCGAACTGAAATCCACTGCGCTGGAGTTCAGTTGGGCTGGCCGACTCTGCTTGAGTCGTAACAGCGCCGCGGCATTTGGCGAGATCGAAGAAAACCTCTACTCGGCTTGCTGCGAAAATGGACTGGGTACTGTGAAAAGCACCCTGGCAGGTGTAATGGCGGCGGAGTTGGCTTCGGGTATACGTTCTGAAATTCTGGATAGTTTCAATCAGGCGCCAGGACCCAGCAGGCTCCCCCCCAAGATAATAACGAAGCTGGGCGTCAGCTCGGTCATTCGTTGGCATGAGTTTTGGGCCGGGCGAGAAGGTTAACAAGTTTAAGTCGTCGGCTTTTCCAATAAAGGCCGTTTAACAAGTCACTAATAAGAACGGAATAATCCATGAGAAATATCTGGAAGGCATTCTGCGCGCTCGCGTTTGTGGGCGTGATGAGTTTGCAGGCACACGCTGAAGAAAAAAACATAGTAATGGGCACCATGTCTTGGGAGGACTTGGTGCCTATTACTGGCATCACCAAGAAAGTACTTGAGAACGCAGGATACACTGTAAAAGTCGTGGAGTTTTCCGAGTGGGGTATCGCCTACGCTGCACTCAGCAAGGGGGATATTCAGGTGTTGGCATCCCAGATTGATTACGCCGCCGCCGATTATTGGAAAAAGAACAAGAACAAAATCGAGAAGCTGTCACCGGTCTCCTTTGGTCTATATCAGGGCATGGCAGTACCCAGTTACGTAGACATCGACTCCATCGAACAGCTGAATGCAAACGCGGACAAACTGGGGAACAGAATCATAGGCATCGAGCCGGGTTCGGGCTTGATGAGTGACGCGAACAACGTGGTCAAAGCGTACGACATCAAGCTCAAGCTGGTCGAAGGCAGTACTTCGGCAATGACGGCGGCTTTAAAGTCGGCAGTCGACCGCAAAGAATGGGTGGCGGTAACCGTCTGGGATCCATCGTGGATGACCAAGAAATTTGATCTCAAGTTCTTGAAAGATCCAAAAGGGGTCTTTCCGCCGTTGCAGGGTTATTACTGGATCGGACACAAAGGCTTCGCTGAAGCCAATCCGCGTGCGCGCGAACTAATGGCCAGCGTTTATGTGCCGATCACGGACATCACCGCAATGAATGCTGAAATCAAGGATGGCAAGACCATGGACGAGGCTATCAAGGGCTGGATAGATAGCCATACAGATCTTGTAAATCGTTGGGGAAATATCAAGAACTATTGAGTTTTGTTTGTTTGCCACTGCCGCCCTTTGATTAATTAGAGAAGCCAGCAAACAACTGGTTCGATGGATTGCGAAATGACGATGGCCACAATTAATACTGACGAAGTGCTGGTAGATTGCCAGTCGGTTTGGAAAATCTTCGGTAAAAATGCACCGGCAGCCATGGATGCTGTTGTCCAGCAGGGTCTTTCAAAGACCCAGATCCTGCAAAACTATGGCTGCGTGGTCGGGGTTTCCGATGTCAGTCTCCAGGTTCGCCGGGGGGAAATCTTTTGCATCATGGGTTTGTCCGGCAGTGGCAAATCCACCCTTATAAGGTTGCTGAACAAGCTGATCACCCCGAGCTCGGGGAAGGTGCTGGTCAAAGGCAAGGACGTTTCATCCTTGTCGCCGGCACAACTGCGAGAGGTGAGGGCGCGTCACATCGGTATGGTTTTTCAAAGCGTTGCCTTGCTGCCTAACCGTACGGTTCTTGAGAACACCGCGTTTGGCCTGGAAGTGCAGGGTGTGGGCAAGGCTGAACGTTACAAAGTGGCCGAGCAGGCGCTGGCGAAGGTTGGATTGAGCGAGTGGACTTCACGCTATCCAAGCGAACTGTCCGGCGGCATGCAACAACGGGTCGGACTGGCGCGTGCACTCACAGCTGACCCAGAAATAATTTTGATGGATGAGCCGTTCAGCGCGCTTGATCCGCTGATTCGTCGACAGTTGCAAGATGAGTTCCGCCAGCTGACCAAGGAGCTGGGCAAGTCCGCGGTATTTATTACGCACGACCTGGACGAGGCCATACGGATCGGCGACCGCATTGCGATCATGAAGGATGGCGCAATCATTCAGGTCGGCACCGCCGAGGATATCGTGCTCAATCCGGCTGACGACTACGTGGCGGAATTCGTCGCCGGCATTTCCCGATTGCATCTGGTCAAGGCTCATTCGGTTATGACGTCGGTCCAGGCCTACAAGGCAGCACACCCGACTTTCGATATTTCCAGGCTCACCAAAACCTCGCTTGACGCCGATATCAATGAACTTATCGGATTGACGATGAAGTCCGAGCGCGACGCGCTTGCCGTCGTCGAAAGCGGAACAGTGGTCGGGATCATTACCCCGCGTGATCTGCTGCGTGGCGTTCAAGGTATTCCCAACGAAATGGCGCCAGTACCAACCCCCAGTGCGATGGAGGCGTCCGCATGAGCACGCCGGATTTTTCCAGTCAGTTTGATGCATCCATTGATACTGGGCTGGAATGGCTTTCGGATAATGGCGAGTTCGTGTTCGATGCCGTTAATGCGGTGCTGAAGGGCATTTACGAAGGCGTCCTGTGGAGCATCGCCTATCCACCGCATTATGTCGTAGCGATTGTCATGGCGTTGATTGGCTGGCGTGTTGCTGGCGTTCGCTTTGCGATTCTCGCAGGTTTGGCCTTGTTGTTTTGCGACATCATTGGCTTGTGGCCAGAGACAGTCAGCACGCTTGCCCTGGTGCTCACAGCGACTGTCCTGGCACTGGCTGTCGCGATTCCGCTGGGGGTCATTGCCGGTCTGGCGCCGGCCTTTGATCGTGTGGTTGATCCTTGTCTGGATTTGATCCAAACGATGCCGCCCTACATCTACCTGCTACCGGCCATTGCACTGCTCGGCTACGGCCCCGCCACGGCGCTGTTGGCGACTTTTATCGTCGCGCTTCCCCCAGCTCTACGACTGACCTCCCTGGGTATTCGCATGACACCCAAGGAGTTCATCGAGTTGGGAGATGCCAGCGGCGTGACTGGAATGCAGATGTTTTTCAAGATCCGCTTACCGTTCGCCATGCCCAGCATCATGACCGGTGTCAACCAAAGCCTGATGATGGCGTTCGGTATGGTCGTCATCGCCGGCATTGTGGGTTCGGGCGGTTTGGGCGAGGCGATTTACGGTTCCATCCGTACATTGGATATCGCCAAGTCGATCAACGCGGCCATCGCTATCGTTATCCTGACCATGATCCTGGATCGTCTGGCGCAGAGTGCCGCACAGGCGCGGGTGAGGGCTTCCCAATGACAACGTACATTCAGTTTTCTCCAGGCGATTACCTGGCTCCCGCCGTTGATTGGCTGAACACTAATTTACATGGATTGTTCAAAGGGATAAGTCAGGTCATTGAGGCGGTACTCGGTGCAGTGGAGGGGGCGCTGCTTGCTCCCCATCCGTACTTGTTCATCGGTATTGTCGTCGTTGCGGCCTTCTTTTTTGCCAATAAACGAGTCGCTGTTTTCGCTGCGGTGATGTTGGCTTTCTGTTTGTTCGCTGGCCTTTGGGTCGCGTCCATCCAGACGATTGCGCTCGTCAGCGTGTCGGTCCTGATCTCTGTTGCCATTGCTTTCCCGCTTGGGGTTCTGGCCGCCCGGGTGAAGCGTGTAGATGAAGCGTTGCTGCCGATTCTGAACATCATGCAAACGGTGCCGCCCTGGGTATACCTGATCCCCGCAGTGATGCTGTTCAGCTTGGGACGGGTGCCCGCGATCATCGCAACGATTGTTTACGGCATCCCACCGATGCTCAGATTGACGACTCTGGCCTTCAAGCAGCTGCCCAAGGATCTCCTTGAGTTGGGCCAGGCGTCCGGTGCTTCACCTAAAGACATTCTGTTCAAAATTGAACTGCCGACTGCCGCACCCACGCTGTTGGTAGGCCTGAACCAATGCATCCTTATGTCGCTGGCGATGGTGGTGCTGGCAGGTTTGGTGGGGGCGGGCGGTCTGGGGGCTGAAGTTACCCGTGGCCTCTCCAGGATGGAGATGGGATTAGGCCTTCGAGCGGGCCTGGCCATTGTCGCTATTGCGCTGCTGTTGGATCGACTGTCACGGGGCGCGTTACAGCGTCACTCCCCCAGCAAACTCCTTTGAAAGGGCATCAGTATGAGACGCAGCTTTTTTTGCATTGATTCGCACGCGTGCGGCAACCCGGTTCGGGTTGTAGCGGGCGGAGCACCGCTGATGCCCTCCGTATCGATGGCGGAGCGTCGCGATATTTTCGTGCGTGACCACGACTGGGTACGCACCGCATTGATGTTCGAGCCTCGGGGACACGACATCATGTCTGGCGTCATTGTTTATCCATCGGTACGTGATGACTGCGACTTCGGTGCGTTGTTTATCGAAGTCAGCGGCTGTCTGCCGATGTGTGGAGCGGGCACCATCGGATTATCGACCGTGGTCATTGAAGAGGGCTTGGTGACACCTCGTGAGCCGGGAAAACTGGCGATTGAAACACCGGCGGGACGGGTCGATGTCGAATACACCATGGGCGGCGAATTTGTTGAGTCGATTCGCTTGTTCAACGTAGCCAGCTACCTGCACAGCGCCGATGTGGTGGTGGAAGTACCTGGTATTGGTACGTTTACGGTGGACATCGCCTACGGCGGGAATTTCTACGCGGTGGTCGAACCACAGGAGTGCTGGACTGGATTCGAAGGGCAGACGACGGCGGACATCGTGGGGTTGAGCCAGAAGCTGCGCGCAGCGCTCTCGGCCATTTGTGACCCAGTGCATCCAGAGAACAGCAGAATCAGTGGTGTTCATCACATCATCTGGTGTGACAAACCACAGAGCAGAACCGTGCATGGACGCTGTGCCGTGTTCTACGGTGATAAAGCTATTGATCGTTCTCCCGGTGGTACCGGTACCTCGGCCCGGATGGCTCAGCTCTTCGGAAAAGGTCGGCTGAACGTCGGCGACGTTTATCGACTCGAAAGTCTGATCGGTACAATCTACGAAGGAAAAGTGGAGGCGTCGGTAAAGGTCGGAACCTTCGACGGCATGAATCCAAGTGTCAGCGGCTGGGCTGAGGTGACGGGCCACAACACCATTTTCGTCGATGACAAAGACCCTCTAGCTCACGGGTTCCAGCTCGCATAAAACAGTTTGGTCACGGCGTCAGCGGTTGATTCTTCGGAGACGCAGATTCAACCTTGATTTGCACAAAGGCTGCGTTCGTCAGTGTAAAAAAGCGAGGCGTAAAGTGATCGAACGACGAGATTTCAGCGGGTGTATGAAAGGTAAAAACCTGCGCTATCTGGAAGAGACTCGGAGTGAGCCGACGGCTCATGCTCGGGCAGGATTTTTACTGCTCGAGCACTTCTCGCTGCCTGCATTTACGCAAGCGCTCGATACGATTGTCACCGCCAACCTTTTGCGGCCTACGTTGTTCTCTTCACGAACCTTCGGGTTGCAGGACGGAGAGGTTACCAGCGACCTTGGCCTGGTCATTCGACCGGATGCGCGTTTGGACGTGGCAGCACTCAAAGACCTTAATTTGCTGGTCATATGCGGCGGCTATCGCACCGAACTCAAAGTCAATCACGAGCTGATCAGCATCCTTAAAACGGCATCGGAACTTGGTATCACCCTGGCCGGGCTGTGGAATGGGGCGTGGTTTTTGGGCGTGTCAGGTTTGCTTGAGGGGTATCGTTGTGCGATTCATCCCGAACACCGACCTGCGCTCGCAGAAATTTCAAAAGTCACGCATGTCACCAGTGAAGCATTTGTCGTGGATCGAGACAGGCTCACGGCTTCGAGTCCAGCGGGTGCTTTTCACATGGCTCTTGAGTGGATCAAGGGGCTGCACGGCAAGGCGCTCGTCGAAGGCATCGAAGACATTCTGTCTTTCGAAGAGTCGCGGTATCGGCGTATCAAACCGACACAGAACATCTCGTTGAGCGCCCCCCTCAAAGAGGTGGTCAAACTGATGGACGCCAACCTGGAAGAGCCGTTGCAAATGGACCAACTGGCGGTCTATGCCGGACGTTCCCGTCGACAAATAGAGCGCTTGTTCAAAGAGCAACTGGGTACCACACCGCAACGGTATTACCTGGAACTACGTATTACCGAAGCACGGCGATTGCTTCAGCACACAGAGCTGTCTCAGGTTGATGTGCTGGTCGCATGTGGCTTTGTTTCCCCGAGCCATTTCAGTAAATGCTACAGCTCGTATTTTGGTTACCGGCCTTCGAGAGAAACGCGGCTGGTGAAGTAAAAAAGGGCTGTCGCAGAAATTTTAAGGAGGAGGGCATGACCGAGTTGCGATTGAAGAGCGACCGAACAAAAAATACTGCGCCCACCGTTGTTGCTAGTCCTGGGGTCGCAAGGCCCCAACTCGGGATTTTTTTATGCCTGCTTTCAATGCTTATCTTTGCGAGCCAGGACGGACTAACCAAGGTGCTTGTCAAAGACTTCCCGGTTGCCCAACTGGTCATGATGCGCTATTGGGTATTTGTCGTTTTTGCCCTCGGATATGCCGCCTACCAAGGTAGGGGCAAAGAGTCATTTCGCAGTAAGCACCCTTGGCTCCAAATCATTCGAGCGCTGTTAGCCGTGGGTGAAACCATACTGTTTGCAGTGGGGCTACGATATTTGGGCCTGGCCGAAATGCATGCGCTCTATGCCGTATTTCCGCTGATGGCACTGGCATTGGCGAGGGCCGTGCTTGGGGAGTTCATAGGTCTGCGGCGCTGGATTGCCGCCGCCATAGGGTTCACCGGGACACTGATCATTCTTCGACCAGGCGCGGGCGTTTTTGAACTCGCGGCGCTGATTCCCCTGCTGGCTGCTTTAGCGTTCGCGGTGTTCAACGTACTGACACGCCGGATTAGCCAGCACGACTCCTTTGCTACGAACATGCTCTTTATGGCAAGTGTGGGTGCCCTGACGGTCACATTTGCGGGGCTACCCGCATGGGTTTCTCCAACTCCGGTCCAAGGCCTCTTGATGGGGGTCCTGTCATTGACGGGCGTAGTCGCTCAGATTCTCTTCATTCAAGCACTGAAATACGCAACCGCTTCTACCCTGCAGCCTTTCAACTATGCGCTTCTGGTGTTCGCCACTTTGATTGGTGTAATCGTTTTTGCGGAGCGCCCGGATACCTGGGTGGTTGTCGGCGCAGCGTTGGTGATTGTTGGGGGGCTGTATGCGATTAAAGCGAAGGCGTGAACGTACCTGAGTGTCTGTAGTAATCAATGTGTGGTTGGTTTCCTGGATGAGCACGGCCATAAAAAAGGGCAGCTCAAACAGATTGTGTGAAAACCTAGCAATCTGCTCTCCGGTTCAAGAAAATGCCCGCATCGCAAGATGCGGGCATTTTTCTTATGCGCTATATCCAAGGTGAAGATCGCTGCCAGGGGGCACTGTTTCCAGT